>NZ_CP102268.1:4227500-4577574 GCF_025148285.1 Marvinbryantia formatexigens DSM 14469 | reverse complement strand
GAAGCTTCGGTGCACTTGGTCACGGCATCAGCGACATCGACACCAGCACTCTGCTCAATCTTCAGTCCGGCACGCTCTACAACACCGACATCCGCGCCGTTGTAAAGGGCGAAAACGGTGTGCCGGGCGAACTCTCCGGAATCATCCGCTACTCCGGCGATGAAATCCTCGGCACCGTCCGGGAAAACACCGGAATCGGCATCTTCGGAGACATCACGTCCGACCCCGGCTCCCTGGCGTACTGCGATGCCCTCGATATCGCCTATAAACAGGAAATCCGGGAAGGTGCGGCAACCATCCTCAGCGCCGTGGACGGGGAAGTAAAAGAATACGACATCGCCATCGAAAAAATCAACCTCAACAGCAGTGACGCCAACAAAAGCATGGTCATCCGCGTCACCGACGAGAATCTGCTCGCCCTCACCGGCGGTATAGTTCAAGGTATGTCGGGTTCAACAATCCTGCAGGACGGACGCATCGTCGGCGCAGTAACACATGTATTCGTCAACGACCCCACCAAAGGGTATGGAATCTTCATCGAAAACATGCTGGAGCATTGAGCCGTGCGGCAATCGGAAATGACACAATCATGTGAGCTTGCTCACAGAGGATTGTGTCATTTTTGATTGACATTCGGCGAAAGCCGAACACCGAGAAGAAGCGAAGCGGATTCGAGGTGCCGCACGGCGTAGCCAGTGATATATGGCGAAAGCCATACATGAGCAAGAAGCGAAGCGGATTGCGAATGCTGCATTGCGTAGCCAGTGAAACATGGTGAAAGCCGGACATCGAGAAAAAGCGAAGCTTTTTCGAGATGCTGCCCGGACGTAGCCGGTGAAAGATGGTGAAAGCCATACATGAGCAAGAAGCGAAGCTTTTTCGAGATGCTGCCCGGACGTAGCCTCAAAAACCACGCATTGCGAAAATAGGAAAAGTGTGATATGCTAAGGAAAATATTAAAGCAGGTGAGAAATATGGAATTAGCAGAGAAGATAAGAAAAATCAGAGAGCGAACCGGGTTGTCCAGAAAAGAATTTTCAGTACATATTGGAATTCCTCTGAGAACGATAGAGGATTGGGAGGCGGGGCGCAGGAGACCGCCGGAATATATTCCAAGACTGATAGAGTACCAGATAAAGTACGAAGAACTGATTGAAAAAAAGTAAAAGGAGGAGAAGGATGCAGAAAAATAACGAGATTGTAATTTTTGAGACGGAAGATAATCAAGTGAAATTACCTGTAACGATAGAAGACGAGACGGTATGGTTAAACCGGAACCAGATGTCGGAATTGTTTGACAGAGATGTAAAAACGATTGGCAAGCATATTAACAATGCGTTTAAAGAGGAATTATCTGTTGATAATTCAACTGTCGCAAAATTTGCGACAGTTCAAACTGAGGGAGAACGAGAGGTAGAAAGAAACATTGAATATTATAGCCTGGATGTAATCATTTCCGTTGGTTATCGCGTGAAATCAAAACGGGGTGTAGAATTTCGACGTTGGGCAAATTCTGTTTTAAAACAGTACATATTGAAGGGATATGCGGTCAATGATAATCGTATCAAACAATTGGGGGAAGTGATACGGATTATGAAAAGGACGGAGAATGAACTGGACAGCAAACAAGTGCTTTCTGTAATTGAAAAATATAGCAATGCACTCGATTTGCTGGATGCATATGATCATCAGAACATGGATCGACCGAAGGGGAATGAAGCAATATATGTTCTAAAATATGAAGAATGTATAGAGGTAATTCAGAGTATGCGCTTTGGCGATGAATCAGATTTGTTTGGTAAAGAGAAAGACGACTCATTCAAAGGCAGTATCGGCAATATTTATCAGTCCTTCGGAGGAGTGGATATTTATGAATCACTGGAAGAAAAAGCAGCCAATCTTTTATACTTCGTAACGAAGAATCATAGCTTTTTTGATGGAAATAAAAGAATTGCCGCCACAATGTTTTTGTATTTCCTTGATAAGAATAAGGCATTGTTTGTAGAGGGAAAAAAGAAGATAGAAGATGCAACGTTGGTTGCCCTTACGATAATGATTGCGGAATCAAGACCGGAAGAAAAAGAAATGATGATCAGTGTGATTATGAATTGTATGCAGTAAAAAGTTGTCCTTACTTGACATCACTCCTGTCGGGTTCACCAATCCTGCAGGACGGACGCATCGTCGGCGCAGTAATACATATATTCGTCAACGCTCCCGCGAAAGGAAGGGTATGGAAGCTGTTTCGAGATGCCCCGGCTGAAAAAAATCAGCCGGGGGATTTGTTCTGCCTGTGCGATTGTGATCCGGTCGCACAGATGAAGTCCTTTTACAGAGTGTTGTTATATTCGGACACTGCCATCTGTTGAAATTCAGCTGCACAGATAAAGCTTTTTTAATATTTTCAGCACATACGGTAGATGTCGTAAATCAGCTCCTCGGATTCCTTCCAGCCGAGGCAGGCGTCGGTGATGGATTTTCCGTAAATGTGTTCGCCGCAGCCGATTTTCTGGTTGCCCGGTTCGATGTAGCTCTCAATCATGACACCCTTAATCAGCGTCTTCAGGCGTGTGTTTAAATTGCGGTTGTTCATGACCTCTTTTACGATGCGCACCTGCTCCTGGTACTGCTTGTTGGAATTAGAATGATTTGCGTCGATGATGGCGGCCGGATTGGCAAGGTCGCGCTCGTCGTACATATGCAGCAGGCGGATTAAATCCTCATAGTGGTAGTTCGGGATGGAATTTCCGTGCTTGTTGGTCGCACCGCGCAGAATGACGTGCGCAAGCGGATTGCCCTGTGTGGAAACCTCCCAGCCGCGGTAAATAAAGTCGTGCGAAGCCTGGGCGGCGACGACGGAATTGAGCATAACGGAAAAATCACCGCTGGTGGGGTTTTTCATGCCGGCGGGCACATCCATACCGCTGGTTGTCATGCGGTGGTGCTGGTCCTCCACAGAACGCGCCCCGATGGCAACATAGGAGAGCAGATCGGCAAGATACCAGAAATTTTCCGGGTAAAGCATCTCGTCCGCAGAAGTAAGTCCTGTTTCTTCGATGACGCGCAGATGCAGCTTGCGGATGGCAACCAGTCCCGCCAGCATATCCGGCTTTTTCTCCGGATCCGGCTGGTGAACCATGCCCTTATAGCCCTCGCCGGTGGTACGCGGCTTGTTTGTGTAGACGCGCGGAATCAGAATCAGCCGGTCGCCGACCTTCTCCTGTACTGCGGCAAGCCGGTTTACATAATCCATAACCGATTCTTCATTGTCCGCGGAGCAGGGACCGATGATTACCAGAAATTTATCGGAAGCGCCGGTAAAGACATCCTTAATTTCTGCGTCTCTCTGTGCTTTTATGGAAGCAGCGTTTCCGGAAATGGGAAACTGCTTTTTAATCTCTGCCGGAATCGGCAGCTTTTTTATAAATGTGAAGCTCATAATTTCCTCCCGTTAGTAGATATGTACGATGCCAGAGTTCCTCACCCGTCTGTAAGCAGGCTCAGACTTTTTGACCCTGGCGAAGCTGAGATAAAACCAGCCATGATGCCAGTGGATTGCTCCGTGCTGCGCACTCCCGCAATCCATACCCAATATTCGCATATCGTGGGATATACATCCCACTTTTATGCTCATACCGGGGCGGGTCTCAAAGTCTTTCACCTGCTAATGAGCAAGCTCATGCAGGCTCAGACTTTTTGACCCTGGCATCATTATATACGAAATGTGCATAAAAAACCAGTATTAAATTTGTGCTTGATGAAAATAGCAAGATTTTGTATACTGGATGCATAGAAACTATTAATAACAGAGGTGCATAGCGTGTCAAAAATCAGAAAACCATATTTTCCAATGTTTGTGGATTTGAGTAAAAAACGTGTGTATGTGGTGGGGGCGGGAACCATTGCAAAGCGGCGCATCCGCTCGCTGTGCGAGTTTGTGGACTGCGTGACGGTGATTGCGCCGGAGGTGAACCCGGAGCTGAATAAGATGGAAAAAGCAGGCGATATACAGATCCTGCGGAAGAAATATGAGAGCAGTGATATTTACGACGCGGAGCTGGTCATCGCGGCGACCAACGACCACAAAATTAACGAGGACATTTACCGCGTCTGCCGGGAGCGGGGGATACTGGTGAACGTCTGCAGCGACAAGGACAAATGCGATTTTTATTTTCCGGGGCTGATTACCAGAGATGATGTGGTGGTCGGCGTGACGGCGAATGGAGCGAATCATAAGCGGGCAAAGGCAGTGACAGAACAAATCAGGGAGATACTGGAAGAATGTTAGTAAAAATATATACGGACGGCGCCGCGCGCGGAAATCCGGACGGACCGGGCGGGTACGGCACGATTCTGCATTACACGGATACGAAGGGCGTGCTGCATGAGCGCACCTTCAGCCAGGGATATGAGAAGACGACAAATAACCGTATGGAACTGATGGCGGCGATCATCGGTCTGGAGGCGCTGAACCGCCCATGCCAGGTGGAGCTTTATTCTGATTCAAAGTACCTCACGGACGCCTTCAACCGGCACTGGATCGATAGCTGGCAGAGAAAGGGCTGGAAGCGCGGAAAAAACGAGCCGGTAAAAAATGTGGAGCTCTGGAAGCGTCTGCTTGCGGCAATGGAACCGCACGAGGTGTCATTTATCTGGGTAAAGGGTCATGACGGACACGAGCTGAACGAGCGCTGCGACAGGCTTGCCACTTCGGCGGCGGACGGCGAAGAGCTTGCCGTGGATGACGGCGGGGAAATGAGATAACGCCTTTTGAGAAAAACAGCAGGCTGATGTTTGCTCTTGCATTCTGGCGTCCGGCATGGTATAGTTAAGGATAGCCTGAAAAAGGAAAATCTGAGGAGAACAGTTATGGGAATTTACGAAGAACTGGTTGCCCGCGGTCTGATCGCGCAGGTGACAAATGAAGAAGAAATCAGAAAAATGGTCAACGAGGGCAAAGCGACTTTCTACATCGGCTTCGACCCGACGGCGGACAGTCTGCATGTCGGTCATTTCATGGCGCTCTGTCTGATGAAGCGCCTGCAGATGGCAGGAAACCGGCCGATTGCGCTGCTGGGCGGCGGCACCGGCATGGTGGGAGACCCCTCCGGGCGGACCGATATGCGTCAGATGATGACGACGGAGACCATCAATCACAATATCGAGTGCTTTAAAAAGCAGATGAGCCGTTTTATCGAATTCGGCGAGGGCAAGGCGCTGATGGTAAACAACGCCGACTGGCTGACGAATCTCAATTATATAGAATTCCTGCGCGAGGTGGGACCGCATTTTTCGGTCAACAACATGCTGCGTGCGGAGTGCTATAAGCAGAGAATGGAGAAGGGCTTAAGCTTTCTGGAATTTAACTACATGATCATGCAGAGCTACGACTTCCTGGAGCTGTATCAGCGCTATGGCTGCAACATGCAGTTTGGCGGCGACGATCAGTGGAGCAATATGCTGGGCGGCACGGAGCTTATCCGCCGCAAGCTGGGCAAGGACGCCCATGCCATGACGATTACGCTGCTTTTAAATTCCGAGGGCAAGAAGATGGGCAAAACGCAGTCCGGCGCTGTCTGGCTCGATCCCAATAAGACCTCTCCGTATGAGTTCTACCAGTACTGGAGAAACGTGGCGGACGCAGACGTTCTGAAATGTATCCGGATGCTCACCTTCCTTCCGCTGGAGGAAATCGACGAGATGGACAAGTGGGAGGGCAGCCAGCTCAATAAAGCGAAGGAAATCCTGGCGTTTGAGCTGACGAAGCTGGTACACGGCGAGGATGAGGCGAAGAAGGCGGACGAAGCGGCGAAGGCGCTGTTTGCGGGCGGCGGTAAGAGCGAGAACGTGCCGACCACCGTATATCCGCAGGCGGAGCTGGATGCCGGAAAGGATATTTTAAGTCTTCTGGTGGAGACGAAGCTCTCCGCGAGCCGTTCCGAGGCGAGAAGACTGGTGCAGCAGGGCGGTGTTACGGTAAATGATAAAAAGGTAACGGCAATCGACCGCGTCTTTACGACGGCGGATTTCGACGCGGACGGCGTGCTGCTGATTAAAAAAGGCAAAAAGGGGTATCATCAGATTAAAGCAGAATAGGAGGTATTCTCATGGCTTTTGTAACGTATCTGATTCAGATGATAGTAAAAATGATTTTCGTCGGCGCGGCATCCTTTGCCGGCATCATGCTCGGCAAGCGCCTGCGTGACCGCAAGGATGCAAAAAAGGCAGTGCAGGAGAAGTAAAGCTGCCAGGGAGAAAACGCAGCAGCCCGGCAAGGCGCAGGAGCTGCTGCAAAATAACAGGATGCAGTATCTCTGCGCGGACCGGAGCGCCGGATGGGCAAAGATGCTGCATATGATTTTGAGGAGGAAAGATTGTGAAGCAATACGGTGTGAACGAACTTAGAAAAATGTTTTTGGATTTTTTCCAGAGCAAAGGTCATCTGGCAATGAAGAGCTTTTCTCTGGTACCCCATAATGATAAGAGCCTTCTGCTCATCAATTCCGGCATGGCGCCCTTAAAGCCATATTTTACCGGGGCGGAGATTCCGCCGCGCAGAAGGGTGACGACCTGTCAGAAATGTATCCGTACCGGTGATATTGAAAATGTCGGCAAGACGGCGCGTCACGGCACGTTTTTCGAAATGCTTGGCAATTTCTCCTTCGGAGACTATTTTAAACATGAAGCGATTGCCTGGTCCTGGGAATTTCTCACGGAAGTGGTAGGGCTGGATGCAGACCGCCTGTACCCGTCCGTGTATCTGGAGGATGACGAGGCGTTTGATATCTGGAATAAAGAAGTCGGCATTCCGGCGGAGCGTATTTTCCGCTTCGGCAAGGAGGACAACTTCTGGGAGCACGGCGCAGGTCCCTGCGGTCCGTGTTCGGAGATTTACTATGACCGCGGCGAAAAATACGGCTGCGGAAAGCCGGGCTGCACGGTGGGCTGCGACTGCGACCGCTATATCGAGGTCTGGAACAATGTATTTACCCAGTTTGAGAATGACGGAAACGGCAATTACACAGAGCTGCAGCAGAAAAATATCGATACCGGCATGGGACTGGAGCGTCTTGCCGTTGTCGTGCAGGATGTGGATTCCATTTTTGACGTGGACACCATTGAGGCGCTGCGCAACAAGGTCTGCGAGTTTGCGCACACCGAATACAAAACGGATGAAAAGAAGGATGTTTCTATCCGTCTGATTACTGACCATATCCGTTCCGCTACATTTATGATTTCCGACGGCATCATGCCGACGAATGAGGGCAGAGGTTATGTGCTCCGCCGTCTGATCCGCCGTGCGGCGCGTCACGGAAGACTGCTGGGTATCTCCGGCAAGTTTCTGTCCGAGCTGAGTGCGACGGTGATCGAGGGTTCGAAGGACGGCTATCCGGAGCTGGAGGAGAAGAAAGACTTTATCTTCAAGGTGCTGACACAGGAGGAAGATAAATTTAATAAGACGATCGACCAGGGCTTAAGCATTCTTTCCGGTATGGAAAGCAAAATGGAAGCGGAGGGCGTAAAGACGCTGGCAGGCAGGGATGCGTTTACTCTGTACGATACCTACGGCTTCCCGCTGGACCTTACGAAGGAGATCCTTGAAGAAAAGGGCTACACCATCGACGAAGAGGGCTTTAAGGCGGCGATGGAGGAGCAGCGCACCAAGGCGCGCAATGCCCGCGAGGTGACAAACTACATGGGCGCGGACGCTACGGTGTATGATGAAATAGACCCGTCCGTGACGACGGAATTTGTCGGCTATGATAAGCTGGAATATACCTCAAAGATTACCGTACTGACGACAGAGAAGGAGATTACCGAGGCGGTTTCCGACGGTGAAAATGCGACGATTTTTGTAGAGCAGACGCCGTTTTATGCGACGATGGGCGGTCAGGAGGGCGACACTGGCGTAATCCGCACAGCGGACGCGGAATTTGAGGTGGAGGACACCATTAAGCTGCTGGGCGGCAAGGTCGGACATGTCGGCAGAGTGACGAAGGGCATGTTCAAGGTGGGCGACGAGGTGACGCTTTCTGTTTCTCCGAAAAAGCGCGCGGATACCTGCAAAAACCACAGCGCGACGCATCTGCTGCAGAAGGCGCTCAAAACAGTGCTTGGTGCGCATGTGGAGCAGAAGGGGTCTCTTGTCACGCCGGACAGACTGCGTTTTGACTTTGCGCATTTTGCTCCGATGACGGCGGAGGAGATTGCAAAGACGGAGGCGCTGGTAAACGAGCAGATCGCGGCTTCCCTTCCGGTTGTCACGCAGATCATGAACATTGAAGAAGCAAAGAAGACGGGTGCGATGGCGCTGTTCGGCGAAAAGTATGCGGATGATGTGCGCGTGGTCTCGATGGGCGATTTCTCAAAGGAGCTCTGCGGCGGTACGCATGTATCCAATACGGGCATGATTACGACCTTTAAGATTGTCTCCGAATCCGGTATCGCGGCGGGCGTGCGCCGTATCGAGGCGCTGACCGGCGACGGTGTATTTGCATATTATCACAATCTGGAGCAGCAGCTTGCTGAGGCGGCAAAGGCTGTGAAGGCAACGCCGGCGACACTGCTCGACCGTCTGCATCATCTCACAGAGGAGCTGAAGGCGGCGCAGAGCGAGGTGGAATCCTTAAAGAGCAGACTGGCGAAGGATGCCCTCGGCGACGTTATGGATAACGTGAAAGAGGTAAAAGGCGTGAAGCTGCTGGCTGCGAAGCTGGAGGGCGTTGATATGAACGGGCTGCGCGACCTCGGCGACCAGTTAAAAGAAAAGCTTGGCGACGGTGTTATCGTTCTGGCAAGCGTCAATGACGGAAAGGTCAGCCTGCTTTCGATGGCGACAGACGGCGCGCAGAAGCAGGGCGCGCACGCGGGCAACCTTATCAAGGGAATCGCGGCGCTGGTCGGCGGAGGCGGCGGCGGTCGTCCGAATATGGCGCAGGCAGGCGGAAAGAATCCGGCAGGCGTGGAGGACGCGCTTGCAAAGGCAGCAGAGGTGCTGGAGAGCCAGATAAAATAAGTGTGGGAAGCGTTGCTTCCTGAATTTCGAAAGACAATAGATACAGCATATAAAAACGGACAGGGCACGGCAGTAAGGTACCGCGCTCTGTCCGTTTTTGCCATGCAGCCGAAGAAAGCTGTCGACGGCAGCCCCTGCATTGCAGGTGCGCCCGGCAGCACGCTCAGTCTGTCAGCAGCTCGTAGAAGCCCTCCGGACGGTTCCGGATGTCCTTTAAGTTGTTGTAGATGAGGCTGCAGTATTCCTGCACGGTTTCATAATAGGGGGAGGAGGTATCGTCCTTTGTGTAGAAGCCTCCGTCGGCGCCCCAGTAGCCGTTTGCAGTAAACGCCGGCACCTCTCTGGCAAAATCCAGCAGATACTTCTGGTATCCCGTCATGGGGAGATTACAGTTTTCAAAAAGAATGCTCTGCAGGAAATTCATGCTTGTTTTTTCGTATTCCTTTGCCGGCATGTCATAATTGGACCAGAGGATAAAGGGAACGGCGTAGCGCTTCATCATTTCCTCATCGTTCCAGTTTTCATATTCCCCGTCCGTAATGCTGTTCAGAAATTCCGTATTCATGTTCGGCTGATGGTCGCCGAGATACAAAATCACCGTCGGGTCGTCCGTCTGCGAGAAATATCCTGTCAGCTCCTCAAACGCCTCGTCGGAGTGCTTAATCAGATTCAGATACTGCTGTGCCTCGGCATCCGGATGCACCGGAAGCTGGATGGTATCCTGCAGATTCGTCGGTTCCTTGCGGTAGCTGCTGTGATTCTGCATGGTCATCGTATAAAACAGAAACGGGCTGTCAGAGGAAGCCTTCGCCTCCTCGTATTTCTGGATAATCATATCGTTTACCGCCATATTGGAAATATAATTCCGGATGCGCGGCGCGTCCTTCGGAAAATCAGACTTGCTTAAATAGGTCTGGAAGCCGAGCAGCGGATAGGCGGTCATTCGCCCGTAGTTGCTGGCGTTGTAGGGGTGCACCGCAATCAGCCCCTGGTAGCCGAGGTCCGCGCAGGCGGAAACCAGGGAGGGCATTTCATTTTTCAGATAGACCTGGAAAGCGATGCAGTTCTGCGGAAGCAGAGCAATACTGTTTCCGGTCAGCACCTCAAATTCCGAGTTCGCTGTGCCGCCGCCCAGCACGGAGGCATAGGTATAGCCGTGAATGGTATTTTCCTGCAGACTGTGTATAAACGGCATATAATCGGTATTCGTCTCCAGGTCGCCCACCACGCCGAGGTCGGAGAACGCCTCGTCGATGATGATAATGATGTTCGGGTAATCGTCGGAGGCTGTGGCTTTATCGCTGGGATAACCGGCGGCAATTCCGGCTGCCCCGTCCGCAGAGTAATTTTCCGGTCTGTCGATTTTCAGATACTGGAAGCTGCGGATAACGGCAAGGTAGGTGCCGTTGGAATTGTAGGCGACCAGCGGCTTAAACATGCTGAAGGATACCCCGCGGCTCTGCAGAAAATCGGAGAACAGAAAGCCCTTCGCGAAAATACCGAGAGCGATACAGCCGGCTCCCGTGAAAGCAAGCCTGCGCTTCAGGGAGAACAGGCGCGTGTTTCCCAGGCAGCGGAAAGCGAAGAAATATACAAGCCCCGTCTGCAGCGCGATCAGGCAGGCAAAGTTGGGCTTGTATGAGTAGCTTCCCGCCACGGCGGCGGCTGTCCGCCAGGAATAAAGGTCGGAGGCGAGAATCGGAATATCGCGGAACCGGCATACATAATAATTGGCGATACAGAAAATAATGCTGATAAAAACAAGCAGACTGCAGGCTGCGCGCATACTGTTTGTGATAATCAGAAAAAGAAGCAGCAGCATTGCGGCCGTCAGGATATTCCAGAAAATAATTTCCGGCGAATGCGCAAGATTCCGGTAGTTTTCCGGCGAATAATTTTTCGGTATCGAGTGCGTGATAAAATAAGTAAAGGCAAAAGCAATGCCCGGCGTCAGCAGAGTCAGCGCAATGCTGAGCGGACGGGCATATTTTTTCAGATGCTCCGTGATACGCTTCCCAAGAAGCAGCAGCGCCGTTCCGGCAGCAAATACGGCAAGCTCGGCGGTAAGCCGCAGAGGCTGCAGCTTCAGGGTGCTCTTCGCTTTGCTTCCGCTGTGATAATACTCCGGATGGAGTATGCAGTAGCCGAAAAGACTGCTAAACAAAAGAAACAATAAAATATCAGATATTCTGACAGGTTTTGTAGTTTTCATAATATTCATATTCCTCCCATGCACGAAATTATAGCAGAAATTGATAAAAAAGTCCAGAAATGCTTGACATAAAGAGGCATCTGAACATAAAATTAAGTAACAGTTCAGCGAGTGCAAGAATGCGTCTGAAATGTTATAAAATGAAGTACCTGTACGTAGTTTTACGAAGGAGGGAAAGTATGACAGCCAAAGAGTTCATACAGAAAATAGAAGAGCAGTTCCCGCTCGACAAAGCTGCAGAGTGGGATAATTCCGGGTTCCAGGCGGGGAGGCGCCAGAAGGAAATCAAAAAGGTGCTGATTGCGCTGGACGCTACGGATGACGTAATCGCGCAGGCGGCAGCGTGCGGCGCCGATATGCTGCTTACCCATCATCCGCTGACGATGGAGGGTGTAAAAAGCGTCACCTCGGAGACGCTGAAGGGCAAAAAATTTCTGGCGCTGCTGCAGAATGACATTTGCTGCTATGCCTCCCACACCACCTATGATGTGGTGGAGATGGCGGAGCTGGCGGGCAGCATGATGAAGCTGCAGAAGCCGGATATCCTCGATATTACCGGGATTGACGGTCAGACCGGACAGTACATGGGGTTCGGCAGAGTCGGTTCCCTGGTGCGTCCCGTCACTCTGCGGGAGTGCGCGGAGCTGGTGAAAACGATTTTTAAACTGGAAAATGTCCGGGTATTCGGGGACCTGGAGCAGGTGGTGCAGCGCGTGGCGATCTCACCCGGCTCCGGAAAGAGCATGATAAAGCCTGCTGTGCGCGCAAAGGCACAGGTGCTGAT
Organism: Marvinbryantia formatexigens DSM 14469; assembly: GCF_025148285.1. Taxonomy (NCBI): domain Bacteria; kingdom Bacillati; phylum Bacillota; class Clostridia; order Lachnospirales; family Lachnospiraceae; genus Marvinbryantia; species Marvinbryantia formatexigens. The sequence goes on along the minus strand of NZ_CP102268.1, from coordinate 4,565,562 downwards.
TACCGGCGATATCGGACATCATGACGGGCTGGATGCAATCGACGAGGGAACGGCGATTATTGACGCCGGACACTACGGGCTGGAGCATATTTTTATCGGTCAGATGGAAAAATATCTGCAGAAGCACTGCAAAGGCCTGGAGATTGTGAAAGCAAAGGAACGAAGTCCGTTTACTGTGATATAGAAAGGGCAGGGGAAGAAAATGAACGACCAGATTACTGTATTTATTAATGGAGAAGAGAAGAGCTACATGGATGGGACCTCCTATCTGGCGGCCGCCAAGGAGTACCAGAAGGAATATGCGCATGATATTGTGCTGGCAACTGTGGACGGAAAGCTGAAGGAGCTGAATAAGCGCATGGGAAACGGGGAGCACATTACGTTTGTGACGGTCGCCGACCCGATGGGCTTTTCCGCATACCGCCGGAGCGTGCTGCTGCTTCTGCTGAAAGCGATCCGCCAGGTGGGCGGCGAGGAGCAGGCGGACCGTGTGTGGGTTCATTTTGCGGTAAGCGAGGGCGTTTATATCACCATGCGCGGGCAGAAGAGCGTTACGGCGAAGTTTCTGCACGAAGTGAAGACGGCTATGAAGGAGCTGGCGAAGCGCGATATCGTGATCAGCAAGGAGGCGGTGGACACCGACAAGGCGATTGCCCTGTTCGGCAGGCTTGGCATGGAAGATAAAGAGAAGCTGTTCCATTACCGCATGGCTTCCAAAGTAAATACCTACAGTCTGGACGGCTTCTGCGATTATTTTTACGGATATATGGTTCCGGGCAGCGGATATCTGAAATATTTCGAGCTGTATCCTTATGATGAGGGGTTCGTCCTGCAGATTCCGACCATAGAAGAGCCGGAGAAGGTGCCTCCGTTTGCGCCGGAGCCGAAGCTGTTCGCCATCCAGAAGGAATCGCTGGAGTGGAGCGAGCTGATGGAGGTGACGACGGCGGGGGATCTGAACGAGCAGGTCATTTCCGGAAAAATCAGCGATCTGATTCTGATGCAGGAGGCTCTGCAGGAGAAGAAAATTGCGCAGATTGCCAGCCAGATTGCCGCGGACCCGCAAAAGAAGCTGATTATGATTGCCGGACCGTCCTCCTCCGGGAAGACGACCTTCTCTCACCGCCTGGCTATCCAGCTTGCGGTCAATGGTATGAAGCCGCACCCGATTCCGATGGATAATTATTTTGTGGACAGGGAGAAAACGCCGCGCGATGAAAACGGAAATTATGATTTTGAGCGCGTGGATGCGCTTGACATCGAGCTGTTTAATCAGAACATGACGGATCTGCTCGCCGGAAAAGAGGTAGAGCTTCCGGAGTTCGATTTCCGCCTCGGCAAACGCAAATATACAGGGAACCGCCTGCAGCTCGGCGAAAGGGATGTGCTGGTGATCGAGGGCATCCATGCGCTGAACGACCAGCTTTCCCACAGCCTTCCGCGGGAGAATAAGTTTAAGATTTATATCAGCGCGCTGACGCAGCTTAATATTGATGAGCACAACCGCATCCCGACGACGGACGGACGTCTCCTGCGCCGCATCATCCGCGATGCGCGCACGCGGGGAACCTCCGCGAAGAACACGATTGCCATGTGGCCGTCGGTGCGCCGCGGGGAGGAGCACTATATCTTCCCGAATCAGGAGGAGGCGGACGTAATGTTTAACTCCGCCCTTATTTACGAGCTCGCTGTGCTGAAGACCTATGCAGAGCCGCTGCTGTTCGGCATTGAGCGGACGGCGCCGGAGTACGTGGAGGCAAAGCGCCTGCTCAAATTCCTGGATTACTTTGTGGCGGTTCCGGGCGAGAGCATTCCGCAGAATTCGCTGCTGCGTGAATTTATCGGCGGAGGCTGCTTCGGCGTATAGAAAAGGCGGTCTGTGGTCTGCATGGCTGGCGTGAACAGTAACACGGACTTAACACGGAAACGCCCATTTGCGAAGCGGGCAGTGGTTGACAGAAAAGCAAATCCGGGATATGATGGTAAATGTGAGTAGAGTAAATGGTCGCGGCTGGCTGTCCGAAAGGTGCCAGACGAGGAAAGTCCGGGCTTCACAGGGCAGGATGCCGGATAACGTCCGGCGGAGGCGACTCCAGAGACAGTGCAACAGAAATGAACCGCCGGCGTGCGCACCCGCAGAGGATGCGCATGTCTGGTAAGGGTGGAAGGGCAGTGTAAGAGACTACCGCCCGTCCGGTAACGGACGGGGCACATGTAAACCTCATCCGAAGCAAGACCGAAGAGAAGCATATGGCGGCCCGTCAGCTTCAGGTAGGTCGCTCGAACCTGGCGGCAACGCCAGGTCTGGATAGATGACCATTCACGACATAACCCGGCTTACCGCTCTGCTCACACATCATTTAAAACAGGTGATTCTTTTCCCGGTCCCGCCGGGAAGAGACAGATTGCCTGTGCAGCATATTTTGCGGCGTGGAATCTCGCAAAGCGGGATTCTTTTTTTAACGGAAAAGCTGCCGGATTTCCCGGACGGGGCATCCGGCGCAGAAAGCGGAAAAAGAGAAACAGGAGTGCGTAAAAAACGGGAGAGGGAGCACATGATAAGAATTGCCATAGTGGAGGATGACAAAGCTTACATCAGCGTCATAAAGGAGTATCTGGGGACGTATGTAAAGGAAAAGGGCATTACTCTGGAAACGAAGGTGTTCTACAATGGAGAGCAGTTTCTGTTTTCTTACGAATCGGATTATGACATTATTCTGATGGATATCGAAATGCCGAAAATGGACGGGATGGAGGCGGCAAAAAGAATACGGGAAAAGGACCGGGACGTCATTCTGATTTTTATTACCAGCATGGCGCAGTATGCCATCCAGGGCTACCGGGTGCGGGCGCATTCTTACATATTAAAGCCGGTGAATTACATCAGCTTTTCGATGGAGCTCTCCGACGCGATCGCTTCTTTGAAAAGAAAGACGGACGACGCGCTTCTGGTATCGGACGAGGATGGCGCGTATAAAATCAGCATCGGGGATATCTGCTATGTGGAGAGTCAGAAACACCGGATTTTCTATCACACGAAAACCGGAAATATCCAGACCAGGTCGACCATGCGGGAGGTGGAGGAGCGGCTTCTGCCCTTTCATTTTGCGCGCTGCAACGTCAGTTATCTGATTAATCTCGCCTATGTTTCCGGTTTTGAAAAAGAAATGGTGATCGTCAACGGCGAGCGCGTGCCTGTCAGCAGGCAGAAGCGGAAAAACTTTATTGCCGCTTTAACAAATTATATAGGAGGAACGGCGGATGCTTGAGAGAATGGTATTTAGCGGACCGATGTTTTTTATGACCGCCTGCTCGCTCGCGCTGATGACGGTCTTCTGCAGCATTTGTGAGCGGAAGAGAAATCGCGTCCGGCAGGGGCTTCTTGCGGCGCTGCTGCTTGCAGTGCTCTTGATTCTGGATGATGTTTTTGTTGATTTTGAGAATGCTTCCACTTCGCTGGAGGCGCCGCTGTATTTTCTGGGAGCCTTTCTTTTTGGAACGGCAATATACAAAATCCCGCGCAGGGCGGCGCTTTACTGCACGGTGCTGGTGTATCTGGTGACCGACGCGCTCACACAGATCGTCATGCCGGTCTCGGATATTTTTTACCGGATACAGACCCCGGTACGTTATGTCTGGATTCTTCTGGTTTATCTGGCGTGTACGGCGCTCTGCTGCATACTGACGAAAAAATTTCTTGTTGGCAGATTCGCGGAAAACGGGCGTTATCATGTCGGCAGGCAGAAACTTCTGTTCAGCATGTTCATTCTGGTAGTTTACGCGGTACTGTCCAACTACCAGGTGCTGTTCTGGCTGCTGGGGTATGAGCCGGAGAGCGGCTCCAATATGATCACGGTATTCCGTCTGATTATGGCGGTGTTCTGCTTTATGATGCTTTATTTGCAGAACAGAGTCGAGCAGATTCAGCGTACGGAGCAGGAGCTGGATACCATCCGGCAGCTCTGGCATCAGCAGCAGGAGCAGTACCGGATGTCGAAGGAGAATATTGAGCTGATAAACCGTAAATGCCACGACCTGCGGCATCAGATCGCAGCGCTGCGGGCGCTGCACGACGAGCAGGCGCTGCATGAGCAGATCGACGAGATGGAAAAATCTATCATGATTTACGATACAGCGATGAAAACCGGCAATCCGGTGCTGGACACGGTTCTGACGGAAAAGAGCCTTTTCTGCGAGGAGCATGCGATTCAGATGACCTGCATGGCGGACGGAACCGCGCTGGATTTTGTCGGGAGCGTGGACTTGTATACGATGTTCGGAAATGCGCTGGATAATGCCATCGAGACGGTCATGCAGTATAAGGACCGCCAAAAGCGCGTCATCCAGGTTTCCGTGTTTCCCAAAGGCAATTTCCAGATGATCCGCGTCCGCAACTACTGCGAGACAAAGCCGGCTTTTGAGGACGGGCTTCCGGTCAGCACCAAGGCGGACCGCGATTACCACGGATACGGGCTGAAAAGCATCCGCTATACCGCGGAAAAATACGGCGGCGGGATTACCTGCGTAGCCGGGGAAGATTACTTTTCCCTGCAGATTCTTCTGCCGGTGCCGGCAGACTCCGCTGCGGCATCGGTTACTGTTCACTTCGTTCACAGTAACATTCGCAAATCCATTTAAAATTCGCTCCGCGAATGGGATTTGCTCACACCTGTATCATTTTCTTACGGACTTTGCAGTGAATGCAAAGTCCTGACCTGAACAGTAGCCGGCATCGCCCTAAAAGGAACGAAAGTATTTTACATTAGGAAGTCTCTGAATATAAAAATAGCACAAACGGACAGGTAAATAGTGTAAACAGATATAAAAACAGCACAACCGGAAAACGGCTGTGCTGTTTTTTGACGAAAAATTACCAATCGTGCCGCAAAATTTACCAATCATGCCAGAAAATAAAACTTAAATGGAAATCGTGTTATGCTGATGGCACAAAAAAACAAGCAATTCCGGTTTCAGACACAGCAAAAAGGGGGAAAGAAAATCCGCTGAAAGAAACCGCAGAAACAATTCAGGAGGGAAAATATGAGGAAGCATAATGCAGTAAAAAGAATATCAAGTATGGCATTTGCGGCAGCAATGGTAATGTCCGTGGTGAATCCGGCGACCATTTACGTCCAGGCGGCTCCCACTGCGGATGAGTGTTACGCAGAAGGGTACGATGTCAATGTACAGTTAGAGGCGGAGGGCGCAGTCCTTTTGAAAAATGACGACAACTGCCTGCCGCTGGCAGAGGGAACAAAGGTGACCATGCTGGGCGCTATGTCCTATAACTACGTGGAGGGCGGCACAGGCTCCGCCGGAGGACAGGACGACGAAAACACCGTTATGATGAACGATGCGTTTATCGAGGCGGGGCTGGATGTCAACGAAGAGGCGTGGAGCTGGCTGGAGGAGCAGTGCGGTGGCTACCGGAACAACGGTGACTCCAATCCGGGCGCAAGCGCCGGTGAGGACAGCGGCGATGATATTTTTGGAACAGGCGGCGCCGGCGGCGGTGACTGGACAAGCTACACGACGGTACACGAGTTCAGTTCCGATGTTTATGAGAGCGGCAAGGATGTACTGACAGCAGATGGTTATACAGATTATGCAGTCGTAACCTTCTCGCGTTCCGGAGCAGAGGGAGCATCGCCCTCTATGGATTATGACGGGGATGGAAGCACGCTGACAGGAAGCACCTATCTGGAGCTCACCCAGGAGGAAAAAGACCTGCTTGCGTTCTGCAAAGAGAATTATACGCACACCATCGTGCTGATCAACTCCGCAACTGCAATGGAACTCGGCTTCGTGGATTCGGAGGAGTACAACGTAGATGCCTGCCTGTGGATCGGACATCCGGGCGAGGCAGGTGTGGTAGGCGTCGGAACGATTCTGACCGGACGCACAAATCCGTCGGGACGCCTGGTAGATACCTACGCATACGATATGACAACGAATCCGACCTATTACAATACAGATGACAACCGTTATGCAAACGCTGACAACCAGACCTTCTATCAGTACGAGGAAGGCATCTACGTAGGCTACCGCTATTACGAGACAGCGGATTCTGTAGGCTACTTCGATTCCGAGGAATTCAGCAGCATCGAATTTAAGAACGGAACAGCTACGGGCTATGAGGAGGTTGTACAGTATCCGTTCGGCTACGGTCTTTCCTACACAGAGTTTACTGAGGAAATCACCGCTTCCGATGTCAGCCTGGAGGCGCACGGTACGAACAGCGTGACCGTGACGGTGACAAATACCGGCGATGTGGCAGGCAAAGATGTGGTAGAGCTTTACATGGAAGCGCCGTATCAGAGCGATACCGATAACTTCGGCATCAAGGGCGTCGGACTGGAAAAGGCGAAGGTAGTGCTGGTCGGATTCGGAAAGACCTCCACACTGGAGCCGGGCGCTTCTGAGGAAGTGACGATTGAATTTGATACTGATGACCTGGCATCCTTCGATAACTTCGGACAGGGCTGCTATGTTCTGGAAAAGGGCGACTATAAATTCAACGTGCAGAAGGACGCGCATCAGTGGGGCGAAGAAGGCAGCGAGAACGCGGCAAGCGATTCAGAGGCAGTGACGCTGGAGACCTCCATTATCTATGATGAGAGCGGCGATGTGGCGGACGCAGAGTACGCGGGAGCAAGAGATTCCGATGTAACAGTAGCGAAAAATGCGATGGATGATGTGACCGCGGGTGACGGAAACATGCTGGAGGGCTATCTTTCCAGAAATGATATTGCGGGCGGCATGGCGACCATCATGGAGCATACCTCCAACGAAGAGCCGAATGAAATGCTGGCGGACGGCATTGCAGAGGCGCTTGCGGTAAAGGGAACAGACAGTGTGGAATATACCTTTGAGACTTATCTGAAGGGCGAAAAGACAACCGTAACAGAGACGATTTATGCAAACGGCAACAATATGATGCCTTTTGCGGAGACAACACCGGACGGCGAGGATGCAGCGGCAGTGGAAGATCCGCTCTGGGATCAGACCTACTATGTAGTAGAGGGTGAGACAACGGAAAGCGGTCTGCCGGTAGTCGTGGAGGAGGAACCGACAGAGGGCTCCTATCATAAGCTGACCGTGGACGATATGGCAAATGTGCCGATCGATACCGAGGAAGGGCTGGCAATCTGGGATATGCTGGCATCGGAGACCTCTATGGATGAAGCGATTGAGCTGCAGGGCAACAGCGGCTGGAAGGTTCCGGCAGTGAGCAGCGTTGGAAAGAGCGAAGAAATTGCAGTGGACGGACCGGGCGAACCGGGCAACGGACAGTACAGCGGCGGTACCTGGTTTACCTGCGCCGTTACGATCGCAGCGACCTGGAACAAGGACCTTGCTTATGCAGAGGGTGTTGCTTACGGCAACCAGTGTGTACTGTACGGCATCGGCAATGCATATGCACCGGCAATGAACCTGCACCGCTCCCCGTTTGGCGGACGTAACTTTGAGTATTATTCTGAGGACGGACTGCTCTCCGGACAGATTGGCGGCAACGCAGTTTCCGGAATCATGTCCACAGGAACAAACGTATTCATCAAGCACTGCGCGCTGAACGACGGCGATACAAACCGCGGCGGAAACACGACCTGGGCAAATGAGCAGGCAATCCGTGAGCTTTACATGGTACCGTATGAGATCAGCATCAAGGAATATGGTGCAGACGGTGTGATGGGCTCCCTGAACAGAATCGGTATGAGCTGGTTCCACTATGGAATGTACAAGACCATGATGAGAGACGAGTGGGGATGGCACGGTATGCTCATCACCGACGGCGACGGAGGTACCGGTGACGTTTACAATACACCGCAGGCAATGCTCTGCATCGAGGGAAGCATGCTCAGCATCAGCAACTATATCAACGCTTCTGCAACAGTAGATGCATACGGCGATCCGACGGAATCTGTTTATGCGCGCTATATGCTCCACAACATCATGAGAGACGCACTTTATCAGTATTGCGGCTCCTCGGATGCGGCGGCAGAATAAATAGGACTGCCCACTGTGCTTACAGCAGCAGGCAGACGATACAGAAAGATTTCAGAGAAATTTCCGGCGGCGCTGCAGAGCGCTGCCGGGGATTATGCAAAGATATGGAGAAGGAGGGTAATGGCAGAATATGAATAAAAAGAAAATAACGATGCTTTGTCTGTGCGCCGGGTTGGCGGCGGTTCCGGGAACGGCATATGCGCAGGAGACGGCGGAGACGGAAATTGCGGCGGAAGTAACCCAGGAGGAAACTGCAGCGGAGGAGAGCACGGAAGCGGCAGCAGAAGAGACGGCTGCGGACGAAGCGGCTGCAGAGGAAATCGCGGCGGAGAATTCAGATACGCAGCTTCAGGCGCCGACGGATTTTGTGTTCGACCCGAATACCGGGGAATACTCTTTTCAGATGACGGACGAGCGCATGGGCTATTATTTTATCCGTATTTATCACGTGGATGAGGAGGGCAATGAAACAGGAGAATATGTCGTAAGCTCCAGGCGCATCAAAGGCGGCAGCACAGGGGAAGCAAGCGGCACGCTGGATGTATCTGCAATGCCGTGGGGCGGTTATCATATCAATCTGGTTTCCTTCGCACCGGCGGGAACGGACTACAGCAGCCCGGAGGCAGTGACGCTGAAGGCGCATTATGGAATCGGGAAAGCGCTGGAGCGCCCGGAAATGCTGATACTTACAAGCGGAAATCAGGCGGAGCTGATCGTAGACTGGTATTCTCTTTCGGATTATCTCTACTATGAATATCTCCCCGATATGAAATTTACGTTTTATTCTGACGCGGAGTGTACGCAGGAGGTATTCTCGGATACTGTAGACCTGGCGGCACTTCCGGACGGAGACGGCTACGAGGCGATCCCGCCGGCAAACGGCAGTGCCTGGGGCTTTGCGATGAATCAAGGAGAGCATCTCTACACGGTGACATCGGAAAGTGAGCAGGGAACGCAGGAGGTCAGCTTCTCCTTTATCAACAATATCTTTACTTACACCTTAGATGCGGGCACTTACTATGTGACCTGCCAGGCGCTTTCAAAAGATGAATATTGTCTGGATTCCCAAGCGAGCACGGCGGTGGAAATCGTTCTTACGGAGGGAGAGAGCACGGAAGAATTTACGGCGGCTTCCACGGAGCTGTGGACAGACCCGGCATATGGCTTCCAGCGCATGTATGCGAGCGCCGGCGTCCAGACAGACCGGACAGATTTTGCGGGCGACCAGGAGGTATACGGCGAGCTGCTGGAATAAGAAGAGAAAATGGAGGAAATGTGAGATGAAGAGAAAAAAACTGTGGGCGCTTGTTTTATGCGCGGGACTTTCTGCGGCGGTGCCGTCCGCGGCATATGCCGGGGAAGTGGTGACAGAAGCGGAAACCGAGGCTGTGGAAACAGAAGCGGCAGAAGCAGAGGCGCCGGAGACAGAAGCGGCGGATACGGTGGAAACGGAGGCTGCGGAAGCATCTGAGGACCAGCTTGGCGCGCCGACCGATTTTCAGATCGATCCGAATACGGGGGAATATTCCTTCAACGCGACGGATGAGCGGGTGGGCTACTACTTTGTGCGATTTTATGCGTTGGATGAAAACGGCAATGAGACGGGCGAATATATTACAAGCTCAAAGAGAATCAACGGTGGCAAGACGGGGGAATATTCCGGCACGCTGGACCTTTCCGGCGCGGCATGGGGAACCTATCATGTAAATCTGACCTCCTTTGCCCCGGCGGGAACGGACTATGCAAGCCCGGCTCCTGTCACCGTGAGCATCCAGTACGGCGTGGATCAGACGCTGGAGCGTCCGGAGCTGCTGGCGATGACGAGCGGCAATCAGCTTGAGCTGGTAGTGGACTGGTGGACACTGTGCGATTACGCTTTTACGCAGTACATGCCGGAAATGAAGTTTACCTTCTACGCGGATGCAGAGTGTACGCAGGAGGTACAGTCGGAAACGGTCGATCTGCAGCCGCTGATGGATACCCTGCGCAAGAATCCGCCGGGCATGATTTACATCTGGGGCTGGAGCACGTCGGAAGGACCGCATTTTTACACGATTACTTCTGACAGCAACGAATCAACGTTTGCATTTAAAAATGATATTTATACCTATAATCTGGAGCCGGGCACCTATTATGTGACGGCGCAGGCATTGTCGAAGGACGATTACACAAAAGACTCCCAGGTGAGCACGGCGCTGGAAATCACGCTGACAGACGGGGAGTGCACCGAAGAATATACAGCAGTTACAACAGAGCTTTGGACAGACCCGACGCTGATGGATATGCCGGGGGCAAATCCGGGGCAGCAGGAGGACCGCGTGGATACTGCGGCGGCCCAGGGAATTTCCGGACTGCTGCTGGAATAAAAGATTAGAAGGAGTGGAGGTTATGATGAACAGATTTTTTCACTACAAGGACAGAGGCGGAACGATTGGAAAGGAGATTACAGCCGGACTTGGCATGTTTTTCCTGTCGGTCTGCGGATTATTTATCAATATGCAGCTAATTGCAAAGCTGAGTATTTCCGGGGAATATGCGGCGGCGACCTCGCAGCAGATCGCCGTCAACGGGGAATACTACGCGCTGACCTGGTTCCTTTCTATGATTATCGCGTTTGCCGGCAGCCTTCTGATCGGTCTGGTTGCCAGACTGCCGCTGGTGCAGGTCTCCGGGCTTGGCATTTCCACGGTTCTGGTGTCCATGATAGGAATTGAGACGGGGCTGAACTACTATAATCTGTTGTTTGTGTGTTTTATCAGTTCCATCATATACACCGCTCTGGTGGCGGTGCCGGGAGTAAAGCAGTTTATCTTCCGGGCACTGCCGCAGCCTGTGCGCAGGGCGCTTCCGGCGGCCTCCGGGCTTCTGATGGCGTGGATCGCCCTCCAGCTTACCGGAATTATAAATCTGACGGCAAGCAATATCACCATTTACGGTGCGGGCACCAACGGTCTTACGGAAAATGAGAACGTTCTGCTCTCCGGCGGCGTGGCGCTTTCGCAGTATTCCTATTCAACGGATAAGTATCATCCGCTGCTGCTGATCGGAACGATCGCGGTAATCTTTACGGTAATATTGTTCCTTATTGTACGCCAGCGCACGAAGCGACCGTTTTTTATCTCCCTTATGGGCGGAACGGCATTTTACCTGCTGGTGAGCATCTTCCGGGTGTGCTTCGACTGGAAGACGAAGAAATTTGCGCTGGATTCCCTCTGGGGACGCCTGTGGATGGTGGGAAGCGAGGATGCCATGCAGACGCATCTGTCCGCTATGCTGAAGAGTTTTTCCTTCACCAGGGTGCTCACAAAAGGTTCGGATTTCAGCGCCTACACAGAAGCAGGCGGAAGCGTGGCGCTGCTGTTTGCGGTGGGAATCCTTACCTTCCTGCTGCTGAACATGTACGAATCGGAGGCGGCGCTGCAGGCGGTATCAAAAGCCACCGGAGTATTTGATGCCGACGAGCAGAAGGATGTCCAGAAGGCGCTTCTGTGCAATGCGGTGATCAACATCGCGGCTCCGCTGATCGGTACGACGCCGGTAAGCATCGGAAAAGAATCCGTTGCTGCAGGTAAAGACGGAGCGAAGTCGGGACTGGCATCGGTGGTGGCGTCCATCGGATTCCTTGTATCCATCTTTGTGTGGATCGTACCGTTTATTTTTGCAACATCTTTTTCCTATGATATCAGTTTTAACCTGTATGGTCACTACGGAACGGTGATGCAGCTTATGGCGGAAACCGGATTTGTAGTTGCCGATATCGTTATGGTTCTGGTCGGAGTATCCATGATAGCTGGCAGTATGTACCCCGAGCTGAAAAAATTTACAGAAACTGCCCCCTTTATGACAACGGTAGCCGGAACGTTACTCCTTTCGAATCTGGCAGCCGGAGCGGCGCTTGGAACCGTCTGCTACGTGATTACGGCACTGGCAGAGAAAAAAGAGGAGGGGGACACCCGGTCTCTTCTGTGCCGCATCGGTATACCGCAGCTTGTCTGGTGTGCAGTATCTGTCATATTGCTGATGCTTATGGTAATCCGCTGAACAATAGTAGATGAGGCTGTGAAAAAAATCCTCACCGGTGAAGAACGTTTTTAGGTTTAAATGCCTGGAAGCGTTCTTTATTTTTCTGCATTTACTGGGAGGCAGGCTATGTCTAAAAATTGTCTGAAAATTCAGAGAACTTATCTGTAAATCCTCTTGCAACAGGGGGAGGTTTTATGGTATGGTAAACATAACGGGATTATTATACGGTGCTGGAAGACAGTGAGACCGGATGACCGGGGAAGGAGTGTGAGGACAGATGGCGAAAGTGAATCTGCCGTATGGTATTGATAATTTTGAAAAGGTGCGGGAAAGTAATTGCTACTATATTGATAAGACGGGATTCATCAGGGAACTGCTGAGTGAAACGTTTGATGTGAACTTGATTACCAGACCGCGCCGTTTCGGAAAAACGCTCACAATGAGTATGCTTGCGGAGTTTTTTGACATCCGCAAGAATAGCAGGAAACTTTTTGAAGGGCTTGAAATTTCGAAATACACAGAGTTTTGTTCGGAATGGATGAACCAGTGGCCAGTGCTGTTTCTGACGCTGAAGGATGTGGAGGGCGACTGCTTTGAAGATGCATATGGAATTCTGGAAAAGACGATTTCAAAACTCTGTATTGAACACGCATATTTAGCGGATAGCGATAAGGTGGATCTGACTGACAGAGCGGTCTTTCTGGAACTGAAATCAAGGAAAGCAGATATTACGGATGTACAGTGCTCGCTGGATACACTGCTCCGCATGATGAAAGTATATTATGAAAAAGAAGTTATTCTGCTGATTGATGAGTATGATGTTCCTCTTGCCAAGGCCAGCGACAATGGATACTATAAAAAAATGTTGAATATCATAAAGATAATGCTCGGCATGGTATGGAAATCTAATCCGAATTTAAAATTTGCTGTGGTAACCGGATGCCTCCGGATTGCTAAGGAGAGCATTTTTACAGGAGCGAACAACTTTATTTCCAATTCGATTTCCAGTAAAAAATACCAGGATTGCTTTGGGTTTAGCGAGGCAGAAGTGACCGCATTGCTGGATGCTGCTGAACTGCAGGATGCTTTGCCTAAAATGAAGAAATGGTACGACGGGTACCTCTTCGGCGAAAAAGAGATATACTGTCCGTGGGATGTGATTAACCATGTCAGGGCTTTGATGACGGAACCGGATGCAAAACCCGGAAATTACTGGATCGACACGAGTCATAACAACATCATCCGGCGTTTTATCGACCATCCGCAGATCAATGTCAACGACAAATTTGAGACCCTGCTCGCCGGAGGAGTGATCCAGGAGCCGATTCGCGAGGACCTGACATATGACATTGCCCATTCCACAGAGGATAACCTGTGGAGCATCCTGTATCTGACTGGATATCTGACACAGGTTCTGCCGGAGAAGCTTCCGGAGGAAATGCAGCCGGAGGACGGGAAAATGGCACTGCGTATTCCGAACGAGGAAGTGAAATCCGTATTCAGCAGTACGGTGAAAAAGTGGTTCGAGGAAAGAATCGCGGCGCAGGACCGCACCGCCCTGTTTGAAGCATGGTGGGGCGGCGACGCAGAGAAACTGACGCAAGAGATTACGGACATTTTATTTGATACGATCAGTTATTTTGATTATAAAGAAGATTATTACCATGCGATGGTCACGGGCATGTTCCTGGGAGCGGGATATGCGGTGAAGTCAAATGCAGAAGCCGGAACCGGCAGGGCGGACGTTATTATAAAAGAACAGCGGCGCAGGCGTGCGCTTGTGATCGAGGTGAAATGGTCCGGGAAGAAAGAAAACGGGAACAGCCTGGAAAAAGAATGCGCGGATGCGCTTCATCAGATTGAGAAGAAACAGTATAAGAAAAACCTTGAGCTTGAAGGCTATAAGACCGTGCTGTGCTATGGCGCAGCGTTCCGGGGAAAGACTTGTCTTATAAAGCTGGCAGACTGATGATGTTGAGATACATGGAACGCATAAAGGGATTGATGACTGGCTGATAGAAGCCCGTCTGTTGAAAAACATGAAAGTTGGTGTCAATGTAAATACAGAAAGGATTTTGAATTATGCCAAATGAAGCAATACTAAGCAGCGACCGTGATTATACAATATTCCAATTTGGGAAATACATTATTCGGTTTCGTGCACCGTATTCATTAGAAAAATATACGGAAGTGAAGGAATGGGATAATGGGTATCTGGTAGTCATGGCAAAGTATGCGCACAATAAGGAGGCAGAAGAAGAATATATTGATTTGGTGCCAATATTGCAGGCACTCTATTTTGATGCGGATGATTTTTTCAAGCCAATCGAGAAAGTGAGGATTTCCTATGACGGAGGTTGTTGCTGGAAGCAGGTCGAAACCAGATTTTGAGAGAGTACCAGCGAGCAGCATGACGGCGGAGCAGTATATTTAGAGAAAAATAAGGATCCCCTCTGGAAGCGAATCTGCTGACAGAGGGGATTTACGGCTACTATTTTGCTGCGCTTATATTTTCTGTTATCCATTCCTGTATGAGTGGCACATCGACATGGAATGCCCGTGCAATCTGCTCCAATGGCAATCCCATATCCGCGAGTATAAAGGAGGCTTCTTTTGCTTTTTGCATTTCGCCTTTTTCAATGCCTCTCTCAATACCCTCTTCAATGCCCTCTTTGTAAATCTGTTCCATTTCCCGACACATAGAATCAACTCCTTCTCTGGTTTCTTTTAATTCACGTACCCTTTCTGCCAGAACCTGGCTGTACATTTCATCTGCGCTTTTGCAGTGAAAATCATGCATGAGCCTTCCGAGCTCCGTATTCTCCTGTTTACTGGAATTCACATACACGATATGTGAACCATCGGGGAAACTCTCGCTGTTTTCCCTGATCTCCCGATCGATATGATAAATGGGAAGGCCATACCCAAGTGAATCACGTACAGTTATGAATATTACATAGCTTTCCGGAAGTTCATCAAAATCCTGTCCGGGATTAAGTATATTCATATCCATCAGCCCGCTGTGATACCGGGCGCGTTTTGGAGAGGCACCCTCATTAGTCTGCTGGATTTCCACATTGAAATATCTTCCGTCTGTATCCGTGGCAACACAGTCCATAATTGCGGAACGCCCCTGCAAGTTTTTGAAATCCTTCTGCAGGAACTGCTCAAGAACCTTTAATCCTTCTTTTTTCATTATAACCTGAAGAACGTATTCTGTACATTCTGTTTTTCTGAAAACATTCCGCATAAACATGTCGCTCATAATCGTCAGATTTTTCAGAATCTGCTCATATTTTTCGTAGCGTGCATGTAAAGTATTATCTGCGGGCTGCCCGTTTTTCATGTTGAATCATCTCCTTTTTTGCGTACATTGTCTGATATTTTCCGATAAGAGCCATTTTACGAAATCCCTGGTAGCAGAGTCTGCCAGTGTGAGTCAGACATATAATCATATTTAATAATATACAACAAAATTATGAAAAATGTATGTATAAAATATAATTTGTGATTGAATTATTCAATATGGGAATATAATGGAGCTTGCTTTGTCATAGAATTTTCAGAAATGGAAAAGCTGAAAATATTGAACAGCAGCGGACGAAGAAATGCGGATATTCCCTCTTGCTTCCGGACAGACCATGTAAGATATTAACAATGCATGAAGATATGTGATTGTTAAAAATTAACAAATTCAAGGGAAATAAAAAGAATAAAATTATGCACAACAATGAAAATTTTTAAAAAGTGCCAAAAAAACACCCTAACTACACTTTCGGATAGTGGATTTTTGCTATTTTCCGTGATATAATGCAAACGAAATAACATTTTTTACCGGGACAGGAGTTGACACCATGAGCAAAGTAAGCGATAATCCCATCTTTGACAGTTGAGAAGGCTAAAACACCTCGCAAACCCAGTGTTTATGCTGGTTGCAAGGTGTTTTGCTCTTGTTTTGAAGTATGGTATTTTATTTTCTCCCTTTACTTTTTTTCTGGATTGTTTTCATTTGGCTTTTTGTAATGAATTGAAAGTCTGTTTCAAAACCACATGCTTCGTGTAAGGCATCGGTTAGTTTGTCCCGTGTATAAAGTGGCATGAACCCCTGTTCCTGTACATCAGCAAAATTCATGGATTTCAGTTTGTCCAGGATTGTTTCACAGGTATAGGCATTTCCCAAACTTTTTTCAAGGTAACGGTATATGACTAATGCAAGAAAACAGATCAGGAAATGTGCTTTGATACGCACATCGTCATGAAGAAATACAGGTCTTGCTTCAAAATCTGTTTTCATGATGCGGAAACATTCTTCGATTTCCCAACGGCCCTCGCTTACTTTTAAAATATCTTTTACGTCATCATCTAACAAATCTGTAGTTACAGCGTACATTCCATCATAGAGCGCTTCGGTTTCTATTTTATCTGTATCCAGATAATTCTTGATTTTAGCAGCTTCTCCTTCTTCTGTAACTGCAATCTTACCTATAAATCGTGCGGGATCGTTCGGGTTTCTGCGTTCTTTTTTTACTTTCCCGGAATGGAGCATTTTTTCGGCACGCTCTACCTGTGCGTCACGTATTGCTTTCTGATATTTTGCATATTTAGGAGAGTAAGTGACAATGAGACGCTGGTGCAGTGAATGAGGGGTATATGGTTCATCCTTATAATACAGGCCGGCATCATCCTCTGTAAGTCTGGAAAGATCTGCCGGAGAATCATCGGAAACACGTTTAAAGCCAGTTTTGTCCAGTGCCCATTTCCTGTCATCTTTATTCAGCTTTTTGATGGACTGGGTAACAATAAAAGCTCTCTGGCCTGCATGGTTTATTCTTTTAATGGCTTCTGAACCAAGTCCGGCATCACTGCAGTAAATAAATTTTGTACAACCAAAGTCCTGGAGGACTTTTTCTTCCAGAGGTTTTAGTGATGTTTGTTCATTCGCATTTCCGGGAAAAAGGGAAAAAGCAAGAGGAATTCCAGCTCCGTCCATAAACATCCCCATTTGAATGATTGGATTAGGCCGGTGTTCTTTTCCTTTCCCGTATTTTCTCTCCCCATCTTCCTGCTCGATCTCAAAGAAATAGTTTGTACAGTCATAATAAAGTATCTTATCATCTCGTTTTCCGAGAAGATGACTGTTTTTATAAACTTCAGACTGGATGAAATCGCATTCATTTCCCAGGACATCAAGAGCCCGGTATATATCATGTAATTGATAAGAAGGTTTTTCCAGGAATTCAGAAGCTATCTTAAAAGAAGAACGCTTACTTGCTGGTTCCAGAACCCTGGCATAGATCAGATCGGAAAGGATGGCATTGATATCATACTTAAATTTATATTTATCTCTGAGCTTTCGGCAAGTCTTATCAAGCTGGATACGATAGTAAAAGGCTTGTGGAAAAAGATATCCTCCGCGGTAAAAGACCTGCTGACTATAATCCAGCTTCTGGTCAGAGTGAAAAGTTATCTGAACCGACTTGGCCTGCTGTTCTTCTTTGTATCTGAGTGTTTCCAGTCTGGCTTCCTCTCTGGCCCATTTCATGACATCATCGCGGGTAGGACCGTGTTCTGGAAGAAGTTCTTTCAAGGTTCCGAGTTTTCGAATAATAACAGAAGTGCTAACACCTTTGTTATTGACGTAACCTTTCGTAATATAAAATGATTCCGAATTTTTTGATTTTGATGTTGTAACTCTCATATAAAAACCCTCCTGGCCCTTATTATACAATACATTGCAATAAAATACAATATAATAAAACAAAAAAGTTGACACAAAAAACGCAGGCTTTATGCGGCCTGCAGAGGATTTTTCGATTATTCAATTGTCAAACTCCCGTGCTATTTTCCGTGATATAATGCAAACGAAATAACATTTTTTACCGGGACAGGAGTTGACACCATGAGCAAAGTAAGCGATAATCTGAGAGCAGAGCAGACTGATGTTCTGATTTTTTGTGGTGTCTTCCATACAGGATACAGGGAAACCGTCAGGAGACGGGTGGCAGGAATGCCGCCCGGCTTCTGGCGGTTTTTTGCTGCCATGCATCCGGAGGAAGCTGCCGGTGGCAGGTGTCATCCAGATGACGCAAAAAACTCTGGCAGGATGTGCACCCGCGTGAATGGAAGATGTCAGCAGAAGCTGACCACGCGTGGCACGGCAGAAGTGTGCAGGCACACTTCTGTTCCTGCCGGAAATCCGGCAGGAGCTTACAGGAATGTTAAGGGACACATACAGGGATACAGGAGGTGACGGCGGTGCAGGATGAAAGCAGGAAAAGAGGAAAAAACACAGCAGACAATGACGTATACATAAGACCGAAAGCAGCAGAACGGAAACTGAAAGCAGCACTGGAGCTGGGGATGGTGGCGTACCTGTACGGCGTCACCGGCACCGGCAAGACCAGGCTGGCGAGGGAGGTGCTCGCACGGAAACAGTACGAGTATTATTCCGCACGGGAAACACAGCCGGAAGAGGTGGGCGTGAAGCCGGACGGCCAGGAGCGCATTGTGGTGGTTGACGACCTTTACACCGTCACCCTGCAGGAAATAAAGGAATGCTGGGCAGCCCTTTTCCGGAAGCTTGCCGGGCAGGAGGGTGTCCGCCTGGTACTCGTTTCCCGCGCGCCCGTCCCCGGATGGCTGCTCCCGCTCCAGGTGGAATACCGGTTCGCGGAGATCGGGGAGAAGGACCTCTGCCTTACCAGGAGGGGACAGGACGCGTACCTGGAACTGTCCGGCATCCGGCTGGAGCCGGAGGCGGCGGACCGGGCATGGGAGCTGGGGAAAGGCCACCCGGTATCTCTGAAGCTGCTGGCGCTGGAAAACGGGGACGTGGACCTGGCGGTAAAGAACATGTGGCTCTGGCTGGAGAACCATATCTTCGACCAGTGGGAAAAGGAGCTTTCCGAGTTCCTGATGGAAACGTCCATCGTGGAGAATTACACAAAGGAGCTGGCGGCGATGATCACCGGCAGGGATGACGTGGACGCGCTGGAAATGTACGGGGAATACGGGGATGCGGAGGACATCCGGCGGGTGCTTTCCGCCAATGCCCGGAGGAACCCGGCGGCAGGCTCCTACTTCGAGCTGCGTGGCTACTACCTGTCGCTTCCGGAAGAGATGATACTGGGCGACCCGGTGCTGATGTGCTACATGAGCATGCTGCATTCCATTTTAATGGACACGGAGGAGAGCGAGCGCTGGTACCGGGAACTGGAGGAATATGCAAAGAAACACAGCGGCGGCGAACGCCGGGAGGCGAGGCGCAGGCTGTTCTACCTGGACATCGCCCTGCCCCACAGGGGGAGCGCGGACATTGCATCACTCATAAAGAACGCGGGGAGCCTGCTTCCGGGGCAGAGGACGGCGCTGCCGGAGTTTTCCGTGACCACGAACCTCCCCTCCCTGATGAACGGCGGGAAGGACTTCTGTGAGTGGAGCAGGCATGACCGGGAGCTGGCGGCTTCCATCGGGAAGGCGGCGTCCATCGTCCTTGGGAAGTACGGGAAAGGGCTGGTGCCCCTTGCCCTCGCGGAGAGCGGCCTGGAGAAAGGCATGGACAGCTTCGAGGTCATGCGGCTGGCGGAAAAAGGAAGGATTGCCGCGGAAGGCGGCGGGAAGACGGAGCTGTGCTTTGTGGCGGCGGCGCTGCTTGCGTGGGTGGCAGTCCTGAACGGGAACGCGGAATTCGCGGAGGATATCATGACAGCCTACCGGGAGCGCGCGGAAAAGGAAGCACCCCGGACGCTGCCCAACGCGGATGCCTTCCTGTGCAGGATATACCTGTACCGGAGGCAGCCCGCCAGGGCAGCGGAGTGGATGGAGAAGGCACCGGACGAGAACGGGACGTTCTGTACGCTGGAGAGGTTCCGGTACCTGACGAAAGCGCGCGTCTGCCTGATGGCAGGGAAGACCGGGGAAGCCCTGGCGCTCCTGGAGCAGCTCCTGTATTATGCGGAAAAGATGAAGCGCACCTATATCCACATGGAAGCATCCCTGCTCCTTGCCATCGCGCTGTACCGCGCGGGGCGGGAGGAATGGAGGGAGACCCTGCAGGGCTGCGTCACACAGGCGGAAAGCTACCATTTCGTGCGGCTGTTCTCCCGTGAGTGCGGCACTGCGCTGGACCTCCTGGAAACAGCGGATCTCACCTGGCAGGATGGGGACTTCCGGACAGAGGTGCTGGATGAGTGCCGCAGGATGGAGAAATTCTATCCCCGCTATATGGAGCAGGGGACGGACGCCGAGGTGCGGCTGCCGGAGCAGGCATTGAAGGTGCTCAGGATGCAGGCGGAAGGCCTTTCCACGCGGGCGATCGCGGAGCGCATGGGGGTAAAGGAAAACACTGTGAAATACCATAATAAGGAAACATACCGGAAGCTGGGTGTGAACACCCGGACCGCCGCAGTCAATGAGGCGAGGAAACGGAAACTGATATAGACATGCCGGCGGAGCCGGAAAAGGCAGTTTTGGAGGAATGCAGGATGGGACAGGTAACCAGAAAAAAAAGAAGGAAGAGGCGCCCCGCGGCACTGGCGGTACTGCTGGCAGGGATGCTGGTGATGCAGACAGCAGTACCGGCGTATGCCGGGGAGGAAGCCATCATCATAGAAGAAACAGGGGCGCAGGCAGAGCAGACTGCAGTGCTGGCAGCAGAAGCGTCCGGGGAAACGGCGGAAGAAACGGGAGCGGAAACATCCGCGCAGATGTCTGTGGAGGCTGTGGCGGAGACACCGCAGGATCAGACCGAAGAAACACCGCCAGTACCGGTTACGGAAACGGTCACGGAGGCACCGGTTACGGAAACGGTAACAGAGGCACCGGTGGAAACAGTGACGGAAACGCAGGAAGGGACACAGACGGAAATAACGGCGGACACGGAAGCGCAGACCGGCACGGAAAGCCCTGGTACACAGGGGCAGGAAACAGAAACCGGGACAGAAAACACGGAAGCAGGAATGCCGGGGGACGGCACGGAGGCAGAAAGCGGACCGGAAACAGAGACGGAAAGCGAAACGGAAACAGAAACAGAGACGGAAACAGAAGAAATCGCGGACATGGAACTGCAGTCTGCCGGGACCACAGCGGTCTGCGCCCCGGATGCAGGAAGCCTGCCGGACAATGACACCTTATATGCCGGCTATGCGCAGCGGATCCTGTATGGCGGGATCTCCCTTTACAGCAGCAGCTACGGGGAAAGCACCCTGACGGGGCTGGACCTGAAGATATACCGGTTACTGAAAGAAAGAATTACGGCGGTTGCCAGCGGCACGGCATCTTCAACATCCTTCACACTTACGTGGGAGGAACTGGGGATCACGCAGACGACCTGGACGGAGGAAGAACTCGGCGTTCCAATATGGAAGGACGAGAATAAGCCTATGAACGGTCTTGCAGAAGAAGCCGAAGCGGCAGTCCTGAAAGGAATCGGTTATGATGCAGGCCGTGTCCCCGCTATCATTTCCGCCCTGCTGGCGGACTGCCCGTATGAGCTGTACTGGTATGACAAATCTGCCGGGACAGAATATACGCAGATACCCGTGATGGGGGCAAGTTACATCAAAGGAAATAGTTCAATTTATTTCCTGGATAAAGGGATAACCATCAGCTTCTCCGTCGCCGGTGATTATGCAGGGGACGGGACATACACAACCGATACATCAAAAACAGGCGCGGCATCCAGGGCGGCAGCCACCGCGCAGCAGGTGGTAAATGACAACGCAGGGAAAACAGATGTTGAGAAGCTGACCGCATACAAAGATTACATCTGCAGTGCGGTTTCCTATAACAGCGCGGCGGCAGGCGGAAGCATGTCAGAGGGCGGCAACCCGTGGCAGCTTATCTATGTGTTTGACGGGGACAGCTCCACCAATGTGGTCTGCGAGGGTTACGCAAAGGCATTCCAGTATCTGTGCGACCTTGGCGGTCTGACCTGCTATACAGTGACCGGCACTATGACCGGCGGAACCGGTGCGGGCGCTCATATGTGGAATATCGTCACACTGGACGGCAAAAACTACCTTGTGGATGTGACAAACAGCGATGAGGGAACCGTCGGGCAGAACGGCGGACTGTTTCTGGCTGGAACCAGCGGCAGCGTGGACGGCGGCTACAGCTTTACGGCAAACGGACAGGGTGTGTCCTATACCTATGACGGGGACACGAAAGCCCTATATGGTAGCGGTATCCTGTCACTGGCGGACATGGGATACGGCGAGACGGCGGCTGCCAGTGTGGAGGCAGACGGGGTGACCGCAGAGTATGCGGATATTATGGAAGCGTTTGGTTCCATACAGGACGGGCAGACGGCGACGGTCACACTTCTGAAAGATGTGGAAATTGAGGCAGGAAAGAAAATCACCGTCAGCGGCGACGTTACGCTGGTGGGCGATGGACACACCCTTTCCGGGACATATACAGACTATGGAATAAGCGGTCTGCTCAATATTCCAACTGGTGCAAAACTGACTATCACGAGCGGCATATTTGTGAATTCAAGTTTGGCTTATTCCAAAATTTATACTGTGTACGTCAATGGCGGCACACTGGTCATCGGCGGCGGGACGATTACAGCCACAGGCAGCAATGGTGATGCGGCTGCCGTATGGGTTAATAGCGGCTCAGCCGAGATCAGCGGAGGTACGTTCACCGGAACAGTCTCCGGTTATTACAGTGGCTACGGCATTTATGACAATAGTAACGGCAATGCGAAGCTCGCCAGCGGCACATTCACTGGCAGTTCCTCGGCGGTGTATGTTATTTCGGGCAAAGTTAGCAATCTGCTGGAAACTGGGTATATCTATTACAAGGATGGCTCTTACGCGGCTGGTGATAGCAACAGCTTGGGTTCCGGCACCTATACGGTGGTCAAGTGCGAGAACCATAGCTGGGGCGCATGGTCTGACGCAGGCGACGGCACCCACACCCATGCCTGTGAATACTGCGGGAAAGAGAATGCAGAAAGCCATAACTGGGGCAGCTGGTCCAATGATACGGCTTCCGGCAGGCATGTGCATATCTGCGAGGTCTGCGGAGCATCGGAGGGGGAAGCGCATGAATGGGGCACAGGAGAAACGGACAGCTCCGGAAACTATATCCTTACCTGTACAAAGTGTGATGCGCAGGCAGTGGCCAGCGTGAGCAGGGACGGCGGCAGGACGGCAGATTATTATGTTTCCATAGAGGAAGCGTGGGCAGCGGCAAAAGAGTTAAGCAATGGGGATACGCAGACAACACTGACGCTGCTCCAGAATGTTACAGTCAGCACCACGCTGACCGTGGAAAGCGGCGACGACATCATCTTTGCCAGTGCGGAGGGGACGGATCATACCCTGTTCGGCGATACAAACGAAACAGACGGCGGTCTGATCAATATCACAGGCGGTACGTTTACACTGGCGAGCGGAACTGTCAAAAATGGCGAAAATGGAAGCAATGCCATTGCAGTAAGTGGCGGCGGTAAATTTATCATGAACGGCGGTTCGGCAGTCGCGCAGGCGGACGGACATTCCGGTATCTGCGTATACAGCGGGGGAACGGCGGAAATCAATGGAGGAAGCGCCAGCGGATATAATGGACTGGCAATCGTAGACGGCGGTTCCGGAACTGTTTCCGGCGGAACCTTTACGGGAACCTATCTGGTTGCTGATAATTCGGCTGCGGTACTACTAAGGAATGTGAGCGGAACGCTGCAGACAATACTGGAAGAAAAAAAAGCTTACTATGAAGTGAAAGATGACACGAAAACTCTGATCACTGACATGACTGACACAAGGCTGTACGGTACGGTAACAGTAGAGGACTGTACCCATAGCTGCGAAAGCTGGACGGATGACGGGGGCGGAGAAAATCACAGCGGAATATGCGTGGTCTGCAAAGCTCCCATGTCGGAACCCCATGACTGGGATGAAAATGGAAAGTGTACGGCGGTTGGCTGTACTGCGCAGGCGGCAGCCAGCGTGACCGTGAATGGTGAGAAATCGGCATATTATGCTACGATTGAAAAAGCATGGCAGGCGGCGAAAGGCAACGCCGGAGGCGCAACTGTTACCCTGTTTTCCGATGTGACGGTAGCTTCGGCTCTGACCGTGGATGGGAATGACAACATCACCTTGACCAGTGAAGTAAAAAACGATGGGAATGACACATATACAATCAGCGGGAACGGGTCCGCTGTCATCAGCATTAGCGGCGGAAGTCTGACCCTCGAAGCAGGAACTGTGGCAGGGCGGGAGATGTATTCTTCTTCCGGCGTGACGATTACCGGTGGCAGCTTTTACATGGAAGACGGCAGTGTTTCCGGATATATGGCATTAGACATACAAAACGGAGAGGTTTACATTTCCGGCGGAAGTGTGAAGGGTGGTACCAGTGAGGGCGGATATGGAATCAATGCGATTGGAGGCAGGATAGAGCTTACCGGCGGCACTTATTATGGGGAAAGCGCGGCTATTATAAATATGGATAGTGGGCTTCAAGGCGTCGCGGTCAGCAACCTTCTTGTCGAGGGCTACGCCTTTAAGCAGAACGATTCATGGGTAAGTGATACCAGTATCAGTGAATTAAAAGGTACGGTCACAGTGGCAAAAGTCCCGATCCAGAGCGTGAGCATTTCACCAGCCACGACTACGATTACCTACGGCGACACTGCAACCACACTGACAGCTACTGTAACACAGCCGGATGACAGTGCCAATGCCGTTACTTATCAGTGGTACTTAAACGGTGAAGAGATTGCCGGGGCAACAGGGGAAACCTACACTCCCGATAAGCTGGATGCAGGAGAGTACGCATACATCTGCACCGCCACTGTAGACGGGTATTCCCTGTCCGGAACAGCAGCCGCTGTTACTGTGAACAGGGCGGATATTGAGAATGCAGTGGTAACGCTGAAAGGCACCCGTTTTGAGTATCTTGGCGGGACACTGGAGATTGGCGTTCAGTCGGTTGAACTGAACGGTACCAAGCTGAACTATGGAACAGATTACACATATAGCGGCTACACCGGAAAGGACGCTGACACTTACACCGTTAAAGTGGAGGGAAAAGGGAACTACACTGGCACCGCCACAGCTACAT
The DNA here is from genome assembly GCF_025148285.1 of Marvinbryantia formatexigens DSM 14469. NCBI lineage: Bacteria > Bacillati > Bacillota > Clostridia > Lachnospirales > Lachnospiraceae > Marvinbryantia > Marvinbryantia formatexigens. Next base: position 4,540,455 of record NZ_CP102268.1, on the reverse strand, counting down.
GGGAGATTTATCCGAGGGAATTGAACGTAAAAGACTGGACGATTGAGAAGATTTATGACGGTATGACAGACATCGTCCTGAACGGCACAGAGTTTCAGCTTGATGGCGGCTATCCCTGGTACGGTCAGGATGATGATATAAAGCTGGATGCCAGCGGCGTCACCGCACAGTTTTCGGACGCTTCGGCCGGCGAAGGAAAAGACATCACCTATACCGGAGAGTTTACCCTGACCGGCAAGGATGCAGGCAATTATATTCTGAAAGAAATGCCTGCTTCCCTTACCGGAACCATTACACAGCGGAAGATTACCGTTACGCCGGATAGCCTGACCAAAGAATACGGAGCAGATGATCCTGAACTGACTTACCAGCTTACCAGCGGTTCACTGCTTGCCGGGCATACCCTGACCCTTGGGCGTGCAGAAGGCGAATCCGAGGGAAGCTATGCTATCAATACATTTACGATCGTGGATGAAGACGGTAACGATGTTGCAGGAAACTATGATGTAATACTGGAAGCTGTGGATTTCCAGATTACCAGGTCCGACCTTGCCACTGCCACCGTGACGCTTGAGCAGGACAGCTTCATCTACGATGGCACCGAGCACAAGCCCACTGTTACTGTGGTTAAGAACGGGAACACCCTTACGGAAGGCACGGACTACACCGTGACCTATGAGAAGAACGTGGATGCCGGAACTGCCTCTGTGACCATCACGGCAGTGGAAAACGGTAATTACTATGGCACCCGGACAGTCGAGTTTAAGATTGAAAAGGCTACTCCCAATCTTGGTACTGTGGGCTATACCGGTACCATTTATCCTGACACGGCGCTGGCGGATGTTGTGCTGACCCGGACCGATGACACTGTACCCGGCACTCTGGCGCTAAAGGCAGGCCAGACACTGATTGCAGGTACCGGAGAGTATGACTGGACTTTTATTCCGCAGGATACCGACAACTACAATGAAGTAACCGGTACTGTCACGTTGGAAGTGGTAACAGACCCGGATGCAACAGCCTATACCATTACCATTCCGAAAACTGCCGTTGCGGGCGGAGATGCCGTCAGCGTTGGAATCAATAAAGAAGAACCATTCAACTTAAATGGCGGAACAGTCAGCGTTTCTGTCAGCGATGGAATTGATGAAAACGGGAAACTGACTTTAACGAATACAGATGGTTCCGGAAGCAGTGTGACATCTGCGATGTATGTGGGTGAAACGCCGATCACGTCATTTACGGACCGGATTTTTGCAGTATTTGAATCCCCCGATGATTCCCCGGTATCCTTATCCTTTAAGGCACCGACAGAAACAGACATCCTGGCAGGAACCTACGAGGGAACCGTCACATTTTCGATTGATTATACAGCAGCGGAAGGAGGGACGACAGAATGAGCAGTAACAACCCGAAAGGGAAGACAGGAAAAATCCTTCTTCTGATCGTGCTGGTAATCCTGCTTGTGGGAGCCGGGGTATTTGTGGGGCTGAACTGGAATACCTGGTTCGGGGAGGATACCCCGCAGGGCGGCGGTCTGACAACGGATGAAAATGCCGAGGACTGGACCGGCGAGCAGGATGTGTATGAAGGGGAGAAAAACACGGACACCATTGATATCCCCGGATACGGGAGCATCACCCTGAAGGCGGATTCCGCAGAGCAGTCCGTGAACCTGTACAACCCGGAGCAGAATACCTGCTACTTCCGCATGACGCTGCTGCTGTCAGACGGCACGCAGTTATGGCAGTCCGGCCTCATAGAGCCGGGAAAGGGAATCTATGATATCACGCTGGAGCAGACGCTTGTCACAGGAACCTATGAGGATGCGGTGCTGAAATATGAATGCTTCGCGATGGATGACGCACAGACGCCGTTAAACGGCTCTGAAATAAAATTAACATTAAATGTAATCAATTAAAGGAGGATCACCATGATGAAAAACAGAAAGTATCTTACAAAAGGACTTGCAGGAGTGCTTGCAGCAGGAATGATCGCAGGAGGGGCACTGACCGCTTTCGCAGCGGATCCGCAGACCGGTTCCATGAGCGTGACATTCACGAAAACGGCACCTGATTCAACATTCACACTCAGCATTCCGAGCAGTGTGACACTGCTGGAGGATAAGGAAGTAACGGAGAAAGTAGGACTTTCCGCTATCAGCGTAGCGGATACGGAGAAGGTGCAGATCAGGGTGGCATCCGGAATCACAAACGGACAGGTAACCCTTACGGACAACGATATCAGCAGGAGTGTTTCCTCGACGGTAAGCCTGGACGGCACGACGGCAATCGGGAATAACGCGGTAGTAGCTGAATTTAGCGGTACCTCCACCACACCGACAACCGGAGGCACACTGCATTTCTCCGCAGTCGGCATCGATGCAGAAGTGGGAAATTATACCGGCACGATCACCTTTGAAGCGTCGATTGTAGACAAATAAATCTCCGGGAGGCGGCATAGGCATGGAAACAGGGAAAAAACGGAAAAAAAGAGCTGTGGGCGCGGGTCTTGCAGCGGCTGTCCTGGCAATGTCCGTCTGCACAGCGTATGCCGCTGACGGCAGCCAGTCGCAGTCCATGCAGCTTACCATCCAGAAGGATGCGTCCTACACAATGTCCATCCCGAAGAGCCAGAATATCGTTTTTGGAACGGTGGACACAGAAATCGGCAGCCTGTCCGTGACGGGAGAGATCGGAACAAAGCAGGAGGTCCGTGTCAGCGTGGATACCACGGAATTTACGGACACTGCGGATGCCGGGAACCATTTCCCGTTTGCACTCTGGCAGGGAAGCGGGGTATTTACCGGGAAGACCTGGAGCAGTAAGGAACTGGAAGACGGCGGGACATCCGTCCCTCTGACCGTCCACATCCCCAGCGAAATATGGGGGAAAACCAGTCCGGGCACCTACCGGGCAGTGATCACCTTTGCGGCAGAGCTTGCTGATACACAGTAAGACCGGAGATTTCAGAGAGGAGGCGGGAAAGTGGGATTTTTAAAGAAAGGGATCCGGACACTGGCGGAAGCGGCGGCACTGTGCCTCCTGCTCACTGCGCTCCCGGCGCCTGTGCAGGCGCAGGAGGCGCAGACCGGGCAGGACAGCCAGACCGTATTGACTACAAAGGTGGACGGACATCCGGATACTGTGGAAAAAGGCAGCGGGGAAGTGACGCTTGACGACGGGACGGCTGTGACCGTGGAAGGGGACAGCCTGCCGGACGGGCTGCTCTTCGTGGTGGAGCACATACTGGAGGAAGAAAACGGGGAAACCCACGACTGGATCGAGAAATGCATGGAAGGGCTTGGGACGAACCTGCATGTCTACGATATTTATTTTGTGGACAGCAACGGACAGCGTTATGAGGTGGACGGGCAGATTACAGTTACAATCAGCCTGAATGGTGCATATAGAAATCCATCCGTCTATTATGTGTCCGGACAGGGCAGCGTGACCCGGATGGAGAGCAGCGTATCCGGCGGTAAGATTTCCTTTGTTACCACACACAACAGCTATTATGTGCTGGCGGAGCAGCCGGAGGGCGGAAACGAAACGGAAACACCGGGCGGAACAGAGACGGAGACAGAAACGGAAACAGAAACCGAAAAAACGGGCGGAAAACAGACGGGGGACACGGGAACATCCGGGAAAACGCCGGGCAGCTCCTCCGGAAGCGATGCGAAAGGAACTGCAGCAAAGACCGGGGATGAAACAGACCCGATGCTGTGGATACTGCTCTGCGGAGGCTCGGTAATGGTTCTGCTGGTCTACGCGGCAGGAAGAAACAGAAGAAAAGCAGATTAAAAATAAAAAAGCGGGAACGGATACAATCTTCTGCTAAGCCGCTTATGTAAAAAAGCCCTTTGGCAGCATGATAAAACGTACTGCCAAAGGGCTGTGAAAATTTAGGGGCTTTGGACCCCGGCATCATTTATTTTCCGCGGTATTTCTCTTCGCAGTATTTGCAGCGGTAGACCTCTTTTTCCGGGTCAGTCAGGAGAAAGACATGGTCCAGCTCCTGCTCGATGGAGGTGATGCAGCGCGGGTTTTTGCATTTGATGACATTTACAATCTTTTTCGGGAGAGAAAGTTCTTTTTTCTCCACGATTCTGCCATCCTTAATGATGTTGACGGTGATGTTGTGGTCGATGAAGCCGAGGATGTCCAGGTTCAGCATATCGATCGGGCATTCCACTTTGATAATGTCCTTTCTGCCCATCTTGTTGCTGACGGCGTTTTTGATGATTGCCACGGTGCAGTCCAGCTTGTCCAGCCGCAGATAGTGGTAAATCGTCATGCTCTTGCCGGCTTCGATGTGGTCGAGCACAAAGCCCTCGTTCAGTGCGCCTACGTTTAACATGTGGTATCCCTCCATTTCAGCAGTGTGAGAATCAGTGCCATTCTTACATAAACACCGTACTGTACCTGTTTAAAGTAAACGGCGCGCGGGTCGTCGTCCACCTCCACAGATATTTCGTTGACGCGCGGGAGCGGGTGGAGCACCAGCATATCCGGTCCGGCAAGCGCCATTTTCTTTTTGTCCAGAATGTAGAAATCCTTCATGCGCACATAATCTTCCTCGTTGAAGAAGCGCTCGCGCTGCACGCGTGTCATGTAGAGAAGGTCGAGCTTTGGCAGAGCCTCCTCCAGGCGGACTACCTCCTCAAACGGGATATTATTTTTCTGAAGGACGTCCTCGCGGATGTAGCTGGGAATGCGCAGCTCCTCCGGGGAGATAAGGATAAATCTTACATTCGGATAGCGAATCATTGCGTGAATCAGCGAATGGACGGTGCGTCCGAATTTCAGGTCGCCGCAGAGACCGATGGTGAGGTTGTCAAGCCGTCCCTTCAGGGAGCGGATGGTCATCAGATCGGTGAGCGTCTGCGTGGGATGCTGATGTCCGCCGTCGCCGGCGTTGATGACCGGGATGGAGGATTTCATGGAAGCAACCAGCGGCGCGCCCTCCTTCGGGTGGCGCATCGCGCAGATATCGGCGTAGCAGGATACCATGCGGATGGTATCGGAAACGCTTTCGCCCTTGGAGGCGGAGGAGCTGGCGGCCGAAGAAAAACCAAGTACATTGCCACCCAGATTCATCATTGCAGCTTCGAAACTGAGTCGCGTTCTTGTACTTGGTTCGTAAAACAAAGTAGCTAATTTCAAACCATCGCATTTGTGAGCGTAGGCTTTTGGATTGGCTTCAATATCACACGCCAGATCCAGAATGTCGTTCAGCTCCCCGACGGAGAGGTCCAGAGGGCTCATTAAATGTCTCATAAATTGCATCTCCTTTTCTCTTTCTTACAGGTCTGCGCATTCCCTGCGCAGACCTCTTAGCTTCATAGTATACACTATAATTCCCCGGAAGAAAAGAAGAAAAAATGTTTTTTATGAATTTTTCAGGAGCTTTTCATAAAACAGTCCGGTGAGGAACCACAGGGGCGCATAATCCAGCCGGATAAGCCCGTGATAGTTGAGCTTTGCGTCGCTGTAATCCCAGGGACAGATGCCCCTTTTCTGCAGGAAGGAGCCGGTCAGATATTCCATGCTGAAAATGCCGCCCATATAGAGCAGCCCGCGCTTCAGGACGCCGAGCGGACGCAGGAGCACGGAAACCGGGCGGATGATGGCCGCCATGCCGTAGATGGGAAACATCCAGATGGAGGACTGCCCCATCAGCTTAAATTCCCCGCGGCGGAGGGAATCGAGACTGGTCCAGAGGATTTCCAGGCACCAGCCGCATACGCCGCACTTCAAAAAATTTTTCATAGTGTGAGTATGCGCAGATACAGCGGGATTTATGCAAGTTAGTGTTGAAAATCGCGGGTTCTGTGGTATAATGACGATAAATAAATAATAGCGAAGTAGGAATAAGCGCGTTAAGTTGTCAGCGGCTGGGGAGTCGCCCTGAACCGAAAAGCCCGCAGGGGTTTGCGATGCTTTTTCCGCACCCGTTGCTACATATGAGAACGCCTCATAATGTGGAGGGAATATTATTTATCTACTCTAAATACCGCGTCTGTATGTCGTCGGATGGCGGTGTTTTCAGGGCGGATGAAGTTTGTCCGTTGAAATCACATCATGGAGGTGTTATTTTTATGGAAAGAAATAACAAAACGACAATCGACACACGTACACTGGTCTTTATGGCGCTGCTGGTCGCCATGCAGATTATCCTCAGCAAGGTGGTCTCGGTGGACCTGGGCTTTGCGCGGGTGACTATCAGCAGTCTGCCGACCATTCTTGCCGGACTGTGGTTCGGTCCGGTGGCGGGCGGCTTATGCGGAATGGCGGCGGATATTCTCGGCTGTCTGCTGAAGGGCTATGCGGTCAATCCGCTGATCACGCTCTCCACGATGACCTGGGGCGTCATCCCGGCGCTGATGCATCCGCTGATGAGAGGTACGAAGCTGCACAGAACCCTGTATTTATGCCTCTCCATCGTATGCTGCGCGATCAGCGGGACGCTGGTTCTGACCACCTGCGGGCTGGTGCTGATGAATGGCTATGATCTGTACGCGATTCTTCCCGGCAGACTGATCCAGTGTGCGGTAATGATACCGGTTTACAGCGTGCTTGCCAATCTTCTGTATTTCAGCCCGCTGACAGAGGTTGTCCGCGGCAGCGCGGCGCACAGGACGGTGTGACGGCGATGGACTATACAGAAGCGAGGGCTTATCTGGCGGAGGCGGCAAAATCCGGGAGCGTGCTGGGGCTGGAAGCCATGCGGGCGCTGCTGTCGGAGCTTGGCGATCCGCAGGATAAGCTGAAATTCATTCATATCGCAGGGACAAACGGCAAGGGCTCCGTGCTGGCGTATGTTTCCACCATTCTGAAGGAGGCGGGCTATCGTGTGGGCAGGTATATTTCCCCGACGCTGTTTTCCTACCGGGAGCGCATCCAGGTAAATGAGATATATATTACGAAAGAAGCGCTCACAGAGCATACCTTCCGCGTCCGGGAGGCAGTCGGGCGCATGAAGGCGGCGGGGAATCCGCTGCCGACCGTATTTGAGATAGAGACAGCCATTGCGTTTTTATATTTTGTGCAGGAGGACTGCGATATTGTTGTGTTGGAGACCGGCATGGGCGGCGACACGGACGCTACAAACGCGGTACAGACGACGGTGCTGGAGATTCTGACTTCCATCAGCATGGATCATATGCAGTTCCTGGGCAATTCTCTGGCGGAGATCGCCGCGCACAAGGCGGGCATCATCAAGCCGGACACGGTGGTGGTGAGCGCCGCGCAGGAGCCGGAAGCCATGCGGGTGATAGAGGAGATTGCCGCAGGGCAGCGTGCGCAGCTTCGCATCGCGGACGCCGGCAGGGCAGAGGAGGTCGCTTACGGGCTTTTTGCCCAGCGCTTTTCCTGCGGCGGATATAAAAATCTGGAGATTCGCCTGGCGGGCACCTATCAGATCGCAAACGCCGTTGTCGCCGTGGAAGCGGTGCGGGCGCTGCAGGAGCTGGGCTTTCGGATTACGGAAGAGCAGCTCAGGCAGGGCCTTGCAAAGACCGTCTGGCGCGGACGCTTTACCGTGATATGCGACGAACCGCTTTTCATTGTCGACGGGGCGCACAACCGCGGCGCGGCAGAGCAGCTGCGGGAATCGATAAAGACGTATCTGGCGGGCAGGCGGATCATTGCCGTCTGCGGAGTGCTGAAGGATAAAGAATATGAGGCTGTGCTGCAGATAACGGCGCCGTACATAGACAGGATGATTACGATAGAGACGCCGGACAATCCGCGGGCGCTGCCGGCAGAGGAGCTGGCGCGGACGGCACAGAAATACATTCCGCATGTGGAGGCGGCAGAGAGCCTCGCGCAGGCGGTTGACCGGAGCTTTTCGGCGGCGGACAGGGAAGGGGACGTGATACTGGCGTTCGGTTCGCTGTCTTATCTGGGAGAAATGATAAAGGAGACAGAAAAATGGCGATGGACCAGGAAAAAATAAAGGAAGGCGTGAGGCTGATTCTGGAAGGAATCGGCGAGGATACTGGCCGCGAGGGGCTGATTGAGACGCCGGACCGCATTGCGCGCATGTACACGGAGATCGCGGGCGGCATGTACGAGGACGCCGGGAAGCATTTGGAGAAGCGCTTCCATGTAGACAATAATGATATGGTGATGGAAAAAGATATCACATTTTATTCCATGTGCGAGCATCATATGCTGCCGTTCTGGGGTAAGGCGCATGTGGCGTACGTGCCGGACGGCTGCGTGGTGGGATTAAGCAAGATCGCCCGCACGGTCAATGTGTTCGCCCGCAGGCTGCAGCTCCAGGAGCAGCTCACCGCGCAGGTGGCGGACGCCTTCATGGAGCACCTGGCGCCGCAGGGCGTCATGGTCATGGTGGAAGCGGAGCATATGTGCATGACGATGCGCGGCGTGAAAAAGCCGGGCACAAAGACGGTCACGGTGGTCACCCGCGGCGTTTTCGAGAACAATGAAGCGCTGCAGAACCAGTTCTACCGGATGCTGGGGCGATAGCGATGGAGCGTGTAAATGCGATACTGAAAAATGAGACGTACCAGTCGTATCTGCGGGAAATTGCGGTGTGCGAGGAAACGCGGATTTTCTGCCGTCACAATATGGGGCATTTTCTGGATGTGGCGCGGATCGCGCAGCTTCTGAATCTGGAGGAGGCGGTGGGAGTGCCAAAAGAGCTGATTTATGCGGCGGCGCTTCTGCACGATATCGGCAGGCATCTGCAGTACCGGGAAAAAATCCCGCACGAGCAGGCGAGCGCGCATCTGGCGCCGGAAATTCTGCGGGAGAGCGGCTTTTCGGAGACGGAGACGGAGGAGATCCTGGAGGCGATAAGGCGGCACCGGGATGCGTCCGTGCGCGGGGAAAAGAATCTTGCCGGGCTGATTTACCGGGCGGATAAGCTTTCCAGAAGCTGCTTTGCCTGCCCGGCAGAGCCGCAGTGCGACTGGAAGGAAGAAAAGAAAAATCGGAGGATTGTGCTATGAAAATCGGAAACCGCAAATTCCAGGAGACGGGACATACTTATATTATGGGGATTCTGAATGTGACGCCGGATTCCTTCTCGGACGGCGGGCGCTGGAATAATCCGGAGGCGGCGCTGGCGCACACGGAGCAGATGATCGCGGACGGCGCGGATATTATCGACATCGGCGGGGAATCCACCAGACCGGGCTACACGATGCTCTCTGACGAGGAGGAAATCGCCAGGGTGGTACCCATGATAGAGCTGGTAAAGGAAAAATTTGACATCCCCGTTTCGGTCGATACCTACAAAAGCGCGGTGGCGAAGGCGGCGCTGGCGGCGGGAGCGGACCTGGTAAACGATATCTGGGGGCTGAAATATGATCCGGCACTGGCGGGTGTCATCGCAGAGGCGGGCGTACCCTGCTGTCTGATGCATAACCGGCAGGCGGCGGATTATACAGATTTCCGGGCAGAGCTTTTAGCGGACCTGCGGGAGACGGTTGCCCTTGCGAAGGCGGCGGGCATCGCGGACGATAAGATCATACTGGATCCCGGCGTCGGCTTTGGCAAAACCTATGAGCATAACCTGACGGCAATCAACCATCTGGAGGAGCTGCAGGCGCTCGGCTATCCGGTGCTGCTCGGCACCTCGCGCAAGTCGGTGATCGGGCTGACGCTGGACCTTCCGGCGGCGGAGCGCGTGGAGGGCACGCTGGTGACGACCGTGTTCGGCGTGATGAAGCAGGCGATGTTTGTGCGCGTCCATGATGTAAAAGAAAACGCCAGGGCAATAAAAATGACGGAGGCTATTCTTCATGGATAAGATTACCATAAAAAATCTGGAGGTGTTTGCCCGGCACGGGGTTTTCCCGGAGGAGAACGCGCTCGGACAGAAATTTGTGCTTTCCGCGGAGCTTTTCACTGACACGCGCCTGGCGGGCAGGACGGATGAACTGGAATATTCCATTGATTATGGCAGTTTTAGTCAATATATGACTAAATTTATGCAGGAGCATACCTTCAGGCTGATTGAGGCGGCGGCGGAGCAGCTTGCGGAGGCGCTGCTTCTTGCATTTCCCCGCCTGCAGGCGGTGCGGCTGGAGATAAAGAAGCCGTGGGCGCCCATCCATCTGCCGCTGGAGACGGTGAGTGTGGAGATCATGCGCGGCTGGCATACGGCGTATATCGCGCTCGGCTCCAATATGGGAGATAAGAAAGCTTATCTGGACGGTGCGGTGCAGGCGCTGCGGGATACAAAGGGCTGCCGGGTAACGGCGGTGGCGGATTATATTGTCACAGCGCCCTACGGCGGTGTGGAGCAGGACGATTTTCTGAACGGCGCACTTGCGCTGCAGACGCTGCTTACGCCGCAGGAGCTGCTTGCGCGTCTCCATGAGATCGAGGCGGCGGCAGGGCGGGAGCGCATCGTCCGCTGGGGACCGCGCACGCTCGATCTGGACATTCTCCTCTATGATGACCAGGTAATCGACACGGAGGAGCTGACGGTTCCGCATAAAGAGCTGCACCTGCGGGAGTTTGTGCTGGTCCCGCTGGCGCAGATCGCGCCGCATGTGCGGCATCCGCTGCTGAAAAAGACGATAGAGGAACTGAAGACGGAGGTGGTCAGATGACAGATTTATCAGCTTTGCGGGAGGAAATAGACGCGATTGACCAGCAGATCGTCACACTCTATGAAAAGAGGATGGCGGTCTGCGAGGAGGTGGCGGAGTATAAGATACAGACCGGAAAAAAGGTCTTTGACAAGGAGCGGGAGGACGCCAAGATCGCTACTCTTACGGCGATGACGCACAGCTCCTTTAACGGACATGCGGTTGAGGAGCTGTTCCGGCAGATTATGTCCATCAGCAGAAAAAGACAGTACCAGCTTCTCACGCGCGAGGGCGTGATCGGCAGGCTGTCGTTCACGCAGGTGGAAGAGATTGAACGGGAGAATGTCCGCGTCGTTTTCCAGGGCGTGGAGGGCGCCTACGCCCAGGCGGCGATGAAGGCATATTTCGGGGATAAGGTCAGCTCCTTTGCGGTGGCAAAGTGGCGCGATGCGCTGGAGGCAATCGCGGAGGGCATGGCGGATTTCGCCGTGCTGCCGATAGAAAATTCCACGGCGGGTTTCGTCAGCGAAATCTACGACCTTCTGATGAAATACGACGACTATATTGTCGGGGAGCAGATCATCCGCGTCGAGCATGTGCTTCTGGGACTGCCGGGGGCGAAGCTTTCCGGTATCCGGACCGTGTATTCGCATGAGCAGGGGCTGATGCAGTGCGAGGAATTTTTAAACGGACACCGCGACTGGCAGCAGGAGGCGGTGGACAATACGGCGATGGCGGCAAAGAAGGTCGCAAAGGAGCAGGACGCGTCGCAGGCGGCGATTGCAAGCGCCTTTGCGGGAGAGGTGTTCGGGCTGGAGATCTTAAAAGAGCATATCAGCACCAGCGCTGGCAATTCCACGCGGTTTATTATCGTCTCGAACCAGCGCATTTTCCAGAAGGACGCCAACAAAATCAGTATCTGCTTTGAAGCGCCGCACAGGAGCGGGGCGCTGTACAATATCTTATCGCATTTTATTTACAACAATCTGAACATGAGTAAGATTGAATCGCGCCCGATACCGGAGCGGAACTGGGAATACCGGTTTTTCGTGGACGTGGAGGGCAATTTAAACGACAGCGCAGTGAAAAACGCGCTGCGCGGCATTACGGAGGAAGCGGCAAACGTGAAAATCCTCGGAAATTATTATGGAGGGAATGTATGACCGGAAGTACAAGAGTGGAAGAACTGCTGTTATACCGCAGATTTAAGGACGCCAAAATCTTTGACGATATGGTCTGGGTAATAGAAAACCTGGATTATGACGGCAAAGAGAAGTATGGAATGGATACGCTGCGCGCGTCCTACTATGACTGCATCAGCGCTCTGGTAGAAATGGCAGGCAGCTATGGCTTTGAGGGAAACCTCTGGCACACCTATCTGACTTACCTGCTGGTAAATCATGAGAATGTGTTCAGCACCGCCTGTGAGATCGTGGGGGCTGTGGAGGGCAGCATCAACGATATCGCGAAGCATGATTTTGAAATTTTCCGCGGTCTGTACGCATTTGATTTAAATGAGATTGAGGAAAAGACCGGCGTATACGCAATGCGCTATCTGATGCGCTACCGCAATACGGAGCGCTGCAGCAAAACCTTTAACAGGCGCATCCGGGACCGCATCTGCAGTCTGACGGTGGCGCTGGAGCAGTCGCGGGATGTGGATGAATTTATGGAACATATGGTAGAGTTTTACCGCGATTTCGGCGTCGGCAAGCTTGGTCTGCACAAGGCGTTCCGGATAGAGCACACAGAGGAGGGAGTGGAGATCCTGCCAATCAAAAATATCGCCCATGTGCGCCTGGACGACCTGGTGGGCTATGAGATTGCGAAGAAAAAGCTGCTCGCGAACACGGAAGCTTTTGTGAGCGGGCGAAAGGCAAACAACTGTCTGCTCTTTGGAGACGCGGGCACCGGCAAGTCCTCCAGCATCAAGGGCATCCTGAACCAGTATTACGAGCGGGGGCTGCGCATCATTGAAATCTACAAGCATCAGTTCCAGGACCTGAACGACGTGATTGCCCAGATAAAAAATCGCAATTATAAGTTTATTATTTACATGGATGACTTGTCTTTTGAGGATTTTGAGATAGAATATAAGTATCTGAAGGCGGTGATCGAGGGCGGTCTGGAGAAAAAGCCGGACAACGTGCTGATCTACGCGACGTCCAACCGCCGCCATCTGGTAAGGGAAAAATTCAGCGACAAGGAAGAGCGCAGGGACGACCTGCATTCCTCCGATACTGTGCAGGAAAAGCTCTCGCTGGTCAACCGGTTCGGCGTCCAGATTTTCTTCTGCGCGCCGGATAAAAAGGAATTCCAGAATATTGTCCGGATACTGGCGGAGAAAAACGGCATCCGGATGCCGGAGGAGGAGCTGCTGGAGGAGGCAAACAAGTGGGAGCTGTCCCACGGCGGGCTTTCCGGCAGAACGGCGCAGCAGTTTATCGACTATCTGCTCGGACAGGTATGCTGATTTTCTGCATTACAAAGAAGCAAGGAGAAAATGTGACATGGCAGTGAAAATGTTTGCATCCATCGATGTGGGTTCCTACGAGATAGGAATGAAAATCTTTGAGTTTCCGGCGCGGCACGAAATGAAGGAGATCGACTGTGTGCGCTGCCGCCTGGAGCTTGGAAAAGACACCTTTAATACCGGGAAAATCAGCGTCCGGAAGCTGGAGGAGCTCTGCCGCGTTCTGAACGATTTTGTGCGGATCATGAACGGCTACAGGGTGACGTCCTACCGCGCCTGCGCGACCAGCTCCGTGCGGGAGGCGGATAACCGTATGCTGGTTCTGGAGCAGGTGAAGCGGGTGACGGGGCTTAACCTGGAGATTCTCGACAACTCCGAGCAGCGCTTTCTGGACTATAAGTCCATCGCGTTCGGGGAAAAGGAATTTCCCAGAATCATCCAGAACGGAACGGCAATCGTGGATGTGAGCGGCGGAAGTATCCAGATCAGTCTTTTTGACAATGACAAGCTGGTGACCACGCAGAACATCCGCATGGGATATCTGCGTATCCGTGAAAAAATGGCGGATTTTGTGCGCCAGACCCTGCACATGGAGGAAATGGCGGAGGAGCTGATCAACAACGAGCTTGCCAGCTTTAAAAAGATGTACTTAAAGGACCGCGAGATTAAAAATCTGATTGTGGCGGGCGATTATATCCTGCAGCTTCTGGGCAGACCGGTCGTGGATGCATCGCAGTACATGGAAATGTACCAGAGGGTGATTGAAATGCGCCCGGAGGAGATTGCGCACCAGTACGGGATTCCGTCCGAGAGCGCTTCCCTGATTCTGCCGTCTGTCATCATTTATAAGCGTCTGATCGAAGAGACGGGAGCGCAGACCATCTGGATGCCGGGGCTTAGCCTGAGCGACGGCATTGCATATGATTACGCGCAGAGAAACCGGCTTATAAGGGCGGAGCATAATTTTGACGACGATATCATTGCCGCGGCGCGGATTATTGCGAAGCGCTACCAGTGCAATAAGAGCCACATCAAAAATCTGGAAAGCCTGGCGCTGCCGATTTTTGATAAGATAAAAAAATTCTCCGGGCTGGACGCCAGACAGCGGCTGCTTCTGCAGATTGCGGTGATTCTGCACAGCTGCGGAAAGTATATCAATTTATCCGACGGGGCGGAGTGCTCCTACAGCATCATCATGGCGACGGAAATTATCGGACTGTCCAGCAAGGAGCGCCGGGTGATTGCCAATGTGGTAAAATACAATACGCTTGATTTTACATACGGGGATATTATGATGCAGCCGGGGCTGGGTGAGAAGGAGTATCTGCTTATCATGAAGCTGACGGCGATCCTGCGCGTGGCGAACGCCCTGGACCGCAGCCACAAGCAGAAATTCAGCCAGGTGCGTTTTACCCTGAAGGAGGAGGAGCTCCTGATTCACGTGGAGACCACGGAGGATATCACGCTGGAGAAGGGACTGTTTCCGCCGAAGGCGGATTATTTTGAAGAGGTATTTCATATCCGGCCGGTTATCCGGCAGAAAAAGACGATGTAGGAGGGAATTGCAATGGAAATGGATTTCACGAAACCGGAATATTACCGGAACCGGGAGGATAGCTGGATCAGCTTTAACGAGCGTGTTTTAAGCGAGGCGCGCGATAAAAGCATCCCTCTTTTTGAGCGTCTGAAATTCCTGAGTATTACCGCCTCAAATTTCGATGAATTTTTTATGATCCGCGTCGCTTCCCTGAAGGATATGGTACATGCGGGCTACAGCAAGCGCGATATCGCTGGGATGACGGCTTCCGAGCAGCTTGAGGTGATCTTAAAGCGCGTGCAGGAGGTGGTGGCGCTGCAGTATTCCACCTACAACCGTTCGCTGCTGCCGGCGCTGAAGCAGCAGGGGCTGGAGGTCATCACGAAGCACGAGGATTTAAACCGCGAGCAGAAGGCGTATGTGGACCGCTATTTTGAGGAAAATGTATATCCGGTCCTCACGCCGATGGCGATGGATTCCTCGCGGCCGTTCCCGCTTATCCGCAACAAGACTCTGAATATCGGCGCGTTGATCTCTAAGAAGGAGGAGGGGCAGAAGGAGGCTTCCACGCAGTTTGCGACGGTACAGGTGCCTTCTGTGCTTCCGCGCATCATCGAGCTGCCGGGAGGAAAAAGCGGGGTGCGCACTGTCATTCTGCTGGAGGAGATCATCGAGCGCAACATCGGAAAGCTGTTTTTAAGCTACGACGTTGTCTGCGCACACCCCTACCGCATCATGCGCAACGCCGATTTGACCATTGATGAGGACGAGGCGGCGGATCTTCTGAAGGAAATCCAGAGGCAGCTGAAAAAGCGTCAGTGGGGCGAGGTCATCCGTCTGGAGGTGGAGGACGGTATGGATAAGCAGCTCCTTAAGATTCTGAAAAAGGAATTTAACATAAAGGGGGACGATGTGTTCCACATCAGCGGACCGCTGGACCTGACATTCCTGATGAAGATGTATGGTCTGGAGGGCTTCGACCATCTGAAGAATAAGCCGTATGTCCCGCAGCCGGTTCCGGCGCTGATGGACTGCAGCGATATTTTTTCCGCCATCCGCGAGGGCAATATCCTGCTGCATCATCCGTATATGACGTTTGACCCGGTGGTGGATTTTGTGCGCCAGGCGGCGAAGGACCCGGATGTGCTCGCCATCAAGCAGACGCTCTACCGCGTCAGCGGCAATTCGCCGATTATCGCGGCGCTTGCGCAGGCGGCGGAGAACGGCAAGCAGGTTTCCGTTCTGGTGGAGCTGAAGGCGCGCTTCGATGAGGAAAACAACATTGTCTGGGCAAAGATGCTGGAGAAAGCGGGCTGCCATGTCATTTATGGTCTGGTGGGTCTGAAAACGCACTGCAAGATTACGCTGGTGGTGCGCCGGGAGGAGGACGGCATCCGCCGGTATGTGCACCTCGGCACCGGAAATTACAACGATTCCACGGCAAAGCTTTACACGGACTGCGGACTGCTGACGTGCTCGGAGGCAATCGGGGAGGATGCGACAGCGGTGTTTAATATGCTGTCAGGCTATTCGGAGCCGAGACACTGGAACCGTCTGGCGCTTGCGCCCATCTGGCTGCGCAATCGCTTTGCGGAGCTGATAAGCCGGGAGACGGAGCACGCTCTGGCGGGTGAACCGGCGCACATCATCGCAAAGATGAATTCCTTATGCGACAAGGAAATCATCGCCCGGCTCTATGAGGCGTCGGCGGCGGGTGTGAAGATCGAGCTGATCATCCGCGGCATCTGCTGTCTGAAGACGGGCATTCCGGGCGTCAGCGAAAATATTACCGTGCGCTCGATCGTGGGCAATTTCCTGGAGCATGCGCGCATTTTCTATTTTTACAATAACGGACAGCCGGAAATCTTTATGGGCAGTGCGGACTGGATGCCGCGCAACCTCGATAAGCGTGTGGAAATCCTCTTCCCGCTGGAGAACGACGAGATTAAGGAGGAAGCGTACCACATCCTGCAGATTCAGCTTGCGGATAACGTCAAGGCGCATATCCTGCAGCCGGACGGCACCTATGAGAAGATTGACAAGCGCGGCAAGGTACTTTTGTGCGCGCAGGATTATTTCTGTAAAGAAGCGGTGGAGCGGGCGAAAAGACCGGAGGATTCCGTGCACGACCGCGTCTTTATCCCGGCGGAGCCGGCAGTGGAGGAATAGGGTATGCTGGATAATCACGCGCCGCGCGGTGCGAAATATTATCTGAAATACTGGCTGCTGTACAGCGTGCTGTTTGCCGTGGTGACGGCGGGCGTATTTCTGGTGCTGATTCTGCAGGGAAGAAGCTTTGTCTGGTATTCCGACGCGGTGTCGCAGTATGTGCCGCGGGCGGCGTATTTCGGGACGAAAACGCGGGAGGTGCTCGCCGGGTTCCTGGAGGGGGATTTTTCCATCCCCACCTATGATTTCACGCTTGGCATGGGAAATACTATCCCTCTGCACTTTGAGCCGCTGTACTGGGTGTTCCTGCTGTTTGACGCGTCGCAGGCGGAGCTTGCCTACGGCGTTGTGCTCCTTCTGCGGTTTTATTTCGCCGGACTGTCCATGTCGGTGTTTCTGTTTTATTTCCGGAACGGATGGACGGCGGCATTGATCGGCAGTTTTTCTTATATTTACTGCGGCTACGGGCTGTGGGCATGTATGCGGCACGCGCATTTTCTGTACGGGCTGATTATGCTGCCGCTGTGCATTCTGGCGCTGGAGGAGCTTTATCGTCATAAGCGCTGGTATCTGTGCACGCTGGTGGTGTGGATCCACCTCTGGTGCGGATATTATTTTCTGTATATCAATACCCTCGCCACGGCGGTGTATTTTCTGCTGCGCTTTTTCCACGATAAGGAGCACCGCACCTTCCGGGAATTCTGGAAGAAGCTTGGCATGATTGCCGGCTCCTATCTGCTGGGCGTGGCGATCGGAAACGGCACGCTGATAGATTCCTTCGCTTCCTATCTGACGAGCGGGCGCACGGAGGCGGTGGATTACGGCAGCAGCGCAAACTTCCTCTTTTACGGCTGGAAGTGGCCGCTGAGTTTTTTCCGTGATTTTCTGACGGCGGGCCGCGGACCGGGCAACTGGCTGCGGCTGGGCTATATTCCGCTGATTTATGTCGGGCTGGTGGTGCTGTTTCTGCGCAAAGGCAGGAAGCTTCTGAAATCTACCGTGCTCACGGGAACGGTGTTCCTGATGATTCCGGCGGTGGCGTTTGTGTTCAGCGGCTTCAGCAATATTAACAACCGCTGGAGCTACGTCTATTCGTTTGCGCTGTCGGCGGCACTGGCGTTTGTGATAAAGGATATCCGGGAGCTGACAAAAAAAGAGCGGCGGATAGTGGTTCTGGCGTCCCTGCCCTTTCTGGTGCTGTTTGCGGCGGAGGTACTTTTCTCGCATGGAAAGAACCGCTATATTGCGCTGGTGTCCGGGGTGGTGCTGGTGCTGACGCTGGTTGTCGTGCTGCTTTTTTGTCCGGCGGACGAACTGGCAGATTCTTCTGAAAATGCGGCAGGCGGCTCTTCCGGAGGTCCGGCGGGCTTTTCCGGAAATGCAGCAGGCGGCTCTTCAGGAGGTCCGGCAGGCTTTTTCGGAAATGCAGCAGGCGTTTTTTCCGGAAATATGGAAGCACAGCAGGAGCGCCTGCAGAGCCGGCGGCTTCGCAGGTGGAGGATACCGGGGACGGACCGGCTTGCCGGAGGAGCTCTGGTGGCGCTGACGGTCGTTTCTCTCTGGTGTTACGGACTGGAGACCTTTGCGCCGCGGATGGAGAATTACGCCTCGGAATTTCCAAAAGCGGGGACGGTGGTGGAGGGCATCACGCAAATGCCGCTCGCGGCGCTGGAGGACGTGGAGGACGATTCGTTTTACCGCGCGGCGACAAAAAAGGTAAACCGCAAGATTCAGGGAGCGGCGCAGTTTTTGGATTATAACGGCACAGTCTGGTATTCCAGCACCACGAGCAGAATCATGCAGGACTATTATCTGCAGATGGGTGTGAGCACCTGGAGCGGCGTGCGCCTGAAGGGTTTTGACGGCAGGACGTTTCTGGATACGCTGGCGTGCGTGAAGTATTATGCGCTTGATAAGGAGACGGAGTACGATTTGCCCTACGGCTATAAAAAAGTGCTGGAGACAGAGAAAAACGGCAAAACCTACGAGGTCTTTGAAAATGAAATGGCGCTGCCCATCGGTTATACATACGACACGGTAATCAGTGAGGAGGAGCTGCTCGCCTACGAAGTGCCGGAGCGTCAGGAGGTGCTGATGCAGGCGGCGTCGCTGGAGAGCGCTGCGGGCACGCAGGCAGAATCTGCGGACACGTCGGACATAAAAGGCGCCAGTGACGCGGGCGCGCAGGCAGAATCTGCGGACACGGTGAACATAAAAGGCGCCAGTGACGCGGGTGCGCAGGCAGAATCTGCAGATATGTCGGACATAAAAGGCGCCAGGAGCGCGTCCGCACAGGCGGAATCTGCAGATACGGCGGATATAAAGTCTGCGGACGGCGCCGTGCAGATTACCGGGCAGATGGCGGAGATTACGGGAGAGACCTGCGAAAATGTGACCGTCGGGGACGGTGTGCTTACGATACAGTATAAAAAGGGAGAGGAAGCCACGCTCACGCTGGATTACAGTGGGACGGAAAATTCCGAGGTCTATCTGTATATCCGGGGACTTCAATATGAAGACGGCTACAGCGCCTCCTTTGAGTACGAATGTGGAAAGTACAGCAATACCTACAGTCTGCACGGCGTGGAAAATCCCTATTATTCGGGGCAGAAGGACTATCTGTTCAACCTCGGTTATCACGAGGAGGCGGACGGTACCTGCCGGATTACCTTCACAGAGGGAAAAAGCCTGCGGTTTGACGACATTCAGATTTACTGTCAGCCGATGGACAATATGAAGGACTACACGGATGCGCTGAAGGAAAATGTGCTGGAAAATGTGGAGATACAGACAAATTGTGTGAAGGGAGATATCTCGCTGGAAGAGGAAAAGCTTCTGGTGCTTTCCATCCCGTACCAGAACGGCTGGACCGCTTATGTGGACGGGCAGAAGACGGAAATAGAGAAGGCGAACCTTATGTACATGGGAATCTGGCTGGAGCCGGGCGGGCACACCATTGAGCTGCGCTACCGGATGCCGGGAATGCGCATCGGTGTGGGCGTCTCCATCGCCGCGTTTCTGATTTTCATTCTGCTGCTTCTTAAGGCACGGAGGCGGCGCCAGGTATCGGAGGGATCTGTTTAGCGCCAATCGAAAAGGTTACTGTGAACGGAGTGAACAGTAACGCGGATGAGGAATATTTTGAGGAGGAAGAGAAAAAATGCTGCACAGCATCATTATTCCGTGTTATAATTCAGACAGGACAATCCGCAGGGTTGTTGAGATGACCATGAAGGAAATGGAGCGTCTTGGCAGAAACGAATATGAATTTGTGCTGGTGGATGATTATTCCCCCAACAATCCGAAGACCATCAACGAGCTGCGCGCACTGGCGGAGGAATACGACTGTGTGCGGGTAATCGAGCTTGCTTTTAACAGCGGACAGCATAACGCTGTGATGGCGGGGCTGAATTATGCGGAGGGGGATATTCTGATTGCGATGGATGATGACGGGCAGACGCATCCCTCCCAGCTTCAGTATCTGTTTGCGGAGTTTGACAAGGGCTATGACATCGTTTACGGATATTACGAGCAGAAAAAGCAGAGCCCGTTCCGTAACTTCGGAAGCTATGTCAATTATATGACGGTGCGCTGGCTGATTGGAAAGCCGAAAGATATGAAAACGTCGAGCTACTGGGTGATACGCCGGTTTGTGCGGGATGCGGTCATCCGCTACGAGAGCCCGTTTACGCATCTGCAGGGGCTGTTTCTGCGCACGACAAAGAATATCAGCAGCGTGCCTATCCAGCATTTTAAGCGCGAGGTCGGACAGTCAAATTATACGATGAAAAAGCTGCTTCAGCTCTGGTCGAATATCATGGGCTTCTCAGTTGTGCCGCTGCGGCTGGCGACGAGGCTTGGCTGCCTGTTTTCCGTAATCGGGCTGATCGGCGTGATTGCGGTCATTATTAATAAAATGACACATCCGGCAGTTCCGATCGGCTGGTCTACGATGGTGGCCGCTGTGTGCTTTTTCTCCGGTGTGATTCTGCTGTTTATGGGACTTATCGGGGAGTACATCGGCAGGATGTTCCTGGTGGTGCAGCGCTCGCCGCAATTTGTTGTACGAAAGGTTTATGGAAGGAAAGGGAAAACAAACGATGAAGAAAATCATGATTCTGGGTGCGGGGATTTATCAGGTTCCGCTGATCCGGACGGCAAAGCGTCTGGGGATTTATGCGATCGCGGTGAGCATTCCCGGTAATTATCCGGGCTTTGCACTGGCGGACAAGGTATATTACGAAAATACGACGGACTGGGAAAAGATTCTGGAGATTGCAAAGGAAGAGAAAATCGACGGGATTGTGACAGCGGGGACAGACGTTGCCGTTATCACGATTGGCAAAGTCTGTGACGCGCTGGGGCTGTGCGGGCTTTCCTGCCGTGGCGCGACCATTGCGACCAATAAGCTGCTGATGAAAGAGGTCTATGAGAAAAACGGCGTGCGGACGGCGAAGTACCGCAAGATTGCCTTTGACGCGCCGGATGTGTATGAGAAGATTGACGAGCTTTCCCTGCCGCTGATTTTTAAGGCGGTGGATTCTTCCGGAAGCCGCGGAATCACGCGGGTGGACCGCCGGGAGGATTTCGCGGAGGCGATCGCGCTGGCGAAGAAATATACCAGGAAGGATTATTTTATTGTCGAAGAGTTTATCGAGGGAGAGGAATTCGGCGCGCAGGCGTTTGTTTACCAGGGGAAGGTGCAGTTTATCATGCCGCACGGCGATTACGTGTTCCACGGGGATACCGGCGTGCCCATCGGGCATTTTGTGCCCTACGAGCTGGACGACGCGGTCATCGAGGACGCCAAGGAGCAGCTCCGTCTGGCGATTGCGGCGATGGAGCTGGATAACTGCGCCATCAATGCTGACTTTATTCTGAAGGATAACAAGACGTATGTCCTGGAAATCGGCGGACGCTCCGGTGCGACCTGCCTGGCGGAATCGGTTTCCATTTACTACGGCTTTGATTATTATGAGAAGATTCTTCTGGCGGCGCTCGGCGAGAAGAATCTGGACTTTACCGGTCACGCGCAGGTGCCAAACGCCAGTCATCTGCTGATGAGCGACCGGGACGGCGTTATCCGCTCGATTACCAACCGCAACGGGGAAAACCCGGACATCTACGAGATTCTGTTCGACCACGGGGTGGGGGAGAAGGTGGAAAAATTCCGCATCGGACCGCATCGCATCGGGCATGTGGTCACAAAGGGCGAGACGCTGGAAAAAGCAGTCGCTTTGCTGCACGAGACGATGGATAATATTGAAATAGAAGTAGAAGGTTAAAGAGATAAAAAGTGCCGGCTCATGCCGGAATCCGCCTGCCTGGTATCCGCCGCAGACACGTTGCCGCTTTTGATTTTGCTGCGCCGCTTATTGACAGCTTTCTTCGCTGACTCGCCTGCTCTGCAGGCTCAGACACGCTCCGAAAGCTGTCGCTGTGCTCGCAAAATCTGCAGCGGCTGCCTATCGTCTGCTTCGGATACCAGGCAGGCGGATTCCCTGCAGCGGTCTGCTTTTTGTTGCCATGTATACGACAAAAACGTCCAGTGGACGTTTTTTAGTTACACTCATTTTCTTATAAAAGAAAGATGGGTGTTTTTTATTTTTTCAGAAGCTTCAGAATACCAAGGCACTGCGGCAGCAGAAATCTGACTGCCGCCAGCGCACCTGCGAGCAGCACACCGTAGCGCAGGAGCGCCGGGCAGGAGAAGAGCAGCATACTGGCGCAGCAGAGCACAAAATAAGCGAGTGACACAGCGACGGTTTTCCTGATGGGGATGATGAGCGTGCCGGTCAGACGGTATTCCATAAAGCTCTGCACGAGCAGCAGCACAAAATAGCTGAAAGCGGTGGTGTAAGCGGCTGCCCGGTAGCCGAAGCTGCGGATGCAGATGTAATTCAGAATCACGTTAAGCAGCATGGTACCGACGGTGGAGGCCGCTACATAGCCGGTCTTTTTGTGGTAGTTTCCGACCGCCGTGTAGCTGTAGCTGTAGAAGCGGAAGAGCGTGCCTGTCAGCATGGGCGCCGTCAGGTAGATACAGTCGCGGTATTCGCTGCTTCCGAGGATTGCCACGATTTCCGGGGAGAGCAGAACAAGAAACCAGGAGAGGATGCCGAAGCCGTGCATGAGAATTGTCCACGGCTTTTCCACGTCGGCGGTTTCCTTCCGGGAAATTTTTTCATAAAGCCAGGGCAGCCAGGCGTTCCACACCGAATCTTCCAGAATCCAGATAATATAGGAAACGGTAGTGCCGAGCGCGAGGATGGCTGCCTCTTCTTTGCCGATCAGATGGCGGACCATAATCCGGTCTGCCTGGTTCATGATCTGGATGGATATCGCTTCCGGAATCAGCGGGAGCGAAAACAGCAGCGCATATTTCCAGTGCGCACGGGAGACGGCTTTTTTTCCCTGGACGAGCAGCACGATGGCGATGATGGTTCCGGCGAGCACGAATGGCACATAGTAGCCGATGACGCGCAGGGAGACAAGGGCATCGCTGTGTCCGGTCTCTTTCCCGATCCAGATAAGAAGAATGGACAGCAGTGTGGCGGGAATTACTGTCAGCGCCGTTACGGCGGTGCTTGCTTTATAGCGCATCATCTGTTTTTCACGCCGCTGCAGGAACATAATCGCAGTGTGGGCGAAGGTGTAGAGAAACGCCATGTAAAACATCAGATCATTCATATCGCAGAAAATCTTCAGCGGTTCTTTAAAAATCAGACAGACCAGAAAACAGAAGCCGATGGATAAATAAGAAAGCGTCTGCGTACAGGAGACAAATTCATTGAAATTTTTTCCATTTTCGTATTTCGCGCGCTCCACGCTGCGGTACAGATTCAGTGAAAAAACGGGACCGATAATCAGCAGCCAGGATTCGTAGAGCCGCACATCGCTGTACTGCGCCTTCGACAAAAGCCGGGTGAGGATGGGCGTTGTCAGAAAGGTGATGCCGCGCACAAGAAGCTGTGCGAAAATATAGAATAAGCCTGCCTTCAGGGCAAGCTGGTTGAGCGCGTTTTGGTTCTTTTGTGAAACAGAGGGTTTCTGTGCATTCATCTGCAGTACACTTCCTTTTTTGTCGTGTCCGGGCAAAGCTTTTTACGATGCCGGGAGTCGGTGGCCGGAATCCGCCGCGGTTATAAGAGGGCGGGTAAAGACCTTTTTTATGAGTATAACAGAAAAAAGCGCGCCTGCCAACCGTTAAATCACTGTGAAAAACGGTAATAAAAATGTAACAATTTTGAAATAAATACTTCCAATCTGTTAAAAAATATGTTATGATACAGAAAAGACTGCCGGAGGACGCAGTGCCGGGCAGTCTGGCATGAAAAAGTATTATGAGGGAAAATGCAGATTGGGAGGAAACAGACATGGTTTGCAGCAGGAAAAATTCTATTGTCCGGGTTATGATGACGATGCTTGCGGCGCTGATGCTCTGGGCGGGGCTTGCGGCATTCGCGCAGGCGGCGAAAAAACCGGCGGCGCCGGCGCAGGTGAAAAGTGTTAAAGTAACGGCATCCGGTACTACGAAGCATAAGGTTACCTGGAAAAAGGTGAGCGGGGCGACCGGCTATCAGATTTTCTGCCGGGATTATTCATCTGGCAGCACGCTGTATAAGCGGGTGAAAACCATCAGCGGCGCATCAAAAACGAGCTGTACCATCAGCGGAAGAAAGCAGGGAAAGGCTTACGCTTATGTGGTGCGCGCCTATAAGAAAAATAAAGCGGGCACTTCTTTCGGAAAGCTGTCCGGCATTGCCTATGGCTATATTGCGAAGAAAACTTCGCAGACAGATAAGAATGGAAGCACCGGCAATAACAGCTCTGCAGGAACCGGCGGCAGTTCGGGAGGCTCTGCGGGGACTCTTCAGAATCCGACGAAAAAGCAGAAATATCAGAAGGTGTTCGGCGACGCCAGTTTAAGTATGCGTTATCCGGGCGGCTATTACACCTCCGCGTCGCAGGCGAAGAAAAACATGAAGTCCATTACGGTGAAGACCTGGGATTTCAAAAACGGGAAGAGCGGCGAAAAATATACCCGTACGTGGACCATCATGGTGCACAAAAATCTCGCGGCGACGGTCCAGCAGATTTTTAATGAAATATACAAAGACCCGTCAAAATTCCCGATTCACGAGCTGGGCGGGTACGAATGGCGGGGCGGTCATTCCGAGCACAACACCGGCACCGCTATCGATATAAACTGGACGGAAAACTACATGGTTAATGTAAGGACCGGCGCCATCACCGCCGGAAAATACTGGAAGCCCGGCACTGACCCCTATTCCATTCCAAAAGACGGCGTAGTTGCAAAAATATTCAAAAAATACGGCTTCAGCCAGGGAGACTGGGGCGACAGCAAGGATTATATGCATTTCTCGTACTTTGGTACCTAGCCAAGCCGTGCAAATCGTCAAAAAAACACCGGGAGGCAAGCGAAAGCTTGGAATCCCGGTGCTTTTTTTGACGATTTATAGGGCGCGCCGCCACCCGGCGCGCAGAGCGTGCGAGATGGCACACGGTGCGCAAATTGCTAATAAAGCCGTAAAAAACGATTGACAAAAATTTTGATTGGTGGTAGCGTATTAATCATGAATATTCAAGTATATTTATTCAAGATTATGCAGGAGGATGAGTATTATGAAAAAATTAACAGCAGCTTTACTTGCAGGCACGATGGTTCTTTCATTCGGGTTTGGCGCTATGGCGGAGGAGGACAATGTCCTGGTGATGGCGACCAACGCGGAGTTCCCGCCGTATGAGTATCATGAGGGCGACGAGATCGTCGGAATTGATGCGGAGGTTGCAGCTCTGATTGCAGAAGAGCTTGGCATGACTCTGGAGATTGAAGATATGGCATTTGATTCCGTTCTGGCAGCGGTTCAGTCCGGAAAAGCGGACATTGCAATGGCTGGTCTTACCGTTACAGAAGACCGTATGCAGTCTGTAAACTTTACGGATACCTATGCAACCGCAAAGCAGGTAATTATTGTAAAAGAGGACAGCGATATCGCAGGTCCGGATGACCTCAGCGGAAAAATCGTTGGCGTACAGACCGGAACGACCGGAGACATTTATGTGAGCGACGAGGAGGGCGTTACAGTAGAGCGCTACAACAAGGGCTTTGAAGCAGTACAGGCGCTTACCCAGGGCAAGATTGACGCCGTTGTCATCGATAACGAGCCGGCAAAGGTATTCGTATCTGAGAACGAAGGCATTAAGATTATCGACGAGGCATATGCTGATGAAGAATATGCGATTGCCATTGCAAAGGATAATGACGAGCTGCTGGAAAAGGTAAACACTGCGCTTAATACGCTGAAGGAGAACGGCGCATTCCAGGAAGTTGTTGACAAATACATCAATGACGGCAGCGAAGAAGAAACAGAAGCTGCAGCGGAGGAAGAGACGACCGAAGCGGCAACGGAGGCGGCAGAGGCAGAGACTGAGGCTGTTACAGAATAATGCTGCAGAATTTTACCGATAAATTTTATTTAAACTTTATAGCGGACGACCGCTGGAAATATCTGACAAACGGTCTGAAAACCACGCTGATAGTGACGGTTTTTGCCGTCCTGATCGGTATTGCAATCGGATTTCTGGTGGCGGTCGTGCGCTCCACTTATGATAAGACAAAAAAGCTGAAGGTGCTGAATGCGCTGTGTAAGCTGTATCTTACCGTTATCCGCGGAACGCCGGTGGTTGTGCAGCTTCTGATCATTTATTTCGTTATTTTCGGCTCTGTGAGAATCGACAAGACGATTGTGGCGATACTGGCGTTTGGACTGAATTCCGGCGCATATGTGGCGGAAATTATCCGCAGCGGTATCATGTCCATCGACAACGGACAGTTTGAGGCGGGCAGAAGCCTTGGCTTTAACTATGTGCAGACGATGATTTATATTGTGCTGCCGCAGGCGCTGAAAAATGTTCTCCCGGCGCTCGGCAATGAGTTTATCGTTCTTCTGAAGGAGACGTCGGTTGCCGGTTATATCGCGCTGGAGGACCTCACAAAGGGCGGAGACATCATCCGTAGCCGTACCTACGATGCGTTTATGCCGCTGATTGCGGTAGCGCTTATCTATCTGGTAATGGTGCTTGCTTTCAGCAAGCTTCTGAGTATTCTGGAGAGGAGGCTGCGTAACAGTGAACGGTAACGAACCTTTGATCCGCGTGGAAAATCTGAAAAAAGAGTTTGTCGGCGTACATGCTTTAAACGGCGTGACGACGGAAATCCGCAGAGGGGAAGTTGTATTTGTGGTCGGACCGTCCGGGTCCGGAAAAAGCACTTTCCTGCGCTGCCTGAACCGTCTGGAGGATCCGACGGACGGACACATTTATTTTAACGGCGTTGATTTAATGGACAAAAAGGTAAACATCAACCAGCACCGCCAGAAAATGGGCATGGTTTTCCAGCACTTTAATCTGTTTCCGCATATGACGATCCTCAAAAACATGACGATTGCTCCGATGAAGCTGCAGGGCGTCAGCAAAGAGGATGCGGAGCGTGAGGCAATGAAGCTTCTGACGCGCGTCGGGCTTGCAGACCGTGCCAATGCTTATCCGAGCCAGCTTTCCGGTGGACAGAAGCAGCGTGTCGCCATTGTGCGCGCGCTCTGCATGAAACCGGAGGTGCTCCTGTTCGACGAGCCGACTTCGGCGCTCGACCCGGAAATGGTCGGCGAGGTGCTGCAGGTTATGGGAGAGCTTGCCAGGGAGCACATGACCATGATTGTTGTTACCCATGAGATGGGCTTCGCACGCGAGGTTGCGGACCGCATTCTTTTTATGGCGGACGGGCATATCCTGGAGGAGGCCGCTCCGGCGGAATTCTTCGAAAACCCGAAAAATGAGCGGTTGAAAGCATTTTTAAGTAAAGTAATCTGAACACAGATAAGCATTCCCATGCTTCGGGTGCGCAGAGCACAGAGCGGCGGGAATGAGGATGCAGATTTGGAGCCGGGGCTTACAGAGCTTCCCGGCTCTTTTTGCATAAAAAGGAGGAAACCTATGAATTATCGGTATCTGGACATGGATACTTATAAGAGAAAAAGTCATTTTACATATTTTCGCAGTCTGGCGTACCCTTATGTCGGAGTGACGGTAAATGTGGATATTACGGACGCGCTGGTCAGAATGAAGAGGGAGCGTCTGCCCTTTTTTCTGACGGTATGCTATTGCGTCGCGCAGGCTGCGAACAGTATTCCGGAATTCCGGCAGCGCATCAAAGAAGAGGGTATTGTGGAATTTGACTGGTGCAAAACCTCGCACACGGTGGCGCTGGAGGACGGCACCTACTGTTACTGCGCGCTGGATGGAAATATGCCGCTAAAGGAGTTCCTGCCATATGCAGAGCGCGAGCAGGAGGCTGCCCGGCAGAGACATTCCATTGAGGAAGAGGAGGATGTTCTGGGCGAGTTTTTCATTTCCACGCTTCCCTGGCTTTCCTACACATCGCTGATCCAGCCGGTACCGGTTCCTGCGGACAGCAATCCGCGTATCACCTGGGGAAAATATTTTTCCAGTGAGGGACGCACGCTGCTGCCGGTGACGGTGCTCTGCCATCATGCCCTTGTGGACGGGATTCATCTGGCGGCGTTTTATGAGAAACTGCAGGAGCAGCTTGGCGCAGTCGCGGCAGGGATTACTGTTTAGGCACCAGCCATTAGCTGATAAATCTGCACGGTCTGCCTTCCCATTTTTCCTGTATGCCTGAACGGTAACGTGCAGGATGTCGAATCACGCGAAAAAAATTACTTGCAATGCCGGGGCGAAATATATATGATAGATGAGGACGGACATGAAGGCGCTGCTGCAGCGCGGAAAAAGTGGTCCGCATCCGGAGAGCAGGAAGTTTGAAAAGAAAGAAGTGACATTTGTTATGACATACGAGGAAGCGGTAAGCTATATAGAGAGCGTTCCGAAGTTTACGACGAAAAACAAGCCGGAGAATACCATCGAGATGATAGAGCGTCTTGGGCGGCCGGAGCGGAAAATGAAAGTAATCCATGTGGCGGGGACGAACGGCAAAGGTTCTGTCTGTGCGTTTCTGTCCTCCATGCTGACGGCGGGGGGAAAGAAAACAGGACTTTTTATATCTCCGCATCTGGTGAAGATAAACGAGCGTTTTCAGATTAATAATGTGCCTGTCACGGACGGAGAATTTCTGGAGGCGTATGAAAAAGTTTTTAAGGTCATCCGGGAAATGCTGGCGGACGGTTTCGCACATCCGGCGTATTTTGAGATTCTTTTTGCGGTCTGCCTGGTGCTGTTTGAGCGGCATGAGGTGGAATACGCCGTGCTGGAGACCGGACTGGGTGGACGGCTGGACGCCACCAATATCGTGGAGCACCCGCTGGCGTGCGTGATTACGAGCATCAGCCTGGACCACACTGAGATTCTCGGCGACACCATCGGGCAGATTGCCTGGGAGAAGGCGGGTATCATCAAGGAGGGCGTGCCGGTAATCTATGACGGCTGCCGCAGTCCGGAGGCGGAGGAGGTCATCCGGAAAAGAGCACAGGAGCAGCACGCTCCGGCGATAGGACTGCACGCCGATATGTATGAAATTCTGGATAAAACAGATAAAAGCATTGATTTTAAGCTGAATGCCCTGTATTATGAAAAGAGGAAAATCACCGTGCCCTATCCGGCGCCATATCAGGCGGAAAATGCGTCGCTGGCGCTGCTGGCTATGGAGAAGATTGATCCGTCGCACGAAATTTCCTGCGATGTGCGTCTGCAGGCAATGGCGGACACTCACTGGCAGGGGCGCATGGAGACTGTGCTGCCGGGTGTGATCGTGGACGGAGCGCACAACGAGGACGGAGTGCGGCAGTTTGTGCGGACGCTTGTCGGCGTGCAGGAAGGAAGAAGAATCGTCCTGCTTTTCTCCGCGGTGGTTGAGAAAAACTACGAACAGATGATCAAAACTATCTGCGACACCGGCAGGCTGTCAGAGGTGATAGCCACCCAGATTGAGGGAAAGCGCATCGTTCCGGCGGAGGAGCTCGCCGGGATTTTCCGCAAATATACAGACGCAGAGGTGACGGCGGTACCGGATATCGGCAAAGCCTTTGAGACGGCGCTTGCGAAGCGGGGAGACGGGCTTTTGTTCTGCGTCGGTTCGCTGTATCTGGTAGGGGAAATCAAAGCACTCATAGAGGAGAGGAATATATGATTAATTACGAAGAGGAACTGAAGAAATTTCATCCGAGCCTGGATGTCAACGAGGCGGAGGATGCTATTTACAAGCGCGACTTTACGGATATTACCGATATTCTGAAGGAAATGCTGCAGGAAGAAAAAAATAAGCACAGATAAGGGGGCGGTCGTATGAGATGTATTTACTGCGGCACGCCGTTATCTTCCATAGATTACTGCAGCGGCTGCGGAGCGGATGTCTCCATCCTCAAACGGGTGGTGCGCATTTCCAATCTGCTGTACAACGAGGGGCTGGAGAAGGCAACTGTCCGCGACCTTTCGGGAGCGGTCTCCTGTCTGAAGCGAAGCTTGAAATTCAATAAAGAAAATATTGACGCCAGAAACCTGCTCGGTCTGGTTTATTACGAGACCGGCGAGGTAGTTTCCGCGCTGAGCGAATGGGTAATCAGCAAAAATATCATGCCGGAGAATAATGCGGCGAACCTTTACATAAGCAGGCTGCAGTCCAACAAAAACAAGCTGGACGTCATCAACCAGACTATCCGCAAATACAACCAGGCGCTGCAATACTGCCGCCAGGGCGACGATGATATGGCGGTCATGCAGTTAAAGCGGGTGCTGACGCAGAATCCGAATCTGATAAAGGGCTACCATCTGCTGGCGCTGGTCTATCTGAAGCAGCAGGAATACGAAAAAGCCAGACGGCTTCTGAAAAAGGCGGCGCAGATCGACGCCACCAATACCACGACGCTTAGGTATCTGAACGAGGTGGAGGAGGCGACGGGCGTTGCCACGAACCTCGGCAGAAAGAAATACCGGCGGCAGGTCACACCGGCGGAGCCGCACACAGAAAAGAAATTTCTGGGTCCGGTCACCTACATGAGCGGCAACGACACGATTATCCAGCCGACCACGTTCCGCGACAGCTCCTCCGTGGCGACATTTTTAAATATTTTCCTGGGATTTGTTCTGGGAGCGGCGCTGATCTGGTTTTTGGCAATTCCATCGAATACCAGAAAGATTAATCAGAGCGCCAACCAGCAGGTGACGGACGCCAACACGAAGCTGGCGGCGGAGAGCGCCCAGGTGGATGCGCTGGAGGCGGAAATCGAGGGTTATCAGGCGCAGATCGACGAGGCGACCCAGACAATGGAGGAAGCGCAGAACAAGGCGGACGGGTACGATCAGCTTCTGTCTGCTGCGGTGAAATTCCTGGGCGGCGATGAGAGCGGCGCCGCGACAGAGCTGGCGGAGGTGAACGCCGACAGCCTGGACGGCAACGGAAAGACGCTTTACGATACGATTATGGCGAGCGTAAAATCAACGATTTATACGACGCAGTATAACGAGGGCGCAACGGCATATGCGCAGGGCGATTACGCCACGGCGGCAGAAAAGCTTGCACAGGCGGTGGAGACGGACGATAACCAGTATGACGCCTGGTATTATCTGAGCTTTGCTTATTACAACCTCGGAGATACAGAGAATGCGGACAAGGCGTTCGAACAGACGATACAAAAATTCCCGGCACAGGCGCAGGCGGCAAATCTGTCGCAGTACGTCTCGGACCAGTCCGTGCTGACCAGTACCGGCAATGCCGGCACGGCGGAAACCAATGCCGACGGTACGCAGACGGCGGAGACAAACGCGGACGGTACGCCGGTGGAGACAAATGCCGACGGGACAATGGCAGAGACAAACGCAGACGGCACACCGGTGGACGGTACCCAGGGCTGACGCGTTCAGCCAGAGGAAAAGAAAAAGGCATAACAACAAAAGAGAAAGCCCGGAGCGGGGCCCGGAAGGAAATTCCTTCCGGGTCCCATTTTGCGCTAATGTATTTCATGAAGGAATCCCTCTGCCATATGTCCGGCGCAGACAATAGGCAGATTTTGCAGATTTTGCGAGCATAGCGACAGCTTTCGGAGCGTGTCTGAGCCTGCAGGGCAGGCGAGTTAGCGAAGAAAGCTGTCAATAGGCGGCGCAGCAAAATCAAAAAAGCAACGTGGCTGCGCCGGACATATGGCAGAGGGATTCCGACAGGAAAATGATTCAAAGGGGAGGACAGAGATGGAGGATTTTTTCAAGATTAACGGAACGGATCTGACGGTGCTTCTTCCGGCGGAGCTGGACCATCACAATGCAGAAATGATTAAGCGGGGGTCGGACAGGCTGATACAGAGCAACAACATCCGGCGGATTATTTTTGATTTCCGGCGGACAAGCTTTATGGACAGCTCCGGAATCGGAATGATCATGGGGCGGTACAAGAATATACGCTTTATGGGCGGCGCGGTGGCGGCGGTCCATGTAAATGACCGGATACTGCGGATTCTGACCTTATCCGGTATTTACAAGGTAATCGATATCTATGAGGGACTGCCGGAGCAGTCGCAGATGTTTTGAGGGGGAAGCATATGGAACAGACGAATGAAATGATGATTGAATTTGACAGCCGCTCCTGCAATGAGAGCTTTGCGCGCGTGGCGGTGGCGGCATTTATGACACAGTTAAATCCCACGCTGGAGGAGGTGGCGGATGTAAAGACGGCGCTTTCCGAGGCGGTGACGAACGCCATCGTCCACGGCTACGAAAACGAAATAAAAAAGGTGACAGTCTCGTGCAGCATTTCCGGACAGGTGCTGACGCTCACCGTCTCCGATAAGGGAGTCGGCATCGCCGATATCGCCAGGGCGATGGAGCCGCTGTTTACGACGAAGCCGGATACCGAGCGCTGCGGCATGGGATTTGCCTTTATGGAAGCCTTCATGGACGATGTGCAGGTAAAGTCCGCCGTCGGGCAGGGAACGGCGGTGACGATGAAGAAGCGCATCGGCAGGATCGCGGGCGAATATCATGATTGAAAGGAAGTCTTAGATGGAGCACACCCATTGGTTAATTGAGAGAGCACACCAGGGGGATAAAGCTGCAAGAGAACAATTAGTGGAGGAAAATCTGGGACTTGTTTTTACCATCGCAAAGCGCTTCACCGGACGCGGAACGGACGTCGAGGACCTCTTTCAGATCGGCAGCATCGGGCTGTTAAAGGCAATCGACAATTTCAATCTTTCCTATGATGTGAAATTTTCCACCTACGCCGTCCCGATGATTGCCGGGGAAATCAGACGGTTTCTGCGGGATGACGGAATGCTGAAGGTCAGCCGTTCTCTGAAGGAGACGGCGGGCAGGGCGGCAGCGGCGCGTGAGCAGCTGGAAAAGAAGCTGGGGCGTGAGCCGACGATGGAGGAATTGTCTGGGGAGGTGGGAATCACGCGCGAGGAAATTGTGCTGGCGATGGAGGCTGCGGCGGAGGTGGAATCGCTGCACCGCCCGGTCTATCAGGGGGACGGCACGGCGATTTATCTGGAGGACAGGATTGAGGAAAAAGAGAGCATGAACGAAAAAGTGCTGGACAACATGGTGCTGACGGAAGTAATGGAGAAGCTGGAGCCGGAAGAACAGTTTCTCATTATCATGCGCTATTTTAAAGACAAAACGCAGTCGCAGGTGGCGGAGCTGCTTGGCAGGACGCAGGTGCAGGTATCACGCATGGAAAAGAAAATTTTGAAAAAAATGCGCGACGCTCTGCAATAAACGGTATATTTGCCGTCGTTTTGCGGATACTAAGGAAAAAGTGACAGAAACCATCCTGCAGGAGGAACAAACGTGGATACGCTATATCTGAAAATTGATACAAACGTCGGGGTACACGACCAACGGGTTTTTCTAAAGGACATCGCACAGATATCCTGCAGCAGCAAGGAGATTGAGGCGCGGGTAAAGACGATGGTTATTCCGGAGGCAGTCGGGAAGCAGCCGGGGCGGTATGTGAAATCCGTAATGGAGGTGATCACCTGCATCCAGAAGGAATTTCCGAATCTTGAAATCAACAATATCGGCGTGCCCGATTTTATTATTACCTACGAAAAGCCGCAGCAGCCGCCGGAAATCCTGAGCTGGCTGAAGACGGCGGCGGTCTGTGTGCTGTGCTTTTTTGGAGCTGCCTTCTCCATTATGACGTTCAACAACGACGTGGACATCACCGGTCTGTTTGCCCAGGTGTACGAGCTCTTTACCGGGCAGACTTCGGATGGGTTTACGGTACTGGAGCTGTCGTACTCTGTCGGGCTGGGGGCTGGCATTATTGTATTTTTCAACCACTTTGCCGGTAAAAAGCTGACGGCGGACCCGACGCCGCTGGAGGTGCAGATGCGCACCTATGAAAACGACGTAAACGATACCATTATCGAGGCGAGCCGTCATGTGCCCAAAAAGGAGCGGAGGACGACGCAGGGAAGCGGAAAGGGAATCACGGGATGATGAAGACGGGACTGCTTATCATTATCGGAGCCGGCGGCGGTGTTCTGGTGGCGGCTGGCGTGGTCGCACTGCTGGTCGGGCTTGGCATTATCACGCGGTTTGCAGGAATCTCCCGCACAGCCGTGCATACAAGGCTCTATGAGAGCGCCATTCTGCTCGGCGCGCTGTACGGCAATCTGCTCACGGTATATGGCATAACACCGTTTACGGGCAGATTTATGCTGGCGGTCGTGGGGCTTGTGGCGGGGATGTACGTGGGAGCCTGGATCATGGCGCTGGCGGAAGTCATCAACATTTTTCCGATTGCGGCGCGGCGCATCGGGCTTGCGAAAGGCATCAGCTTCATCGTGATCTCCCTGGCGCTGGGGAAAACGATTGGAAGCGTATTATTCTTTTATATGGGGTGGTAGCATGGCAGATATCTTAAAAGAAAAGAAAAACAAAGCGTACAACGAATACGTAAAGCAGGTGACGCCGACGCACAGTCTCTGGAGCAATATGTGGCATGCCTTTGTGACGGGTGGAGCCATCTGCACGCTCGGACAGTTTATTATCAATATGGCGATGAATCTGGGCGCGGATAAAAAGCTGGCGGGCACCTGGTGTTCCGTGCTGCTGGTGCTCATCAGCGTCATTCTGACGGGCTGCGGCATCTACCAGCGGCTGGCGAAATTCGGCGGCGCCGGAACGCTTGTGCCGATTACCGGCTTTGCAAATTCCGTGGCGGCTCCGGCAATCGAATTTCAGAAGGAGGGACAGGTATTCGGTATTGGCTGCAAGATTTTTACCATTGCCGGTCCGGTCATCCTTTACGGCATCTTTTCCGGGTGGGTGCTGGGGCTGATATATTGGATGATTGCGTAACCGTTCATTACTAATTGTTAAATTTTTATAAAAAGAAGGTTGTATTTCTTGCCCTATATCTGCTATAATGATAGGAAATGTCATGGGTTCTTCTGCTGTGAGGATACAATCCGCACAAAAGGCTGCTTATCCGTGACGGACAGATGAGGGAGTGATAAGAAAATGTTATTATTGTTTTTTCTGGTCTGGATTATTTTTAATGGAGCGATTACCGCCGAGATTCTTGCTTTTGGCGTAGTAATTGCTCTTTTCGTGTTTGCTTTTATCTGCAAATTCATGGACTACAGTATACACAAGGAGATCATTCTCTATAAAAAGAGCGTGTATTTTCTATGGTACGTGCTCACGCTGATTATTGAGATCGTCCGCGCAAACATCGCCGTCATTCATCTGATTCTGTCGCAGCGGGAAATTGCGGAACCTGTGATGGTCACATTCCGGACCAGCCTCAGGTCACGGGTGGCGCGGGTCATCCTGGCAAATTCCATCACGCTGACGCCGGGGACGATTACCGTGTCGCTGCAGGGAGACCGGCTGGTGGTCCATTGCCTGGACAAGAGCCTGGCAGAAGGAATGGAGGATTCCGTTTTCGTGAAAATGCTGGAAAAATTAGAAAGGACGGGTGAGTGATATGGCTTTAATACAGGCACAGGCATGGGTATTTACCATTGCGCTGATTGTTCTTGCCGTCATGGCGGTGCTCTGTCTGATACGCGCAATTATTGGACCGACGATCGCAGACCGTCTTGTGGCGGTGAACATGATGGGGACGATGGTCATGGTCATCATTTCCATCCTTGCTCTACGCATGAATGAGGGATATCTGGTGGATATCTGTCTGATTTATGCGATGATCAGCTTTCTGGCGGTGGTCGTGCTGACAAAGGTCTACACCGGCGTTTATCTGGAGCACCGCGACCACGGCAGAAAACTGCAGGAGATGGAGGAGAAAAACGGACAGGAGACGGAAAGGGAGGAAGAACATGCAGATTCTTAAATGGACACAGTTTATTCTTGGCACCGGGATGTTGTTTCTCGGTCTGCTGACATTCGTTGTGCAGCTTCTCGGCGTATTTAAGTTCAAGTACGTACTAAACCGGATGCACGCGGCGGCGATGGGCGATACGCTCGGAATCGGTATTTCGCTGATTGGTCTGATGATTTTGTCGGGATTTAACTTTACGACGCTGAAAATGGGGCTGGTGGTCGTGTTTCTCTGGTGCGCCTCCCCGGTGTCTTCACATCTGATTTCCAGGCTGGAGGCGACGACGAATCCGCATCTGGACAATTACTGCGAGGTGTCCGGCGAGGTGAAGGAAAAGCTGGAGGAAGAAAATAATATGCAGAAGGAGGAAGCGTGATGCAGATTTTTCAGTATATTTTACTCGGCTTTCTGGTGGTATGTGCGATTTCTGTGAGCTTTTCCAAAAGCCTGCTGAATTCCATCCTCATTTTTATGTCCTACAGTCTGATTATGTCGATCATCTGGATACTTCTGGAATCGCCGGACCTTGCCATCACCGAGGCGGCGGTGGGAGCCGGTGTCACCAGTATTCTGTTTTTTGTGACCTTAAAGAAGATACACGCGATGGGAGAGGAGGACAAGGACGATGAGTAAGCAGATTTCCGAGGAAGAATATAAAAAGCGGCTCCTGGTCCGTATGCGCCAGTGGATAAGCGGGGAGAAGGACCCCTACCTTGGCAATATGGAGGTCGTGCCGCAGCGGGAGTATGTGCCCAATGAGAAGAAATTACAGCGCTACCAGCGGGACCACGACCGGGTGCGGGGCAGAGTATACGATACCGGGCACAACCCAATCTACCGCTTTTTCCAGCGCTTTTACAGGGCGGCGGCGCTCATCTGCTGTCTGCTGCTGATTACCATTCTGCTGGTCGAGGTGTCGTATCTTCCGCCGGTCGGAAGCGACCACAATCCCACCAACAATGAGGTGGCGGAAAAATATATCGAGGATGGGCTGCAGGATACCGGGGCGGTGAATATTGTCACCGGCATGATTCTCGACTATCGTGCGTTTGATACCTTCGGGGAATCAAATGTGCTGTTTATCGCCACCTGCACAGTGCTGATTCTGCTGCGCAACGACAAGAAAAAGGGGAAGGAGAGCGCGGAGGAGGAAGAGAAGCGCGACAGCTTCTACGAGCCGAAGAACGACACGATTCTGCAGGGAATTGCTTCTGTGCTGGTGCCCATCATCTTTATTTTCGGCATTTACGTAATTCTGAACGGTCACCTCTCTCCGGGCGGCGGCTTTTCCGGCGGCGCGATCATCGGCGCCGGGCTGATTCTTTATCTGAACGCCTTCGGCTTTAAGAAGACGGAGCGGTTCTTCACGGAGAAAACTTATAAATGGGTGAGCTTTTCTGCACTGACATTTTACTGTCTGGCAAAGAGTTATTCCTTTTTCACCGGCGCAAACCATCTGGAGAGCGGCATTCCGCTGGGCACGCCGGGAGCGATTTTAAGCAGCGGTCTGATTCTGCCGCTCAACATCTGTGTGGGGCTGGTGGTTGCCTGCACGATGTACGCATTCTTTGCACTGTTCCGGAAAGGGGGCTTTTAGGGTATGTTCGGGTCAAATTTTGTGGCGAATATGGGAGAGGAGATTGCCATGATTCTGTTTGGAATCGGGTTTGCCAATCTGCTGCTCCAGAAAAATCTGATAAAGAAGATTATCGGTCTGAATATCATGGACACGGCGGTGTACCTCTTTCTGGCGGAAAAAGGCTATATCAGCGGAAGAGCGGCGCCAATCGTGGTGAACGGCGTGCAGGATGTGGAGGCGTACATAAACCCGATTCCCAGCGGTCTGGTGCTGACGGGCATTGTGGTTTCTGTTTCCGTCACGGCGCTGATGCTGTCGCTGACGGTGCGGCTGTACAGGCGGTATCACACGCTGGACCTGGATGAGATTTCCTCCAGGCTGAAAAAGGAGGGGCTGTGATGGCGTTTGTACAGAATGTCCCGTTCTTTTCCATCATGATTTCCATGTTTTCCGGCATCGTATCCTCGGTGCTGCCGGGAAAGGCGGCAAAGTGGCTGAACACGGCGGCAATCACCGTTGTCGGCGTGATGTCGGCGTGGCTTCTGGGCTACATGCTGGAGACGGGCGGGAGCTACACATATATGATGGGACATTTCCCGGCTCCCTGGGGCAACGAGATCCGTGCGGGCGCCCTGGAGGCGGCGATGGCGCTTGCTTTCTGCATCGTCATGCTGCTCTCGATGCTCGGCGGACGGAAAAAGCTGGATGACGAGGTGGAAAAGAGCAAGCACAATATCTACTATATCCTGACGGATCTGCTGCTCAGCTCCCTGCTGGCGCTCATCTACACGAACGATCTGTTTACCGCCTATGTTTTCGTGGAAATCAATACGATTTCCGCCTGCGGTCTGATCATGATACGCCAGAACGGAAGAACGATCGAGGCGGCGGTGCGCTATATGATTATGAGCCTTTTAGGCTCCGGTCTGCTGCTCATGGGTATCTGTATGCTCTACGACCTGACCGGGCATCTGCTGATGTCCAATATCAGGGAGCAGGTGGAGAAGATTATGGAGGCGGGCACCTACCGCATCCCGATGATTATCACCATCGGTCTGATTACGGTCGGTCTTTCCATCAAGAGCGCACTGTTTCCGTTTCATTCCTGGCTGCCGGACGCCTACGGATACTCGACGGTCTCCTCGGCGGCGATGCTGTCCAGCCTGGTATCCAAGGGTTATATATTCCTGCTGATTAAGATTTTTTACCGCGTAATCGGCTTTGATATCATCTGCGCCAGCAAAATCATCAATGTGCTGTTTGTGTTCGGTCTGTGCGGTATGATTTTCGGCTCGGTGAGCGCGATTATGGAAAAGGACGTCCGCAGGATGATTTCCTTCTCCTCGGTGGCGCAGATCGGTTACATCTATATGGGCTTCGGTCTGGGAACGACCGAGGGCGTGGTTGCCAGCATCTTCCATATCCTGGCGCACTCCGCTACCAAGTCGCTTCTGTTTATCTCGGCGATCGGTTTGACGGACGTATCGGCGGGCAGCCGCAGCTTCTTTGCACTGACGGGAGCTGGCTACCGCAACAAGATTGCCGGCGTCGGCTTTACCGTCGGTTCGCTCTCGATGGTCGGCGTGCCCATTTTTGCCGGGTTTGTCAGCAAGCTGCTGTTTGCGGAGGCGGCGGTGCTGCATCCGACCATGAAAATGCTGCCGACGCTGATCGTCCTGGCAATCAGTACGATTTTAAATGCTATTTATTTTCTGAAAACGGTTATCCGCATTTACGTGCCGGAGAAGAAGAGTGTGATTGCCGAAAAGGGCTATACGACCGTGACGATGGATAAGCAGAAGCTGTACACCTTTACCATTGTGATGTTTGTGCTGCTGAACATGGCGCTCGGCATGATGTCGGAGCCGATTCTGCATATCATGCAGACCGGGCTTTCAAATTTTGCGTAAGAGAAAAGGAGAGGACAAATGAATTATTCTATCTGGATTATTCCGGCAATATTTTTTCCGATCCTCTGCGGCGCGGCGGTTCTGATTCTGCCCGTTTTCCGGGAGCGGACAAGACTTCTCCGTATGACGGGCATTTCACTGGCTGTGACGGCGGTTCTGGCGCTGCTTGTGGTGACCGGCGGGGAGCAGGAGCTGCTGCTCTGGCAGTTCGGGGAAAATCTGAAGCTTTACTTCCGGGTGGATGCGCTCGGCAGACTGTACGCTGTGCTGGTGTCGCTGGTGTGGGTGCTCGCCGGTGTGTTTTCCTTTGAATACATGAAGCATGAGCAGGAGGAAAAGCGTTATTTCGGGTTTTATCTGATCGTGTACGGCGTGCTGCTTGCGCTCGCCTTTTCCGGAAATCTGGTCACCTTCTATGTATTTTATGAGATTATGACATTGACGTCTCTTCCTCTGGTGCTTCACACGCGGACGCGGGAGGCGTTGATGGCGGGGATGAAATATCTGTTTTATTCCCTCTGCGGCGCGTACATGGTGCTGCTCGGCATCTATTTTATGAATCAGTATGCGGCGACACTGGATTTTACCGCCGGAGGTTCCCTTGATATGGCGCGGGTATCCGGCAACGAGGGTGTGCTGCTGGTCATTGCGTTCTTTATGATTCTCGGCTTCGGCGTAAAGGCGGGTATGTTTCCGATGCACGCCTGGCTGCCGACGGCGCATCCGGTCGCTCCGGCCCCGGCGAGCGCCGTGCTGTCCGGTCTGATTGTAAAGGCGGGTGTTATCGGCGTTATCCGCACGGTTTTCTATGTGATTGGTCCCGATTTCCTCCGCGGCACCTGGGTGCAGACCACCTGGCTGGTGCTGACGCTGATTACGGTGTTTATGGGTTCCATGCTCGCTTACCGCGAGAAGCTTTTAAAGAAGCGGCTCGCCTACTCGACGGTCAGCCAGGCGTCGTACATTCTGTTCGGTCTGGCGCTGCTGCAGCCGCAGGCGATGACGGGATCGCTTCTGCACATCGTGTTCCATGCCATCATCAAATCCTGCCTGTTTTTAAGCGCCGGCGCCATTATTTACCGCACCGGGAAAACGCAGGTGGACGAGCTGACCGGCATCGGCAAGGAAATGCCGGTGACCATCTGGTGCTATACTTTCGCGTCCCTGGCGCTGATTGGCATTCCGCCCGCAAGCGGCTTTATCAGCAAGTGGTACCTGGCGACCGGTTCCCTGGAATCGGGTATCTCCGTGTTTTCCTGGCTGGGACCGGTGGTGCTGCTTATCAGTGCGCTTCTGACGGCGGGCTATCTGCTTCCGATTACCATCAAAGGTTTTCTGCCGGGGGCGGATTATGATTACAAATCGCTGAAAAAACTGGAACCGGCAAAGACAATGACGATTCCGCTGGCAATCCTGGCCGCGCTGGCAGTGCTTCTGGGCGTGTTCCCGAACCCGCTGACGGCGTATGTTTCCGGAATTGCCGGCGCGGTGCTGTAAGGGAGGCGGCGGGTTATGAGTAAATACTGGATTTTGGCGGCGATTCTGCTTCCGGTTATCGGCGGCGCGCTGACGATGCTCCTTCCGTTTAAAAAGCGGAGCCAGATGATGGTGTATCTGGAATGCCTTATGCTCGCGACCTCCGCAATCGTGCTTGCGCTGGTGGCGCACGGTCCGACGGAGATTTTTGAGGTCATTTATTTTGTGCACGGGCTGTCCATTTCCTTCAAGATTGACGGTATGACAATGGTATTCGGTGCTCTGGTGGCGGTGCTGTGGCCGCTGGCGATGCTGTATTCCTTTGAGTATATGGAGCATGAGGGGCACGAGAGGGTCTTTTTCACATTTTACAGCATCACATACGGCGTGACGCTCGGCATTGCCTTTGCGTCCGACATGCTCAGTATGTATTTCTTTTACGAGCTGCTGACGCTGGTGACGGTGCCGCTGGTGATGCACACGTTAAAGCGTGAGGCGATTCTGGCAAGCCGCAAATATCTTTACTATTCGCTGGGCGGCGCGGCGTTCGCGCTTCTCGGACTGGTGTTCCTTCTGGTATACGGGGACACGGTGGAATTTGTGATGGGCGGCGTGCTGAATTTAGAGAAAATCGGCGATAAGACAAACACGCTGCTGCTTGTCTATCTGCTGGCGTTTATGGGATTCGGCGTGAAGGCGGCGATCTGGCCGCTTAGCTCCTGGCTGCCGCAGGCGGGCGTTGCGCCCACGCCGGTGACGGCTCTGCTTCATGCTGTTGCCGTTGTAAAGGCGGGTGTGTTCGCCATCATCCGATTGACCTATTACAGCTTCGGCACGGAATTTCTGCGCGGCACCTGGGTGCAGGCGGTGGCGATGGGCTTCGCCATGATATCGATTGTGTACGGCTGCAGCCGTGCCGTCAAAGAGACGCATATCAAGCGGCGGCTTGCTTATTCGACGGTCAGCAATCTGTCCTACATCATTTTCGGCGCCACTATCATGACGCCGTGGGGGATGACGGGCGCGCTGGCGCATATGGTCTGCCATGCCTTCATGAAAATCTGCTCCTTTTTGTGCGCGGGCGCTTTTATGCATCAGACCGGAAAGAGCTATATCTACGAAATGAACGGGATGGGCAGAAAAATGCCGGTGGTCTTTGGCTGCTTTACCGTGGCGGCGCTCGGACTGATGGGCGTGCCGGGACTGGCGGGCTTTATCAGTAAGTGGAATCTGGCGGGGGCAGCGGTGGAGAGCGGCAATGTGCAGGCGTATTTTGGTATCGGCTGCCTGCTGATATCCGCGCTGCTGACGGCAATTTATATGATGTCCATTGTTATCCGGGCGTTTTTCCCCGGAAAGGATTTTGATTATGCGACGATAGCCTCCGCAAAGGACCCGACCTGGAAGATGTGTCTGCCGCTGGTTCTCTTTGCCGCCGCCGTTGTTGCGCTTGGTCTGTTTTCCGCGCCGCTGATTGCCTTTTTCCAGGACGTCGCGGCGGGCGTATATTAGAGAGGAGGGACGGCGAATATGGAACAGAACTTTCTTTTACTGGCGGCGATTGTGTTTTTTCCGATGCTGGGAGCGGGCATATCCTACCTGGCGGGCAGAAAGGATAAAACGCTGCGCGACCGTGTGGCGGGCTGCGTCACAATCGTGGAATTTCTGCTGCTGATACTTCTTCTTATAACAAAAGGGGCGAAGGAGGCTTCCTTTGTGCTGCCGGGCGTCTGCGGCATGGGGCTTTCCTTTGAGACGGAGGGCTTCCGGGCAATGTACGGCGCCATCGCGGCGTTTATGTGGATGGCGGCGACGCTGTTCAGCGCAGAATATTTTGCGCACTACCGCAACCGGAACCGCTATTATCTGTTTCTGCTGGTGACGCTGGGCGCTACCGAAGGAATTTTCTTCTCGGCGGATCTGTATACGACCTTTGTGTTTTTCGAGGTAATGTCGCTGGCTTCCTATGTGTGGGTGGCGCAGGATGAGCATGCTCCGTCGCTGCGGGCGGCGGCGACCTATCTCGCCGTGGCGGTCATCGGGGGACTTGTGATGCTGATGGGGCTGTTTCTGCTTTATAACCAGGCGGGCACCTTAACAATCAGCGAGCTGCACGACGCCTGCGCGGGCAAAAATGTGTATGTGGCGGCGGGCTGTCTGTTCTTCGGCTTTGCGGCGAAGGCGGGCGCTTTCCCGCTGCATATCTGGCTGCCGAAGGCGCATCCGGTCGCTCCGGCTCCGGCGAGCGCCCTGCTCTCCGGTATTCTGACGAAGACCGGTATCTTCGGCATTCTGGTAATTAGCTGCAAGATATTGCTGCATGACTGGAAATGGGGCACCTTCGTGCTGGTTCTGGGGACGCTCACAATGGTGGCGGGCGCGGTGCTGGCGCTGTTTTCCGTCGACTTTAAGCGCACGCTGGCGTGCTCGTCCGTATCACAGATTGGATTTATTCTGGTCGGAATCGGGATGCAGGGGCTGCTCGCAGAGGAAAACGCCCTTGCGGTGCGCGGAAGTCTGCTGCATATGGTGAATCACTCGCTGTTCAAGCTGGTGCTCTTCCTGGTGGCTGGGGTTATTTTCATGAATGTGCATAAGCTGGATCTGAACGAAATCCGCGGCTTTGGCAGAAAGAAGCCGCTGCTCGCCGCCATTTATCTGGCGGGAGCGCTGGGCATCGGCGGTATTCCGCTGTTTTCCGGCTATATAAGCAAGACGCTGCTACACGAGAGCATCGTGGAGTATACAGAGGCGCTGGAGACGGGCGCTCTGGCGCAGGGCGTCTTCGGCGTCAGCGACATGAAGATTATCGAGTGGCTGTTCCTCATCAGCGGCGGTCTGACGGTGGCGTATATGTGCAAGCTGTTCTTTGCCGTTTTTGTGGAGAAAAATAACGATGCAAAGGTGCAGAAAAAATACGACGGCATGTCCGGCAGCTATATGAAGCCGGTGAGCGCGGCGGCGCTGGCAGTCCCGGCGGCATTGTTTCCGCTGATGGGTATCCTGCCGCATCAGACGATGGATAAGCTTGCCGATATGGGGCAGGGCTTCTGCGGATTAGCTGAAAATCCGCACACGGTGGCATACTTCAGCCTGACGAACCTGAAAGGCAGTCTGATTTCGATTGCTATTGGCGCGCTGATTTATCTGCTGCTTGTGCGGACCTGGATGCTGAAAAAGCAGCCGGACGGCACCACCGTTTACGTAAACCGCTGGCCGCGTGTGCTGGACCTGGAGGATTATGTATACCGCCCGATCCTGCTGACGGCGGTCCCGGCAGTGTGCGGCGGCGTCTGCATGGTGCTCGATAACGCGGTTGATTTGCTTGCAAAGCTGCTTCCGATTGCCGGAAGCGTGGAGGCGGGCTTCTTCGATACGATAACGGACAGCGTGATTGTGTTTCTGCGGAAAACCATCTACCAGGACAGCCCCCAGCCGCACGAACTGGAGGAGGGAAACGCGCTCACCCATGTCTGCGGGCGTATTGTAAATCGGGCTGTGGCGCTGCTCAACCTGACCATCTGGCGCCGCCATCCGAAAAAGAAGGACTACGAGCACACCTTCGCCCTCGCCTACGAAAGCTTCAAAGAAAACACCGGCATCATCGGCAGAAGCCTCTCCTACGGGCTGATCCTGTTTTGCCTGGGATTGTGCG
Organism: Marvinbryantia formatexigens DSM 14469; assembly: GCF_025148285.1. Taxonomy (NCBI): domain Bacteria; kingdom Bacillati; phylum Bacillota; class Clostridia; order Lachnospirales; family Lachnospiraceae; genus Marvinbryantia; species Marvinbryantia formatexigens. The sequence continues at coordinate 4,495,747 of NZ_CP102268.1, read as the reverse complement.
GCACACTGATTTATCTGCTCATTTCCCTGCTGCTGTAGTGGAGCGTTTCCCTGCTGCTGTAGCAGGTCGTGTGGCAGTTCAGCTTCCTGCTGGACTGCCACGGACTTTGCGTGTGGAGATCTGGTAAAGTGCAGGAAGGGAAAACTGTATTCACGTCGAAAAATGCAAAAACTTTAAAAATATTCGTGTATTTTTGCATGATTATTAAGGCGAATTAGTTGATTTTTTGCAGGGAGCAAGGCAGGTGGGCAAAACCTATTCTGGAGTTTGGGCGCAGATTTTATGAGAATTTTAATATTGCAACAATAACGCTCATCAAAGATGGTGGGCGTTTTTCATTGAAAAATTCACTTTTTCGAGATATACTTTTCTTATATTTAACGGAGGAAAAGAGAATGGTTGATACAAAAAAGGAACAGGAGCGTGACGAACTGCATCGTGCTATCTGGGCTATTGCGGACGAGCTGCGGGGAGCAGTTGACGGATGGGACTTTAAGAATTATGTTCTTGGAACGATGTTCTCCTGCGAATATAGACCATATAAAAGAAATAGTGGCGCGTGAACAGATACTTCGGGATGAGATTGACAAGATTATTGCAGAAATAGAGGGGTAATATGGAGAAAGAGTTGTTGAACGAATCAGGCAGATTAGTACAGAAAAATTGTGTTGATGACAGGTTTCAGACGATGATTTCCGATATAAAAGATATTATATCGGTCGGCAGGAAACAGGCATATAACGCTGTAAATAAGGCATCGGTTCTAACCTATTGGCAGATCGGGAAGCGGATTGTAGAACAGGAACAGAATGGAGAAAACAGGGCGGAATATGGCAAGGCGCTTATGGATACGCTGGCTTATGAACTTACAGCAGAATATGGTACCAGTTATTCAAAAAGAAATCTTCAATATTATAGAAAATTTTATTTGTTGTTTCCAGATGAAGAGATTGTGAACACGTGTGTTCACAATTTAAGTTGGTCTCATTTCAGAACACTCCTTCGTGTGCCGGATGAAAAAGCAAGATTATGGTACATGAATGAGGCAGCTCACGAAGGTTGGGGTGTTAGGACACTGGATAGAAATATCGGAACACAATACTACTATCGGCTTCTTCAGGCTCCTAAGAAGGAAGAAGTAATTTCAGAAATGAAGCAGAAGACAAACAAATATCAAAGAAATAATTTTGAATTGCTGAAAAGTCCGGTGATTGCGGAATTTCTCGGATTTAAGAATGAAGACACTTATCTTGAAAATGATCTTGAGACCGCAATCCTGTCCCATATCCGTGACTTCCTTATGGAAATGGGAAGAGGCTTTGCCTTTGTTGCGAGACAGCAGCATATCGTCACAGAAACAGAGGATTATTTCATTGATCTGGTGTTTTATAATATTGAGCTGAAGTGTTATGTGCTGATTGATTTGAAAATGGGGAAAATTACGCATCAGGATGTGGGTCAGATTGATATGTATGTCCGTATGTACGATGAGTTAAAGTGCAAAGAGGGAGATAATCCTACTCTTGGAATCCTGCTTTGTACAGAAACAGATGAGGACATTGCCCGATATTCTGTGCTGCATGATAACGATAGGCTGTTTATGTCAAAGTATTTGACCTACCTGCCAACAAAAGAGCAACTTAGGACTGAGATTGAGCGGCAGAAAGAGATATTTTATATGCAGCATCCTGCGCTGCAGGAATGAGTAGATGGGATAAGAAAGGCATTGGAAATATTGTATTTTATAGCGCTGAGTTCAGCCTTGACATTACCGGATATTTGTGGAAAGGCTGCTTATCCAGAGAAACAGGCTTTGCTTTGCGAAAAATTTTACAGGCAGGGAAATATTGCTTGCTAATATTCTGAAAAAATGGTACTATAATACTACTATTGTTAATCACTAAAGGAGGGAAAGATTCATGAAAAAGAAACTTATGGCAGCGGTACTTGCAGGTGCAATGTTATTGTCTGCTACAGCATGCAGCGCGAAGGAGACAGCTACAGAGGCAGATACCTCCAGCGTTATTCAGAATGAAACAGAGACAACCACTTCCGGCGAGACCTACAAGATCGCAATGGTTACAGACTCCGGTGATATCACGGACCAGTCTTTCAACCAGACGACCTACGAAGCCTGCAAGGCATTCGCAGAGGCAAACGGCGTAGATTTCAACTACTACAAACCGGACAGCGACTCCGACGAAGCGCGTATCGCAGCGGTAGACCAGGCATGTGCGGAAGGGTACAATATCATCGTACTTCCGGGTTATCTGTTCGGCGCTACCCTCAGAGAAGAATCCCCGGCTTACCCGGATGTAAAATTCATCGCGCTGGATATGTCTGAGGCAGATCTTCGCGGCGATCAGACGGATGTTGATCTCTCTGAGGTTTATAATGTAGAAAATACCTACTGCGCAATCTATCAGGAAGAGCTTCCGGGCTACATGGCAGGCTATGCGGCAGTAAAGATGGGCTATAAGCACCTCGGCTTCCTGGGTGGTATGTCCGTACCGGCAGTTATCCGCTATGGCTTCGGTTATGTGCAGGGTGCAAACGCAGCGGCTGTAGAGCTTGGTATCGAGGATGAGGTAACGGTAGAATACGCATACGGCGGACAGTTCTACGGCGATGCTGATATTACAGCGGCGATGGATACCTGGTATTCTACGAACGGCGTAGAAGTTGTATTCGCATGCGGCGGCGGTATCTACACCTCTGCAGCAGAAGCAGCAGCTAAGGTTGGCGGAAAAGTAATCGGTGTTGACTCTGATCAGGCTCCGGTTATTGATGCATACGCTGAGGGCATGACAATCACCTCCGCAATGAAGGGTCTTGCTCCGACCGTAAACACACTGCTTTCCGCAATCGTTCTGGAAGATACCTGGGCAGATTACGTAGGAAAGATCGACAACCTGGGTCTGGTATCTGAGAATCCGGAAGAGAACTATGTACAGCTCCCGCTTGAGAGCACACAGTGGTGCGACACCTTCACGCAGGACGACTACAAAGCACTGGTAGCTTCTATGGTAGCAGGCGACATTACGGTTGACAACAACATCGAGACCATGCCGGAGACAGCGATCACGGTAAACGACCTCGGAAACATTAAATAAATCAGAAATTTTCCGTAACCGGGAATGCAGGCATCGCAAAGCGGCGGAATACCGCCGCAGAGCGGTGCTTTTTCGTTGCCATGCATACGACAAAAACGTCCGGTGGACGTTTTTTAGTTGTTAATTTGCATAAAAGTTTTATTATTTTTTCTTTAAATTCTGTAAAATCTATGATAGAATAAAGACATGTGCGAGAGAGGAAGGGGGAAGGTGACATTGGAAAATTATGCTATCGAAATGCTTGGCATTACAAAACGGTTTCCGGGCATTGTAGCAAATGATAATATCACCCTGCAGTTAAAGAAAGGTGAGATCCATGCGCTTCTTGGAGAGAACGGTGCGGGAAAATCCACGCTGATGAGCGTTCTTTTCGGGCTGTACCAGCCGGAGGAGGGAGAAATCCGCAAGGACGGGAAAAAGGTGGAAATCAAAGACCCGAACGATGCGAACGACCTTGGCATCGGCATGGTGCATCAGCATTTTAAGCTGGTAGAATGCTTCAGTGTCCTGGATAATATCATCCTTGGTGTGGAGACGACGAAGGGAGGCTTCCTGCAGAAGGATGAGGCGCGGAAAAAGGTAATGGCGCTGTCGGAAAAATACGGTCTGCAGGTGGAGCCGGACGCCCTTATCGAGGATATCACAGTCGGTATGCAGCAGCGCACAGAGATTCTGAAGATGCTGTACCGGGATAACGAGATCCTGATTTTTGACGAGCCGACGGCAGTGCTCACTCCGCAGGAGATTCAGGAGCTGATGTCGATTATGAAGAATCTGGCGGCGGAGGGAAAGAGTATTCTGTTTATCACGCACAAGCTTGCGGAGATCATGCAGGTTTCTGACCGCTGTACCGTGCTCAGAAAAGGAAAATACGTGGGGACGGTGGAGACGAAGGACACAACGCCGGAAAAACTGTCCGCCATGATGGTCGGAAGGAACGTAAGCTTTGCCGTGGAGAAAAAGGACGCAAAGCCGGGCGAGGTCGTGCTGGATATCCAGGGAATGACGGTGGCGTCAAAGCGGCACAAAAACAATGCGGTGAACAATGTCAGTATGCAGGTGCGCCGTGGCGAGATCGTCTGCATTGCGGGCATCGACGGCAACGGACAGACAGAATTTGTTTACGGACTTTCCGGGCTGGAGCCGCTTAAATCCGGTACCATAAAGCTGAACGGCGAGGATATCACCCATGCGCCTATCCGGAAGCGTTCCATGATGGGGATGAGCCATATCCCGGAGGACCGTCACAAACATGGTCTGGTGCTGGACTATACGCTGGAAAACAATATGGTGCTGCAGCGGTATTTTGAGCCGCAGTTCACCAATAAGGCGGGCTTTTTAAAGAAAAAAGAAATCCACTCTTACGCGGAGCGGCTGATTGAGCAGTACGATGTGCGCTCCGGGCAGGGACCGGTCACGCTGGCGCGCTCCATGTCGGGCGGAAACCAGCAGAAGGCGATTATTGCCCGCGAGATTGACAAAAATCCGGAGCTGCTGATCGCTGTACAGCCGACGAGAGGTCTGGATGTCGGCGCAATCGAATATATCCACAGCCAGCTTGTGGCGCAGCGCGACGCCGGAAAGGGCGTGCTGCTCATCAGTCTGGAGCTGGACGAGGTAATGAACGTATCCGACCGTATCCTCGTGATGTACGAGGGAGAGATCGTCGGAGAATTTGACCCGAAGAAGGTCACGGTGGAAGAGCTGGGACTGTATATGGCGGGCGCAAAGAAGGGAGGCGGCAAAAATGAATAAAAAAGAAAAGAAAAGTCTCCTGCGCAACGGCGCGTTCCAGTCGCTGATCGCATCGCTGGCATGTATCCTGATAGGTCTTCTGGTCGGCTATATTGTTCTGCTGCTCATCAATCCGGCGGGCGCGGGCAAGGCGATTATCTCGATTCTGAAAAACTTTATGTATTATCCGACGAAGGTGAAGGCGCTGCAGTATTTCGGAAGCACGCTGGTAAAAACAGCTCCGCTGCTTCTGTGCTCGCTGTCGGTGTTGTTTGCCTATAAGGTGGGTCTTTTCAACATCGGCGCGGCAGGACAGTATGTGGCGGGCGCGGGCGCATGTCTTTACTGTGCACTGGCATGGAATCTTCCGTGGTATGTCTGCATTCTGGCGGCGGTGGTCGTGGGTGCAGCGCTGGCGGCTATCTCCGGTCTTTTAAAGGCATACTGCAATGTAAACGAAGTAATCTCCTGCATCATGCTGAACTGGATCGCCCTGTATGTGGTAAATATGCTGCTCTCCACGGTGAAGGATGCTTCCAGCCCGTATTCGGAGTCTCTGACAGCGAAAAATCCGGGCGCGCTGATTCCGTCCGCAGGGCTGTCGGCTCTTTTTGCCAACAATAAGTATGTGACGATCGCGCTTCCGCTGGCGGTCGTGGTGGCGATACTGGTGTGGGTGCTTCTGGAGAAGACGAAGCTGGGCTACGAGCTGAAGGCGACCGGTCTGAACAAGCAGGCGGCGAAATACTGCGGTATGCGCGAGAAGTACAACATCATTCTCACAATGGCGATTTCCGGTGCGCTTGCCGGGATGGGTGCGGCATTTTTCTACCTGACCGGCGTGGAGCAGTGGGCGGTTACGCAGACAAGCGTTCCGGGCATGGGCTTTAACGGAATTGCGGCAGCGTTTTTAGGCGGTCTGCATCCGATTGGCGCGATTTTTTCTTCTTACTTTATCCAGCACATTACCAGCGGCGGTGCGTACGTGGACAAGTCGATGTACTGTGCGCAGATCTCAGATCTGATTTCCGCGCTGATTATTTACCTGTGCGGCTTTGTGTTCTTCTTTAAGCTCTGGCTGAACCGGGTTCTGGACAAACGGGATGAAAAGCGCGCGGCGCAGGGACAGAAAGGAGGCGAAGCATAATGCTGCTTTTAATTCAATACACATTAATATTTGCTTCCGTTCTGATTCTGGTAGCGCTGGGCGGGTGCTTCTCCGAGCACAGCGGCGTTATTAATATCGGATTAGAGGGCATTATGGTTATGGGAGCGCTCGGCGGGGCGCTGATGCTGAAATTTGTGCCGGCGACGGTACCGGCAATCGTCATGATCGTGCTGGTTATCGCGGCGGCGGTGCTTGTCGGGATGCTCTACTCGCTTCTGCTGGCGGTGGCGGCAATCAATTTCAAAGCCGACCAGACGCTGGCGGGAACCGCGCTGAACCTGCTCGGTACGGCGGCGGCAGTCGTAATCGTAAGAGCAATCAATATGGCGGAGAGCAAGGACAACGTGTCCTCCACCATCACCTACATTGAAAGCAAAAAGGCGTTCCTGGTGCGCATCGGCGGGTTTGAATTTAACTGGTTCATGCTGATTGCGGCGGTTGCGCTGGTGGTGTCCTACATTGTGCTTTATAAAACAAAATTCGGGCTTCGTCTGCGGGCGTGCGGCGAGCATCCGCAGGCGGCGGATTCGGTCGGCATCAATGTTTACAAGATGCGCTATGCGGGCGTGCTGATTTCCGGTATGCTCGGCGGTCTTGGCGGCATCGTGTATATCACGGCGGGCGTGAGCGAATGGAAATTTGAGAACGGCGTGGCGGGCTTTGGCTTCCTGGCGCTTGCCGTTATGATTTTCGGACAGTGGAAGCCGGTAAACATCGGTTTTGCGGCGCTTTTGTTCGGACTGTTCCGCGCGCTGTCCAACGTGTACACCGGATTTCCGGCGCTGGTTGCGTTGAAGCTTCCGAGCACCATTTACAATATGCTGCCCTACATTATTTCTCTGGTAGTGCTTGCCTTCACTTCCGGAAAATCCAGGGCGCCGAAAGCGGAGGGTATTCCCTACGATAAGGGGCAGCGGTAGCCATAAGACACTTACTTCAGGCTATTTCGGCTTTTTTGCATCATACGCTTTCAAAATGAAAGTTTATGTATAAAAGAGAGAGAAGAGGAGACACTAACGGAAACAGGGTGTCTCCTTTTTTGCTGCCATGCATACGACTTTAGCAGCCATGCATCCGCAGGAAGCTGTCGGTGGCAGGTCCTGCAGGGATGATAAGCATGGAAGGGGACAATGCGGAAAGGGTGTGGAAATGATGAAGCAGATGACGGGAAAACAGAGTATACAGTTTGACAGGGCGCCGCACATCATCGGTTCTTCCTCTGTGGCAGGGAAGAAAGAGGGGGAGGGACCGCTGGCGGACGCATTTGATTTAATCTGCAGCGATGACCGCTTTGGCGAGGACAACTGGGAAAAATCGGAGAGCACGATGCAGAATGAGGCGATGAAGCTGGCGCTGCAGCATTCCGGGCTCTTTCCGTCGCAGGTGCGCTATCTGTTTGGCGGCGATCTCCTGGGACAGCTGATTGCCACCTCCTTTGGTATGGAAAACCTGGATATTCCGCTGTTCGGACTGTACGGCGCCTGCTCCACCTGCGGGGAAGCACTTTCGCTTGCCGCGATGGCGGTGGCGGGAGGCTTTTCTGATTACGCGGCGGCGATCACCTCCAGCCACTTTGCGAGTGCGGAGAAGCAGTTCCGCTTTCCGCTGGGATACGGAAACCAGCGTCCGCTGGCGGCGACCTGGACCGTCACAGGCAGCGGAGCCTTTATTCTGGGACAGAAGGGCGGACATGCGCGTATCACCGGGATTACCACGGGAAAGGTGGTGGATTTCGGCGTAAAGGATTCTCTGAATATGGGCGCCTGCATGGCTCCGGCGGCATGTGACACCATTTATCAGAATCTGATGGATTTTAACCGGCAGCCATCGGATTATGATAAAATTATCACCGGAGACCTCGGATATGTGGGACAGACGATTTTGCATGACCTGTTAAAGGAAAAGGGCTTTGATATTGCCGGAGTGCATATGGACTGTGGCATCGAGATTTATGACCGCGAGACGCAGGATACGCATTCCGGCGGAAGCGGCTGCGGCTGCTCGGCGGTGACGCTTGCGGCGCTGATTCTGCCGAAAATCTGTAAGGGCGTCTGGAAGCGGGTGCTGTTTGTGCCGACCGGTGCGCTGCTCTCCACGGTGAGCTTCAACGAAGGGCAGAGCGTGCCGGGAATCGCTCATGCGGTCGTCATTGAGCACTGCTGAGGCGTCGGCGCTGCGGAGGCTGTGCTTTGACGGACGGCATCAAAAAATAACTTGGAGGAATCATGATGGATTATATTACCGCTTTCTGGGTAGGAGGACTGGTCTGCGCACTGGTGCAGATTCTGCTTGATAAAACGAAATTGCTGCCGGGGCGTGTTATGGTAATGCTGGTAGTGACAGGAACGATTCTCGGCGCACTTGGCATCTATAAACCATTCCAGGAGTTTGCGGGTGCGGGAGCAAGCGTTCCCCTGCTCGGCTTTGGAAACACGATCTGGGAAGGTATGAGAGAAGCAGTCGATAAGGAAGGCTTTATCGGGCTGTTTAAGGGCGGATTTACAGCCGGAGCCGCCGGAATCGGGGCGGCGCTGATTTTTTCCTATATTGCAAGCCTGCTCTGCCAGCCCAAAATGAAGAAGTGATTGAGAGGCGTTTTCCCTGGGCGGCCGGGTCAAAAGTGCAGGAGCAGGGAAGTGACGGGCTCCAGGGAAAAGAGGCGGTCTCAGGGGATGAGGGCTTCTTCTTTCAGATAACTGTATATCCGTGTGATGGCGGCGCCGATCAGCGCCGCTTTTTCTGCGTGATACCCCGTGCAGAGCTGGAAATCGACCGTTTTGAAGGTGGTGTAGGCTAGTACGCTGTTTTTGAGGTACTGCAGGTCCTCCGCTGTAAAGTATTTTGCCAGCAGACCGCCAATCACGATATCAGACCCCATGACCATCCGCAGATTGTCAATCAGCAGTGCGAGCTCCCGCAGATAATTGTGCCAGATCTGCACGGCGCGGATATTTCCTTCGCAGACATGCTGGAAAAAGCCGGGCAGATTTTCCGCGGCGCTGCCGAGAAGGCTGTTTGCGGAGCAGTAAGCGTCTGCGCAGCCGCGTTTTCCACAGTAGCAGAGCCTGCCGTCCGGGTGGAGCGTCATATGCTCGATGGTCCCGCTGCTGAGCTGCGGCAGATGCAGCACGCTGCCCCGGCTGATTATGGCGGAGCCCAAAAACGGATTGAGAGACAGATAGACGGCATTTTCCAGGGCGGGATTGTACCAGTGCTCCGCGATCGCCGCCGCTTCCGCGTCGTGTATCAGGGACAGCGGCAGGGAAAAATGGCGGGCAAAATCGGAGCGGGAAAAGGAACTGCTGTTTAAGATTTTTCCGTACATGATGTGCTCCCCGTCCGCCGCGATGATTCCCTGGAGCGCGACGGTAATGCCGAGAATGTCTGACGGACTGCAGGCGAGGGAGCGGATAAAACGGTCCGCCCAGGCGCCGAAGATGGAAAAGTAGGTCGCGTCCGCCAGAAAGCTGATATCGAGCGTATCCTCCCGGAGAATTTCCCCGCGCAGATTGACAGCTGCGATGTGGAGACGTTCCGCGAGCACCTCCACTCCGATGGCGATGCGGGCGCTGGCATTGAATTTATAGAGAACGGCGGGACGTCCGCCGGTAATCGTCCGGTCGGAGCTGCGGCAGATTTTATTTTCCGCCAGCAGCGTTTTCAGATTCTGGGATATTGTAGGCAGGCTGAAATGAAGAGTGCGGGACATCATGTCCTTTGAGACGCCGTCATTTTCATAAATCATCCGGTAGACCATATTGCAGTTTAATTTTCTGATTTCCGTGGTAGTAATACTCATGCAATCCTCCCTGTCATCCGGATGGCGGATAACGATATTATGATAATGATATTATAAGATGTTGGGGTCAAAAGGTATTTTGGCCCCTGTGATACCGGATTGCTCCGTACTTCGTACTCTCGCAATCCTCAAAAACATTCATAATCCGCTCATTTTTCTTCGAAAAATGGCTACTTATTCATGTTTTTGGCGGGTCCCAAGTTCAAAAATCCTCTTGCGAGCAAGCTCGCATCGGATTTTCGACCTTTTGACCCTGGTATCATTATAATATAGAAGAGGAGATATAACAAGTATATTGACAAAACGGAGGCGGGGATTTTTACAAAACAGGGGAAAATATTGGCGATAGTGTCCAAAGAAAAGCGTCGTTTTGCCAGTTGCAATGAAAAACGTCTGTGATATAGTATATATTATAGAAAAGATTTTTATAAAAGTAAAGAAAGATAAAGGGGACAGGAAGATGAAGGGAACATTTTTTACCGGGGCGGACCAGCCTCAGAAATTTGAAGTAAGGGATATGAGCTTTGCGCCGCTGCAGCCGCATGAGGTGCTGGTGAAAAATATGTCCGCCGGAATATGCGGGACGGACGTGCATATTTATCACGGGGAGAAGGGCTCGGCGGAGGTGAAGCCGCCGGTGGTCCTGGGACATGAATATGCGGGCATCGTGGTGGAGACAGGCGCTGCGGTGACAGAGGTGCAGGCGGGCGACCATGTGACGGTCGACCCGAATATTTACTGCGGAAAGTGCAGACCCTGTAAAATGGGAAAGAAGCAGAACTGCGAGCATCTGTTTGCCCTGGGCGTGAACGTAAACGGAGGCTTTGCGGAGTATTCCGTGGTGCCGGATACACAGTGCTTCCTGCTGAAGAAGGAAATTCCATTTGACGTGGGTGCGATGGCAGAGCCGCTTGCCTGCGCCATTCACGGCGTTGACCTCTGCGATATCCAGCAGGGGCAGAGCGTGCTTGTGATAGGCGGAGGTCCCATTGGTCTTCTGGTCGTACAGCTTGCCAGATTAAAAGGAGCTTCGCCGGTCATTTTAAGTGAACCGATGGAAATGCGCCGTCATATCGGACTTTCCGTCGGGGCAGATGCGGTGATTGATCCGCTTCATGAGAATGTGGCGGAAACGGTGAGAAGCCTCACCGGTGAGGACGGCGCCGATGTCGTGATTGAATGCGTGGGCAGACCGTTTGCGGCAGAGCAGGCAGTTGAAGCCGCCGGTCCTGGCGCCATGATAATGCTGTTCAGCGTACCGGCGGTCGATGCGACGATTCCGCTGCCGCTGTTTGAGATGTACAGAAAGGAACTGACTGTCAGAGGTTCCCGGATTAATCCAGATACGCACCAGAGAGCGGTCAATCTGATTAATGCGCAGCGGCTGGAAATAGAGAAGCTGATTACGCACACCTACGACCTCTATCATCTGGAGGACGCCATCCATATGCAGATGAGCAGCGAGTCCATCAAAGTGGTGGTGCATCCGCACGGATAAGTCACGGATAAGAAAACGTCATTTTTTTTAAAAGCTCTTGACGTATGGACGGAAACTGGGTATAATAATTTCAGTGCAATAAAAAATACCCACAGTTGTATTATGCACAATCTGCAACTGGAGGGAGGTTAGGTGTGAGACTATGTCAAATGTAATCGTTAAAGAAAACGAGACTTTGGACAGCGCATTACGCCGTTTCAAAAGAAACTGCGCGAAAGCTGGCATTCAGCAGGAGATTCGTAAGAGAGAGCATTACGAGAAGCCGAGTGTAAGACGCAAAAAGAAATCCGAAGCAGCTCGCAAACGTAAATTTAACTAATGTGCAAAAATGAATTCCCGGTCTGTGGACCGGGAATTTTGTAGCTGTCCAGCAGGCAGGAAAACCTGCACAGCCTGCTTTCCCGTTTTCCCGCATGGCTGATATTCGTTACTGTTCACGTCGTTCACAGTAACATTCGCAAATCCATTTGAAATTCGCTCCGCGAATGGGATTTGCTCACACCTGTATCACTTTCTTACGGACTTTGCCCACAGGACTAGCTGCGCGTCGCAGTGAATGCAAAGTCCTTACTTGAACAATAACTGAAATTCTGCGGAATTTTATCATCGTGCGGGAAATTTCTTGACTTTTTGTGCATTTTGTAGTATTGTATCTAAAGGTACAGATGTACCGTATTATGCACCTGTAGCTCAGGGGATAGAGCAGTGGTTTCCGGTACCACGTGTCGGGGGTTCGAATCCCTCCAGGTGCGTTTTAAATTGGAAAAAAATATAAAACGGGAGGAAGGGAATATGGATGATATCAGAGAGTGGATTTCCGATAATCTGCGCTATATACTGCTCGGTCTGGCACTGATTCTTGTCCTGGCGGTTGCGGTGGTCGGCATCCGGGCAATCAGCAATATTGCATCGGGAAAAAGTCCGGTGGCGGATCTGCAGCAGACAGAGTCTGAGACGCAGGCGGAAACCACAAAAGATGTGATTGTGGAGACTGAGCCGGCTGCGCAGACGGGTGTGCTGCAGGAGAATGACGGCAAGGTGCTGACAGCGATGACCTCCTATTACTCCGCACGGACGAACGGAGATACCGAGACACTGCAGAAGCTGGACCCTTCTCTGACGGAACAGGAGCTGGAGGAGCTGACCGGCGGATATGTGGAGCGCTATGAGGACATCCGGACCTACTCCCGGCAGGGGCTTGCAGACGGGGAGTATGTGGTGTATGTCTGTTACAACGGAAAGGTGCAGGACATCGATACGCTGGTGCCGAGTCTGACACAGTATTACTTAAAGAGCGACGACCAGGGAAGTCTGTATATTTACGATTATGCCGGCGATGCGGATACCGAGGCATTTCTGGAGGAAACGCGCAAAACCACCGAGGTGCAGGATCTGATTGCTTCTGTGCGCCAGGAGTGTGATGAGGCGGAGAATTCCGACCCGGCGCTGAAGGAATTTATGAGCCAGTATGGAAGTTCGCAGGAGGGCAGCACGGATGAGACGACGGCTGACGGGGAATCCGCCGCAGACGGCAGCGTGATGGTGGCGATTGACGAGTGCAATATCCGCACGGAGCCGAATACGGAATGCGATGTGCTTGGTGTGCTGTATATCGGTGAGACCATCACAAAGACGGGTGAGACGGAGGATGGCTGGACGCAGGTCGATTACAACGGGCAGACGGCTTATATCAAGAGCGAGTTCCTTTCTGTCCAGCAGGAGACAGAAAGCACGGAGACGACAGATCTGTCGGATGATTTTGCTCCCGGAAATGCAGCTTGACGGCGGCAAACCGGCAGGGGCGTTGCTTTCGGCTGGAGAGGCTATGACAGTCCGGCGGGTGCTTTTGGCTGAAGAGACTACGGCAAACTGTTAGGATTCTGTTTCCGGATCAGAGGATGATTATCCGGAGTTTAATCAAAAAAATGAATAGACATTATCTATTTTATTCAAAGTGACAATCATGAAAAAAATCTTGTCATGAAAAAGAAGTCAGTATATAATAAAATAGATGGACAAAGATGTCACAAAATGCAGACGGACCTGTTCCGCCTGCATTTTTCTGTTCTGCCGTTTTAAGAAGACTGCGCCTGCACGGACAGCGGCGGCTGAAGAGAGACATCCCAGAAACGATTTAAGGAGGAGAATGAAATGTCATACGTTGATGAGGTAATTGAGCAGGTTGTGAAGAAAAATCCTGCAGAGCCGGAATTCCACCAGGCAGTGAAAGAGGTTCTGGAATCCCTGAGAGTTGTTGTGGAAGCAAATGAAGAGAAATTCAGAAAGGATGCCCTGCTGGAGCGTCTGGTCGAGCCGGAGAGACAGATTAAATTCCGCGTTCCGTGGGTAGATGATAAAGGACAGGTTCAGGTAAACACCGGTTACCGTGTACAGTTTAACAGCGCGATCGGACCGTACAAGGGAGGTCTCCGTCTCCATCCGTCCGTAAACCTTGGTATCATCAAATTCCTTGGCTTCGAGCAGATTTTCAAAAATTCCCTCACAGGTCTGCCGATCGGCGGCGGCAAGGGCGGTTCTGATTTCGATCCGAAGGGCAAATCAGACAGAGAGGTTATGGCATTCTGCCAGAGCTTTATGACAGAGCTCTGCAAATATATCGGTGCGGACACCGACGTACCGGCGGGCGATATCGGTACCGGCGCGCGTGAGATTGGCTATATGTTCGGACAGTACAAGAGAATTAAAGGACTGTATGAGGGTGTGCTGACCGGAAAAGGTCTTTCCTACGGCGGCTCTCTTGCAAGAACAGAGGCGACCGGCTATGGTCTTCTGTATCTGACACAGGAGATTCTGAAGATTAACGGTAAGGAAATCAGCGGTATGACGGCGGCAGTTTCCGGTTCCGGAAACGTGGCGATCTACGCGATTCAGAAGGCGCAGGAGCTTGGCGTGAAGGTGCTCACCTGCTCCGATTCCACCGGCTGGGTATACGATCCGGAAGGCATCGATGTGGCGGCTTTGAAGGAAATCAAGGAAGTAAAGCGTGCTCGTCTGACAGAGTACAAAAACTATCGTCCGAATTCCGAGTATCACGAGGGCAGAGGCGTATGGACCATTAAGGTAGACCTTGCTCTTCCGTGCGCAACCCAGAACGAGCTGCTTCTTGACGATGCAAAACAGCTTGTGGCAAACGGCGTTACCGCAGTATGCGAGGGCGCGAACATGCCGACCACGCTGGAAGCGACCGAGTATCTGCAGGCAAACGGCGTAATCTTTGCACCGGGCAAGGCGGCAAATGCGGGCGGCGTTGCTACCTCCGCTCTGGAAATGTCCCAGAACAGCGAGAGGCTGAGCTGGTCCTTCGAGGAAGTAGATGCGAAGCTGCAGCAGATTATGATCAATATCACACATAATATCGCAGACGCAGCCGAGAGATACGGAATGCCGGGCAACTATGTGGCAGGTGCTAACATCGCGGGCTTTGAGAAGGTTGTAAATGCTATGACAGCACAGGGTATCGTATAAAAGACATGTCTTTTGTGATGCGGACGGAGCAGATACCTGCAAGTCCGCAGAAGAGAGAGAAAAAGGTTACTGTGAACGACGTGAACAGTAACAGAAAAAGGTTCAGTGAAATGTTCCCGCCTGCCAGACGACGGTGTCTGTCATGCGGGACGTTTTGCATCTGCTGTGAATGGAGTGAGCAGTAATGGACTGTTATGGTTCCCGGTATTTGTCGCAGAAAGCGCTTGACATTATCCGGCAAAGAGAGAATAATTAGAAATAAGAAAATGCACGGTACGCCTGCAGAAAAAGCTGCCATGCGATGAGGAGGAAAAATTATGTTAGATATCAAAATCACAAAAACAACAAACCCGAAGCCTCTTCCGACGGAGGATAATCCGCTGGTATTTGGTACTATTTTTACGGACCATATGTATGTAATGGAGTATACAAAGGGACAGGGATGGCATGACCCGGAGATTATGCCGTATCAGCCGATTTCTCTTGATCCGTCCGCAATGGTGTTTCACTATGGGCAGGAAATGTTTGAAGGTCTGAAGGCATATAAGACAGAGGACGGAAGAATCCTGCTGTTCCGCCCGGACAAAAACATTGAGCGTGCAAATAATTCCAATAAGCGTCTGGAAATCCCGAAGATTCCGGAGGACGACTTCCTGAATGCCATAAAAACACTGGTAAAGGTGGATGCGGCATGGATTCCGACAAAGCCGGGCACTTCTCTTTACATCCGCCCGTTTGTTATCGCGACGGATCCGTTCCTCGGCGTACGTCCGTCAGATACCTATAAATTCATCATCATTCTCTCACCGGTAGGCGCGTACTATCCGGAGGGACTGAATCCTGTGAAAATCTGGATCGAGGATGAGTATGTAAGAGCCGTAAGAGGCGGCATCGGCGAGGCAAAGACCGGCGGAAACTATGTGGCTTCCCTGGCGGCGCAGATCAAGGCACATGATGAGGGCTATTCTCAGGTGCTCTGGCTGGACGGCGTGGAAAGAAAATACATCGAAGAAGTGGGCGCGATGAACATCTTTTTTAAGATTAACGGCACTGTGGTGACACCGATGCTGAACGGAAGTATTCTTCCGGGTGTTACCAGAAATACCTGCATCCAGCTCTGCAAAGAGTGGGGGCTTCCGGTGGAGGAGCGCCGCATTTCGGTGGACGAGCTGGTAGAAGCGGCAAAGAACGGAACGCTGGAAGAGGTATGGGGTTCCGGTACGGCAGCCGTTATCTCCCCGGTTGGACATCTGCGCTATGAGAACGACGTATTCCAGATTGCTGACGGCGGCATCGGAGAAGTCAGCCAGAAGCTGTATGACACCGTAACCGGTATCCAGCTCGGAAAGCTGGAGGACAAGCACGGCTGGACAGTTGAAGTAAAATAACCTGCGGGAAAATATCCCGTGGAAAGAAAATATCCGGTACGTAAAAAAATGGCACCCCGCGGGGTGTCATTTTTAATTGCCAGGCATTTGAAGGGAGCTGCCGGTGTGCCCGGCAGATTTCAGCGCTTTGCCTGCGGTTCCCAGCGGACGAGCCGGATGGAATTGAGCAATACGCAGATGGTGGCGGCGTTGTGAAGAAGAGCACCGGGCACCATTGGCAGCAGTCCCAGACTGGAAAGCGTGATGCCTGCAAAATTCATAAGGCAGGCGAACAGGATAATGTTCTCCAGAATGATGGTGCGCGCTTTGTGGGCGAGGGCAAGTGCGCAGGACAGGCTGGCGGTGGTGCATTTTTCCGAAAAGATGACGTCAGCATCCACTGAGCAGCCGAGCGTCAGACCGTTATCCGTGCGGTAAAGCCCGCCCTCCGGCAGGGGCTGCACAGATTTTGCGGCGCCCAGACGCTCCACGGTCTCGCCGTCCGGAAGGAGGATGCCGCGCCTTGCCGCGTTGATTACGCAGGATAATACCGCCGCCGGACTGGAGAGCACCAGGGAGCAGGGGCAGGCAATCACCAGGATGGACATCACGCGCGAAATATCGCGGGTAAAGATGAAGACGACAGCGCAGATTCCGAGGATCACAGGCAGAAAATACCTGGAAAAACGGTCGGCCAGGCGGTGCACATTTCCGCCCTCCCCGGAGGCATGCCCGCCCGTTTTCGACGAGGCGGGAAGGGAGGATAACAGGGCGTCCGCTGTCAGCCTTGTTTTTTCCATCGTGAAATCCTCCAGCGCCTCGCCGAGAAGCATCATAAAGGAAACCTCCGCGCCCTCCATAAATTCACCGGTGAATATGGAGCCAATCAGCGCAAGTACAACGAGAATACCGGTCGTGACTGTGCGTGTGCGCCAGACGTCCCGCAGCGTATCATAGCAGATACGACCGCCGCCGACAGCGAGCGGGACCAGCGCCGCCGGAGCGGGCAGCGGCAGGGCAAAAACCTCGTCGATAAGGACGGCGAGCACTATCAGAAGCAATACGAATGCCGGAAAGCCAAATGCCTCCCGGTATATTTTTTTGTCCATAAAATCCCTCATTTCTTTTTAGTTGTCATGCATCCGAAGGGAGCTGCCGGTGGCAGGCCCTGCAGGTCAGTGGTGGTTGTGTGCAGCAGTCCGGTCTTTGCATTTCGATGCAAAGACCGGAAAAAGTGGTATTTATAAAAGCTGGATGCCGTTTTGTCTGGCTTTTGCCGCGATATCATCCGGCCACAGCGACACCTGTACTTCGCCGATATGCGCCTTGCGCAGATAGAACATACAGATACGCGACTGTCCGATACCGCCGCCAATGGTATAGGGCAGATCCTTTTCCAGAATTGCCTTCTGGAAGGGGAGCGACGCGCGCTCCGGGCATCCGGCAATTTCAAGCTGACGCAGCAGGCTTTCCTCATCTACACGGATTCCCATAGAAGAGAGCTCCAGCGCGATATCCAGCACAGGATAGTATACGATGATATCGCCGTTTAACGCCCAGTCATCGTAATCCGGCGCTCTGCCGTCATGACGCTCTCCGGAGGCGAGTACACCGCCGATCTGCATGATAAATACAGCGCCCTTTTCCTTCACAATGCGGTATTCACGCTCTTTCGGCGTGCAGTCCGGATAGAGATCCTCCAGTTCCTGCGAGGTGATAAAGAAGATTTCCTTCGGAAGAATTTCTTCAATGTAATCGTACTGGATCGCCATGTACTTTTCTGTCTTTTTCAGTACCTTATAAATGGTGCGCACCACTTCCTTTAATGTGTCCACGGTGCGCTCCTCGCGGGAAATGATTTTTTCCCAGTCCCACTGATCCACGTAGATGGAGTGGATGTTGTCGGTATCCTCATCCCGGCGGATGGCGTTCATATCGGTGTACAGTCCCTCACCGTGGGCAAAGCCGTACTCCTTCAACGCATAGCGCTTCCACTTTGCCAGGGAATGCACGATTTCTGCGGTATTCTCATTCTGTTCGCGGATGCCGAAGGAAACGGGGCGTTCTATGCCGTTTAAATTGTCGTTCAGCCCGGAATCCGGGGTGACAAACAGCGGCGCGGATACACGCAGCAGATTCAGCCGGGACGCCAGCGTCTGCTGGAAAAAATCCTTTACCGTTTTGATGGCGACCTGCGTATCGTGAAGATTCAGTGCCGATTCGTAATGTTCGGGAATAATCAAATGTTCCATATCCTGTTAAAATCCTCCCTTGCCGTACCGGCTGATACGGAAGCCGGTATGTGAATTTCATTTCTTACACAGTATAACAGATTTCCGGGAAAATACAAGAAAAACAAATTTTCCGCAGACAGGGCAGCGGTGATTCATGAGAATTTTACATTATATTGATAAATATATTTCATTAAAACGGGTCTTGTAATTAAAAAAATGGTATGTTATGATTGAGAACATGATAAATGCGATGAAGGAGACTCTTGCCAGGGAACTTGACAGGAATACGGCGTCACCGACTGAGAGCGCTGTTTAAGGGAAGGGGCATACAGGGAACACTCCGGAGCAGACCGGTTGAACGGGCGGCTTTTCTGATGCGGGAAAACGCGGGAATTTTCTGCGGGGAACGCTTTTCAGGCTGCAGTAGGTCGGTACGTAAAGCAGACGTTATATGCTTTTGAGACAGAATCCGCGGATTCTGTGAATGCGGGTGGTACCGCGGATAAAGAGATTTATTCGCCCCGGAATACGTTTGTATTCCGGGGTTTTTTGCGGGAAAGAATGTAGCCGTGCAAATCCGGTGTTTCGGAGTTTGCGCATGCTGGTATGCAGGCAAACGCAGAAAAAGGCGGATTTATAGGGCATCAGCCCCGCGACCGACATGGAGCGAAGCGAAATGGAGGTGCACGGCGGAAAGAATAGGAGGAGTGCAGATTATGAGCAATATTTACAGAGATGTGACATTGAACCAGGTGAGTGAGGCGGATATCGGAAAGGAGCTGCGCATCGCAGGCTGGGTGGAGAATATCCGTGACCACGGCGGCGTTTCGTTTGTGGATGTGCGCGATATGTACGCCGTGATGCAGGTGGTTCTGCGGGACGGCGCGCTGCTGGATGGCATCCGCAGGGAGCAGGCGGTCTCCATCAAAGGAATCGTGGAAAAGCGCGATGAGGAGACTTATAATCCGAAAATTCCCACCGGAACCATCGAGCTGGAGGCGCACGAAATCACCGTTCTGGGCGGTGTTTACAAAAATCTTCCGTTTGAGGTGCAGATCAGCCGCGAGGTGCGCGAGGATGTCCGCCTGAAATACCGCTATCTGGACCTGCGCAACAAAAAAGTAAAGGACAACATCATTTTCCGCTCGCAGGTGATTTCCTTCCTGCGCCAGAAGATGACAGAGCTGGGCTTTCTGGAAATCCAGACGCCGATTCTGTGCGCGTCCTCCCCGGAGGGAGCGCGGGACTACATCGTTCCGTCGCGCAAATTCAAAGGGAAATTTTACGCGCTGCCGCAGGCGCCGCAGCAGTATAAGCAGCTTCTGATGGTATCCGGCTTTGATAAATATTTCCAGATCGCGCCCTGCTTCCGCGACGAGGATGCGCGTGCGGACCGCTCGCCGGGCGAGTTTTACCAGCTTGATTTCGAGATGAGCTTCGCCACCCAGGAGGAAGTATTCAAAGTGGGCGAAGAGGTGCTGACGGCGACCTTTGAAAAATTTGCGCCGGAGGGATACGCGGTCACGAAAGCGCCGTATCCGGTCATCAGCTATAAGCAGGCGATGCTGGAATTCGGCACCGACAAGCCGGATCTGCGCAATCCGCTGCGCATCATCGATGTGACAGACTTTTTCCAGAAATGCACCTTTAAGCCGTTTCTTGGCAGGACTGTGCGCGCTATCCGCGTACATGAAAAGATGTCCAAGGGCTTCCACGAGCGGCTGCTGAAATTCGCCACCGGCATCGGCATGGGCGGGCTCGGCTATCTGGAGGTGCTGGAGGATAAATCCTACAAGGGTCCGATCGACAAATTTATTCCGGAGGAGCTGAAGGAAGAATTTGCGCAGCTTGCAGGGCTTTCCGTGGGCGACACCATTTTCTTCATGGCGGATAAGGAGGAGCGCGCCGCCTACTATGCCGGTATGATCCGTACAGAGCTGGGCGAAAAGCTGGATCTCCTTGAGAAAAACGCCTATCGGTTCTGTTATGTGAACGATTTCCCGATGTTTGAGAAGGAACCGCAGACAAAGCAGATCGGATTCACGCACAATCCGTTCTCCATGCCGCAGGGCGGTCTGGAGGCGCTGGAAACCATGAATCCGCTGGATGTTCTGGCGTATCAGTACGATATCGTCTGCAACGGCGTGGAGCTGTCGTCCGGTGCGGTGCGCAACCACGACATGCGGATTATGAAAAAAGCCTTCGAGATTGCCGGGTACGATGAAGAAGTCTTAAAGAGCAAATTCGGGGCGCTCTACAATGCCTTCTGCTTCGGAGCGCCGCCGCATGCCGGTATGGCGCCGGGCATCGACCGTATGCTGATGCTCTTAAAGAACGAAGAAAACATCCGCGAGGTCATTGCTTTCCCGATGAACGGCAACGCCGAAGACCTGATGTGTGGCGCGCCGGGCACGGTCACGGAGCAGCAGCTTCGCGAGGTACACATTAAAGTGAGAGATTAGGAGAGAAGCTATGGCAAATATCATTTCGGACGAGACGATAGAGTATGTCGGTATCCTGGCGAAGCTGGAGCTGTCTGACGAGGAAAAAGAGCAGGCGAAGGCGGACATGGGAAAAATGCTGGATTATATTGATAAATTAAACGAGCTGGATACCACGGGAATTGAGCCGATGTCGCACGTATTCCCGGTGCAGAACGTGTTCCGCGAGGACATGGTCACAAACGGGGACGACCGGGAAGCAATGCTGAAAAATGCGCCGGAGGAAAAGGACGGAGCGTTTGTGGTGCCAAGAACGGTAGAATAGTATGATGCAGAAGGGGGGAACCGATGTGAATTTGATGGATATGACGGCGCTTGCGCTTGCGAAGAAAATCCGGGCGGGCGAGGTGAGCGCGCCGGAGGCGGCGCGGGCGGCGCTGGAGCAGATAAAAAGATTAGAGGGCACTGTTCACGCCTACGTGACCGTCGACGAGGAGGGCGCGCTGAAGCAGGCGGAAGAGGTGCAGAAAAAAATTGAGGCGGGCGAGCTGACCGGTCCGCTTGCCGGGGTTCCGGCGGCAATTAAGGACAATATGTGCACAAAAGGTCTGCTGACCACCTGCAGCTCCCGCATTCTGGAAAATTTTGTGCCGACCTACACGGCGCAGGCGGTGGAAAATCTGGAGGCGGCGGGCGTCGTGGTACTGGGGAAGACAAATATGGATGAGTTTGCGATGGGAAGCACGACGGAGACCTCCGCATACGGAGTGACGCGGAACCCCTGGAATCCGGAGCATGTGCCGGGCGGTTCGTCGGGCGGCTCCTGCGCGGCGGTGGCGGCAAACGAATGCTCCTTCGCGCTCGGCTCGGACACCGGCGGCTCCATCCGCCAGCCGAGCTCCTTCTGCGGTGTCACCGGCATCAAGCCGACCTACGGCACTGTATCGCGCTACGGGCTGATCGCCTACGGCTCCTCGCTCGACCAGATTGGTCCGGTTGCAAAGGACGTGAGCGACTGCGCGGCGATTCTGGAGGTAATCGCTTCCTGGGATAGGAAGGACAGCACCTCCATAAAACGCGACGACTGTGATTTCACATCGGCGCTGACGGACGATGTGAAGGGCATGAAAATCGGGATCCCGCGCGATTATCTGGGCAGCGGTCTGGATGTGGAGGTAAAGCAGGCGATTCTGGCAGCGGCTGAGGTACTGCGGGAGAAGGGCGCAGAGGTGGAAGAATTTGATTTAAGCCTTGTGGAATACGCAATTCCGGCATATTACACTATCGCCTCGGCGGAGGCAAGCTCCAATCTTTCCCGCTTTGACGGCATTAAATACGGCTACCGGGCAAAGGAATACGAGGGGCTGCATCAGATGTATAAAAAGAGTCGATCAGAGGGCTTCGGACCGGAGGTAAAGCGCCGCATTATGCTGGGCTCCTTCGTGCTCAGCTCCGGCTATTATGACGCATATTATTTAAAGGCGCTGCGCACAAAGGCGCTGATTAAGCAGGCATTTGACAGGGCATTTGCAAAATACGATGTGATACTGGGACCGGCGGCACCCGCCACGGCGCCAAAGCTTGGCGAGAGCCTGTCCAATCCGCTGCAGATGTACCTTGGCGATATTTATACGATCTCGGCAAATCTCGCCGGGATTCCGGGCATCAGCGTGCCCTGCGGAAGAGACAGCAAAGGGCTGCCGATTGGGCTGCAGCTTCTTGGCGACTGCTTCCAGGAGAAAAAAATCATCCGGGCGGCATACAGCTTTGAGTGCAGCCGCACCTACGAGGCGCCGGCGCTGGCGGGAAAGGCGGTGGAGTAAATGGCAAAGCAATATGAGACAGTCATCGGACTGGAGGTCCACGTAGAGCTGGCGACAAAGACGAAAATCTTCTGCGGCTGCTCCACGCAGTTCGGCGGAGCGCCCAATACACACACCTGCCCGGTCTGCACCGGAATGCCCGGCTCGCTTCCGGTCTTAAATAAACAGGTGGTAGAGTATGCGCTCGCTGTCGGTCTGGCGACCAACTGCCAGATCAACCAGCATTGCAAATTTGACCGCAAGAATTATTTCTATCCGGACAATCCGCAGAATTACCAGATTTCGCAGCTTTATCTGCCAATCTGTCACGACGGCGGCGTCGAGATAGAGACAGAGAAGGGCAAAAAGACGATTGGCATTCACGAAATCCATATGGAGGAGGACGCCGGAAAGCTCATTCACGATGAATGGGAGGACTGCTCTCTGGTGGACTTTAACCGCAGCGGCGTGCCGCTGATTGAAATCGTGTCAGAGCCGGATATGCGCAGCGCGGAGGAGGTAATTGCCTACCTCGATAAGCTGCGTCTGATTATCCAGTATCTCGGCGCCTCCGACTGCAAGCTGCAGGAGGGCTCCATGCGCGCGGACGTCAACCTTTCCGTGCGCGAGGCGGGAGCGGAAAAATTCGGTACCCGCACCGAGATGAAAAACCTGAATTCCTTTAAGGCGATCGCCCATGCCATCGAAAACGAGCGGGAGCGTCAGATAGATTTGCTGGAGGCGGGAGAAGCGGTGGTGCAGGAGACGCGCCGGTGGGACGACACAAAAGAATACTCCTACGCGATGCGCTCCAAGGAGGACGCGCAGGATTACCGCTATTTCCCGGATCCCGATCTGACGCCGGTGTATATCAGCGACGAGTGGATCGCGCGCGTGCGCGCCGCACAGCCGGAGCTGCGCACGGAAAAGCTGCAGCGCTATAAGGAAGAATTTTCCATTCCGGAGTACGATGCCGGTATCCTCACATCCTCCAAGCGGCTGGCGGATCTCTTCGAGGAGGCGACCGCCATCTGCAAAAAGCCGAAGAAAGTCTCCAACTGGCTGATGGGCGAGACGCTGCGTCTTTTAAAGGAGAACGGGCAGGAGCCGGAGGATTTGCGCTTCTCTCCGGAAAACCTGGCAAAGCTGGTAAATCTTGCGGATGCCGGCACGGTGAACAACCGCGTGGCGAAAGAGGTCTTCGAGAAAATCTTTACGGATGATATCGACCCGGAGGTATACGTGGAGGAGCACGGTCTGAAGACCGTCAATGACGAGGGCGCGCTGCGCAGCACGGTGGAAGCGGTCATCGCTGCAAATCCGCAGTCGGTTGCGGACTATAAGGGCGGCAAGGAGAAGGCAATCGGGTTCCTTGTCGGGCAGACGATGAAGGCGATGAAGGGCAAGGCGGATCCCGGCGCCGTGAATAAAATGCTGAAGGAAATTTTATCCAGATAATCCGGGGCTTGTTTTTTTGCCAAAGAGCAGATATACTATCTTGTGAGAAAGGGGAGCTTTCATGAAGAGACGTATATCTGTTTTCTTTCACGGGAAACATTTTCCAGCGAAAAAGGAACCGCTTTGCGGGAGGGATTTTCCTGCGAAAAAGGAACCGCCTTGCGGGAGACGCAGCGTGCAGGCGGTTTTACTGATGATAATCCTTCTGTCTGTTCTGACCGGGTGCAGCCGCGCGACGATGAACGCGCAGATCGCGGAGAGCATCGGCACGCTTGGCATGTATGAAAATAACGAACCGGTGGAAACGCCGAAGATGAAGGCACAGCGTGAGATACAGGAACAGAAGGAAGCGGCGGAGGAAGAACTGACCGGGCATCTGGAGCGGGCGGCGCGGCTTGCCGCATCCTATGATTACGAGGCGGCGCTGGCGGAGCTGAACGAAATCAGTGAGGAGCATGCGGAGGACGACCGCGTGATCAGTGCCAGGATTGAATATCAGCGCCTTTCCGGACAGATGGAGGGATACGGCGGCGATATCGCCCATCTTTCGGTGAAGTCACTGATTGTGGACACGGAGCGCGCGTTTGATGACGACGACATGGCCTATTATTATAATTACTGGGCGCTGACGACGGAGGAATTTAAGGCGATTCTGCAGTCGCTCTACGACCGCGGTTATGTGCTGATGGATGTTCATGAGAGCGTGGTCGAGGTGCAGAATGAGGACGGGACAACCAGCTTTGCCGTCAATACGCCGGCTGTTCCGGAGGGAAAGATTCCGATGGTGCTTTCCTTTACGGAGGCAAATTATTATGATTACCAGGAGGGCGACGGCTTCTCCGGACGGATGGTGCTGGACGATAACGGCAATGTGATGAATGAGTACACGGATGCCTCCGGGCAGACGCTGGTCGGGGCATACGACGTCGTGCCGATCGTGGATGAATTTGTGGAGGAGCATCCGGACTTTTCACTGCGCGGCGCGAAGGGGATTATCTCTGTCACCGGCTATGAGGGCGTATTCGGCTATGGCATCGAGACGGGAGGCAGCACGATAGCGGCGATAGCGGACCGGCTGAAGGAAACCGGGTGGCAGATCGCCTGCCAGGGTTTTTCCGACAACACGATGGAGAGCGATATGGATGTCAGCGAGCTGGAGGACGACCTGGATGCGTGGAGTAACAAAATCGGCTCTCTGGTGGGCGATACCGATCTGCTGATTTATCCATACGGCGAAGAGGTGACGGCGGGCACCGACCGGCAGGCGCTGCTGCTGGAGAAGGGCTATCAGTTCTTTTTCAGCATCTGGACCACGGCGGACTTTATCGAGGTGCAGCCGGATTACGTCCGGCAGACGCGGCGGACCCTGGACGGCTACGATTTATACATGTACGCCGACTATCTGACGGACTTCTTTGATGCGGATGAAATTCTGGATGACACCAGACCGGCATTTGAATGAAGTATTTAATGATATTGAGGTCAAAAGCCCCCGATATGATGCCTGCGGATTGCGACGCGTAGCTAGTCCTTTAGGGTTACGTGCTTCGCACTTCCACATCTCCGCTTCGCTCCGGTCCGCGCTAAACGGATGTCCACCGGACATCCAGCGCCCTACCCGCTATTCGCATATCGTGGGATATACATCCCACTTTTATGCTCATATCGGGGCGGGTCCCAAGGTCTTACGCCCACTATAGAGCAAGCTCATGTGGGCTCAGACCTTTTGACCCTGGCATCATAAAATCTTCTTAAATTCCCTCTTTACAAAAGAGGGAATTTCCTCTATACTGGAACTACATCTTGTAAACTAGTAAGAAAAAATACACCAGATATAGTTACACGGGAGGAAATAACATGTATGTAATCAAAAAGGACGGGACCGAGGAAGAGTTTAACGTAGAGAAAATCGTAGTCGCAGTGAACAAATCTGCCGCCCGCGCTTTATATAAATTCACGCCTCAGGAGATAGAGGAGCTTTGTGAGTTTGCGACCAGACGCGCGCAGGAGATGGGGAAAGAGGGCATTACTATCCAGGAAATGCATAATATCGTGGAGAGCGCCCTGGAGAAGGTAAGCCCGGCGGTCGCGAAGAGCTATCGCGATTATCGCAATTATAAAGTGGATTTTATCCACATGATGGACGACGTATATACAAAGAGCCAGTCCATTCGCTACATCGGCGATAAGAGCAACGCCAACACGGACAGCGCGCTGGTGGCGACAAAGCGCAGTCTTATTTTCAACGAGCTGAACAAAAATCTTTACCAGAAGTTTTTTATGACCCGCGACGAGCGCCAGGCGTGCAAGGATGGTTATATCTACATACACGACCAGTCCGCGCGTCTGGATACGATGAACTGCTGTCTGTTCGATGTCGGCTCGGTGTTAAAGGGCGGCTTTGAGATGGGCAATGTCTGGTACAACGAACCGAAGACGCTGGATACCGCCTTTGACGTGATGGGCGATATCGTGCTCAGCACGGCGGCGCAGCAGTACGGCGGCTTTACGGTGCCGGAGGTCGATAAGATTCTGGCGCCCTACGCGGAGAAAAGCTATAAAAAATACGTGGAGGAATTTCTGAAATACACGGATGCCTCCTGGGAGGGCATACAGGAGCGGGCGAAGCGCTATGCGCTCGATAAGGTGAAGCGCGATTACGACCAGGGCTGGCAGGGAATCGAGTATAAGCTGAACACGGTCGGCTCCTCCCGCGGGGATTATCCGTTTGTCACCATGACGTTAGGTCTGGGACAGTCTGATTTTGAGCGGATGTGCAGCATTTCCCTGCTGAATGTGCATAAGGAAGGACAGGGAAAGCCGGGCAATAAAAAGCCGGTGCTGTTCCCGAAGATCGTATTTCTGTTTGACGAAAACCTGCACGGCGACGGCAAGCCGTGCGCGGATGTATTTGAGGCGGGACTGGAATGCTCCGCAAAGACCATGTATCCGGACTGGCTTTCCCTCTCCGGCAAGGGCTATGTGGCGAGCATGTACAAGCAGTATGGCCGCGTGATCAGTCCGATGGGCTGCCGGGCGTTTTTAAGCCCGTGGTACGAGCGCGGCGGAATGCATCCGGCGGATAAGGACGACAAGCCGGTCTTTGTCGGACGCTTCAATGTGGGCGCGGTCAGCCTGCATCTGCCGATGATCCTGGCGAAATCCCGCCAGGAGAGCCGCGATTTCTATGAGGTGCTGGATTATTATCTGGAAATGATACGGAATATCCACATCCGCACCTACGAATATCTGGGAGAAATGCGCGCTTCGACAAATCCGCTCGCCTACTGCGAGGGCGGCTTTTACGGCGGACACCTCGACCCCGGAGCCAAAATCAAGCCGCTCTTAAAACCGATGACCTCCTCCTTCGGCATTACGGCGCTCAATGAGCTGCAGGAGCTTTACAACGGCAAATCCATCGCCGAGGACGGACAGTTTGCGCTGGAGGTCATGCAGTACATCAACAAAAAGGTCAACGAGTTCAAGGAGGAGGACGGCTGGCTGTACGCCATCTACGGCACTCCGGCGGAGAGCCTCTGCGGTCTTCAGGTGGAGCAGTTCCGCAGACAGTACGGCATCGTGGAAAACGTTTCCGACCGTCCGTATGTGAGCAACAGCTTCCACTGCCATGTGACAGAGGATATTTCCCCGATAGAGAAGCAGGATCTGGAGGGGCGCTTCTGGGATCTGTGCAACGGCGGCAAGATTCAGTATGTGCGCTACCCGATTGACTACAACAAAGAAGCAATCAAAAGTCTTATCCTGCGCGCCATGAAGCTGGGTTATTATGAGGGCGTCAATCTCTCCCTCGCTTACTGCGACGACTGCGGGCACCAGGAGCTGGAAATGGACGTGTGCCCGAAATGCGGCTCCAAAAATCTCACCAAAATCGACCGCATGAACGGCTATCTCTCCTATAGCCGCGTACACGGCGATACCCGGCTCAACTCCGCAAAAATGGCGGAAATCGCAGAGCGCGTCTCCATGTAGGCACGCAGACTCCTGCAGAAAAATATAGCCAGGGACTCCGGAACGATATATGACGCCGGAGTCCTTTGCATTTTTACCGCGCAATTTTTTGACAATTTTATATATTTTTTAGAAAGTTTGCGTTTCTTTTATACTTGTCTTACGTAGTTATCAATGATTCTCCATATCATCCCCCTAAAATATTTTTCATAAAGGTCTGCGGATGCTGCCGGATTACGGATGGTTCCGGCGGCGCGCCGCGGACTGAAAAATGTAACTGCTCAGATGGCAGGCATGATATATCTGTTTCTGATATCTGCCGCATGGCTGGGTGGCTAAATAAAACTACAGAAAGGCAGGAAAATGATATGGAAAACGGATGGAGAAGAAGGGGCTGCGCCAGGCTGGCGGCAGCGATGCTGGCAGGGGTGCTGGCAGCGGGAGGCTGTCAGACGGCGTTTGCTGCGGAGACAGAGGAGGACAGCGCGGGCATCGACATGAGCACGGACTATCCGGGCATTACGGTGAAGGCGGGAGAGAGCGTCAGCTTCGGGCTGGATTTTGCAAGTCTCTCCGGGGAGAGCTACGATGCCGCGCTTTCCGTGGAAGAAATCCCGGAGGGCTGGGAAGGGTATTTTAAGAGCAACAGCAGTGAAATTTCGAAGGTACATATAGACGATAAATCGGAGGACGCCTCCTCAGAGCTTGCCACCTTCAATCTGACGCTTCCCGATGAGGCGGAGGAGGGCGCCTACAGCATTACCCTGAAGGCGGATGCGGGCGGCGGTATCTCGGATACACTGGAGCTGGAGGTGAATGTATCGGAGACGGATAACGGGCAGAGCAGCTTTACTTCGGAATATCCGGAGCAGCAGGGGGCTTCCGGAACGAGCTTCAGTTTTGATACAACGCTGGTGAATAACCGGGGAACCGATCAGACCTACAGCCTGGCGGCGGAAGCAGAAAGCGGCTGGCAGGTATCGTTTACACCGTCCGGTGAGAGCAGCCATGTGGCGAGCATTACGGTGGAGGCGGGCTCCAGCCAGGGGCTGACGGTGGATGTAATGCCGCCAGAGACCATCACGGAGGGCGAATATACCATCCCGTGCACGGCGATTTCCGCAAACGAGACACTGTCCACAGAGCTGAAGGTAACGATTACCGGCTCCTATGATGTGGAGCTGTCCACGCCGACCGGAAATTTAAGCCTGGATGCTTACGCGAACGAGGAGAAGGCGGTGACCATCAGCATCACCAATAACGGAAATGTGGATCTGACGAATCTGAATCTGACCTCCTCGGCACCGACCGACTGGGAAGTGCGCTTCGACGAATCGGATATCGAGCTGCTGGAAGCAGGCGCGACAAAAGAGCTGACCGCTTACATCAAACCGTCCTCCGATGCGATTACCGGAGACTATGTGACCTCGCTTACCGTCAGCAACGATGAGACGACCTCGACGGCGGAGTTCCGGGTATCGGTAAAGACGCAGACCCTGTGGGGAATCGTCGCGGTGGCGATTATTGTGGTACTGCTCGCCGGACTTGGCTTTTTATTTAAAAAATACGGGAGAAGGTAGCATATGGAACAGAAAATGATTGAGATGCAGGGGCTCACCAAACACTACGGGAGCAAAATTGCGGTGAACGGGCTCAATCTCTCCATCAACAAAGGTGAAATTTTCGGTCTGCTCGGTCCGAACGGAGCCGGAAAAACGACGACCATTCTGATGCTGCTCGGACTGACGGAGCCGACCGCCGGCAGGGCGTTCATCGAAGGGATTGACTGCACGCGCAACCCGGTGGCGGTGAAAAGCATTGCCGGATACATGCCGGACAACATCGGATTCTATCCGGATATGACCGGCAGGCAGAATCTGCGCTTTACCGGCAGGCTGAACGGAATTGGGGAGGAAGTAATAGAAGAGCGGATCGAGCGCCTGCTGGTGCGGGTCGGTATGAAGGAATACGGCGACCAGAAAACAGGAACCTACTCAAAGGGTATGAAACAGAGGCTCGGCATCGCGGACGTACTGATGAAGGACCCGCGCGTCATCATCATGGATGAGCCGACGCTCGGCATCGACCCGGAGGGAATGCGGGAGCTGCTGACACTGATGCGCGAGCTTGCCAGCGAGGATGGGCGGACGCTGCTCATTTCCTCCCATCAGCTTTACCAGATTCAGCAGATATGCGACCGGGTGGGTATTTTCGTAAACGGCAGGCTGATTGCGTGCGGAAAGATTGCCGAGCTGGGCAGACAGGTGAACCAGGAGGGCGCCGACCTGGATGAGATTTACAGACTATATTTTGAAAAGGCAGGGCAGAGTGATGAAAACAATCGCAATAAAAAGTAAAACAAAAAAGATGCCCCGCACGGCGGAAAAGACCGTACATGTGAGCGGCGGCACCGGGCTGAAAGCACTTTTCAGGAAGGAGCTGGCGGACCATCTGCGGAGCAGGCGCTTCCTTATTATTCTCGTACTGATTTACGCGACCTGTATTGCCAGCCTCTACGGGGCGCTGTCCGGATTCTCGGAGGCGGTGGAGAACGACAGCAATTTTCTGTTTTTAAAGCTGTACAGCACAAGCGGGGAATCGATTCCCTCATTTATGACCTTTATTGCGCTGCTCGGTCCCTTTGTGGGACTGACGCTGGGTTTTGACGCAATCAACAGCGAGCGCAGCTCCGGAACCTTGAACCGGCTGGTGGCGCAGCCGATTTACCGGGATTCCATTATTATCGGAAAATTTCTTGCCGGCAGTGCGGTTATCACGATTATGGTATTTTCGATGGGGATTCTGATCGGGGCAGTCGGAATGCTCAGTACCGGGCTGGTGCCGCAGGCGGAGGAAATCGGCAGGATATTCTTTTTCCTTCTGTTTACGGTGGTGTATATCGCTTTCTGGCTGGCACTGTCCATCTTATTTTCCGTGTTCTGCCGGCATTCGGCGACCTCGGCGCTGGCGGTGATCTCCCTGTGGATTTTCTTCGCGCTGTTTATGAGCCTGATTGCCAGCATCATTGCAAACGTGATTTATCCGGTGGATGATTACTATAATTCAATGGTAAATTCCGTGAGCAACTATACGCTGACGCTGAATCTGAACAGGATATCGCCGTATTATCTTTACAGCGAGGCGGTGTCGACGATTATGAGCCCAAGTGTGCGCACGGTGAACGTGGTGACGGTAAGTCAGCTTGATGGGGCGATTTCGGGCTATCTGTCCCTCGGACAGAGCCTGCTGCTGGTGTGGCCGCATCTGGTTGCGCTGGTTGCGATGATGCTGATAGCCTTCGGCGGCTCCTACGTGGGATTTATGCGGCAGGAAATCCGTTCGAGCTAATGTCCGCATAACCGTCCCGCTGCTGTGCCATACAGGCGTTCTGTGGCGGAACGGTTACATTCACAGGTAACGCGCCGTGCGAAATCAACGGTGCCATACAGGCGCTCTGCGGCGGAACGGTTACGTTCACAGGTAACGCGCCGTGCGAAATCAACGGTGCCATACAGGGTTCTTTGGCGGAACGGTTACCGGTTCACAAAGAATCCACAAATTTACAGTCTGCGTTTAAATTGGGTTTAGCTTTCTGCTTTATACTGGATGCCAGGATTGCAGGAATGCATGGTGCAAAGCCTGGAAGGACTGCCTGTGCGCTGCAATCCGGAAGCATCATATATTTATATCTGCAGGAGGTTGCACCATGAGCGCACTGACAATTATAAATGGAATACAGGATGAAGAAATGAGAGAACAGGCTGAGAGATACGCTTTCCGGGAAGGACTGCGCACTCGCAGCCTGGAATGCTTTCTGCGGGAAAACGGCGGCAGGGACGACTGTATAATACTGATTCTGGCGGACGGGGAAGCGCTGAAGAAGATGAAAAAGGATGTATTTCTGGTGATTTCCATTCGTTTCCCGGTAATCTTTCTGCCGGATTCCACCGGGGAATGGAGTACGGCAGGACGGGACCTGGAGAATGCCGGCTGCCGGGTACTGTATCCCTTTCAATACGCTTCCTTCTGCAAGGCAGTCCGGGAATGCGTCAGCCCGAAAGTCTGGCAGGAGCGCACCTGGGTGTTCGGGAATATTGAAATCTGCCCCGCCAGCAGAACCGTGTGCCGAAATGGCGCCGAGCTGCGGATGAGGCAGGTGGATTTTGATATTCTGCTGATTTTGCTGGAAAACCTGGACCGCGTGGTTTCGCGCCAGTACATAAACGACCGGCTGCCGTCGAGAATGCGCAGCAGCCAGCGCAATATTGACACGCATATCAGCAGCATCCGGCAGCAGAGCGGGCTGGGCAGCGTGATACGCTGTGTGCGCTCAGTCGGCTACAGCATTTCCGGGGAGGCGCTTTACCGCAGCTTTCTTTCGGACGCCGGATAAACCCTTCTGCGGACAAAATAAAGGCAGATGATCTGCAGAATGATAGAAAAAATCCAGGACGCCGGGTAGGAGAGAAACAGGAAGGAAAGCGACCGGTTGTGCGGGAAAAAGCCGAATATCCAGACGATTCTGGTGCCGACGGTCCCGATGATGGACAGCAGCATCGGAACGGCGGAATAGCCCATTCCGCGCATCGGTCCCGGAAACAGGTCCATCAGACCGCACAGAAAATAGGTGGTTGTGGTGAAGGCGAGCACCTCCGTGCCGCATTTCACGACCTCCGGGTCGGATGTATAAACCGTTAAAATCTCCGGTCCGAAGAAATAGGCGACGCAGCCGAGCACCGTCGAGGCGCCGACGGATAACACCACACAGTCGGCAAGAATCTTGTCCATGCGCCGGTAATTGCCGACGCCGTAATTCTGGCTGGTGAAGCTCATGCACGCCTGCGTGATGGAATTGACCGTCACATACAGAAAGCTTAAGATATTATTTGCCGCCGTATATCCCGCCATCGCGGTGGAGCCGAAGGAATTGACGGAGGACTGCAGGAGCACGTTGGAAAAATTGATGACGGTGCTCTGGATGCCGGCGGGAATGCCTACCTGGAAAATCTGCCTCAGATACTGCCATTTCAGCGTCAGATCTGACAGGCGGAGCTGATAGCTGCCTTCCGAGCGGCACAGACAGCGCAGCACCAGGACGCAGGAGACCATCTGGGAAATAACGGTCGCGATGGCGACACCGGCAACGCCCAGATGGAACACGATAACAAGAAACATATTCAGCCCGGCGTTCAGCAGCCCGGAAATTATCAGAAAAATCAGCGGTCTTCTGGTATCGCCGACGGCGCGCAGGATGGAAGCGCCATAGTTATAAAGCATAAAAAAGGGCATCCCCAGAAAATAAATCCGCATATAGAGCGTGGAATGGTCGATGACATCGGCGGGCGTTCCCATCAGCTCCAGGGCGGCGCGGGAAAAAATCAGCCCGATAACAGCCATGACAATTCCGCTTATCAGAGCGAACAGAATCGAGGTATGTACCGTCTCCGACATTTCTTTTGTCCTTCCGGACGCATAAAAGCGGGCAGCCAGCACATTGCTGCCAAGCGAAACTCCCATAAACAGATTGGTAAATACATTAATCAGGGCGGAAGTGGAGCCGACAGCGGCAAGCGCCTCGCTTCCGGTAAATCTTCCCACAATCACAATATCCACAGCATTAAACATAAGCTGCAGAACGCCGGAAAGCATCAGCGGCAGTGAAAATGTAATCAGCTTATCCATGATGGTGCCGCTGCACATATCGATTTCATAGTTGCGTTTCTTCATAATCCTCACCTTTATCTTTTGAAATGATACCCATGATGTCACGATTTTTGCGCTCTGTGCGCTCACGGAATCCTGACATCGTGGATGATGTTACTGTTCAATCCGTTCACAGCAAATGGATTATATCACAGCAGAAGCATCCGGTCAATGAGAGGTGACGGAAGAGGAAATTTATGCTATAATTCCAGTATTGTTTACTTCGTTCACAGAAACATTCCGTAGGCATCATATTGGGGGCTATATCATAAGGAGGGAAAAGATGCAGAAATTTGAGATAATTAAGGCAGAAGAGCAGGATCTGCCGGGAATACTGGAGATTTATGCGTATGCGCGCGGATTTATGAAAAAGACGGGAAATGCGTTCCAATGGAAGGACAGTTATCCGCCGGAAGAGCTGGTTGCGGAGGATATCAGAGCCGGACAGCTATACGTGATAAAAGAGAAAGCTGTGATTCATGGCGTTTTTACTTTTTTTATTGGAGAAGATCCGACTTATGCAAGGATAGAGCAGGGCAGATGGCTGTCTGATGAGGTTTACGGTACAATACACCGTGTTGCGGGGGACGGGACGGTACATGGAATCCTTGGTGCGGCTGTGACGTTTGCAGAACAGCAGATCCGGCATTTGCGGATAGATACCCACAAGGACAATAAAGTGATGCAGCATCTTATAAAAAAGAACGGTTTCCGGGAATGCGGCATCATTTACACCGGGGACGGTTCCCCGCGGATCGCATACGAAAAACTGTAATTTTCTGATTTATATTTTGTTAATAATCAGATAACAAAATCACCACAAAAGAGTCACTTCGTCTCCACAAACCGGACATATTTATTTGTTATATTATCAGTGTCGACAGGAAATAGTAGCTACGAAGAATCCCCGCAGGGGGAGCAGGAAAGGATTTGATAACATTGAGAAGAAAACAGATAGCGGTAATTTTGGGATTGGCTCTTGCTGTATCCGGAGTGAGCGCTTTTGCTGAGGAAGATACAGAAGCAGTAAGTGAAACGGTTCTTTCGTCAGAAGAGACCGGGGAGCAGGAGAAATCTGACATAATTATCGGGGAAGTAAAGGAGGTCGGTGAAGACAGTATTACGATTGCAGTCGGAACATTGCCTGAGGACGATACGGATGCCGGAGAGAGCGGCGCTTCCGGGGACGTTTTAGCAGAGGACGACACGGAGGCGGCATCGGAGGACACCACGGATACCGCGACGGCAGACGACACATCAGCAGATACATCCGATACCTCCGGGACAGCCCAGGAACCAGAGCTTGAGCTGACGGGCGAGGAAAAAACCGTGACAGTAGCGGAGGATGTTACAATTCTGCAGGTAGACTGGGAAACGGCAAAAGAAAGCCTCAAGGACCTTGAAGATTCCCAGGAGGACGGAACCGCAGAGGAAGCGGATGATACAGAAACACTGACAGACAGTGACAGCACGGCAGCGGAAGATACAACAGAAGCAGAAACCGCAGAAAACACGGAGCTGACGGATACTGCAGACGAAGGAACGGAAGAGCTGTCGGAAGCAGAAGAGCTTGCACTGACGGATATACTGGAAGGCGACATCCTGGCGATTCAGCTGGATGAGGACGGAAACGCCGTACAGATTATGGTCGTGCAGCAGTCATAGAATATACATAGAGTATAAAGATGCATACTAATTTTTTCATATAGAATACCTTTTCTCCTTTTTGTGTGTGTACCTTACCGCCGAACCTGTGCAGGGACCAGAGACTGCCGGGTGCGGCGGTAAGGTTTTTTATATTTAAACCGGGACGCACTCCTGGTATCCGCATGAAATTCATGAAACCGGGACATGCCATTATTCCATAAAATAATAAAAAATATGGTGGTTGACGTCCGGAAAAATCTGATTTAGAATAAAACTAAAGAAAAGGCAGTAAAGCAAATGATATGGTTGATTGTCTTTTCAGCATATACTATTATAAGCCATTTGGAGAAGGAGGTGCGATTATGGCTACATCGAGTATTTTTGCAAAAGTTCGTATTGACGATCCGAAGCAGGCGGAAGCCTTTATTGATGCGCTGGCAGCTTCAGAGAATAAGCCTAAGAGAAAGCCGTCTGCACCAGTAAAACCGCCGTTGACAGATTATGATGCGATCCGGCGGCTGATGGCAAAGGGAGAAACAGGCAAATGAGACAGTTCGATACGATAAATATTTTAGATATGCTGGGAGCAATCGGAGAGGCAGAACTGAAAAAGTGTCTTTCCGATTTTTCCTGTCCGATTAATCCGGAAATTGAACAATTCGTAGTAAATAATGCGATTGAGTTTGCAAGGAAGAAACTGTCCGTTACATATTTTGTGGTAAATGAACATGGTAAGATAGCGGCGGTTTTTACACTGGCCCATAAAGCGGTTGAGATTGGCAGTGCAAATCTGTCCAATTCTAAGCGGAAGAAAATAAGCAGATATGCAATACTGGATTCGGAATCAGACAGCTATACGGTATCCGCCTTTCTGATCGCGCAGTTTGGGAAAAATTATGCTGTGGATGAAGGAAAGGGAATCAATGGAAATGAATTGATGGATCTGACATTTGAAATTCTGGAGAAGGTTCAGCACGATATTGGCGGGGGAATCGTGTTTCTGGAATGTGAGGATAAGATAAAGCTATTGAATTTCTACCAGAGTGAAAAGAATGGCTTTATGCCATTTAACGAAAGATATTCCGTAAATGACCATACAAAGTACATTCAGCTATTTAATTTCTTTTAGCATTTAAGCCAGAAAGTGAGTAATGGAACTTTCTGGCTTTTTAACGTTTGATACTATCAGAAGGTAGGACTAAATTTTTCTGACCTGTTGAAAATCTCCTGCCATTTTCAACACTTCTTCTTTCATTTTAAAAATATCAGAAAGTCCTTGTCCGATTGTCTTACGCATTTCCAGTGAATGGATGCCGCCAGTATTAAAGTGGCGGGCAATCTGATTCAGGTTATTCCCAATCTTTCCAAATTCAAAAATCAGTTTCTTTAGTTCCGGCAGATCTGCCACAAGTTCGTATTTTGCAATGACTTTCCCTTTCATTAACTGGCGGCGTATATATTCGGAGAGTGATAGCTCGGCTCGCCGGGCATTCTCAGATATAATTTCATATTGAACATCTGTAAGCCGGAGGTTGATGTGGTGCGTGTAAGTTATTTCTGGTTCTTTTCTCGGTCTTGCCATAAAATTTCATGTTTCCTTTCCGTAAAATTGTATTCATATATAAGCCGATTGGGAAGAGCATATGGATAGTAGAGAAAAATATTTTTAACAAAATCATGAGATTTTCGTGATAGATAGAATCACGCTGCGACTGTTTTTAACAGGAGCCAACTTGCACATTTTTATAAAATGTGCATTATCCGAGGGTATGGGGACCGGAATCCCCATCAAGATTGTCGGTATGCAGAAATCCCCGAATGGGGTTTCTGTAATACGCGGCGAATCTTGCTCTTCGAGGTGTAGAAGTTTTTCTGCAAAAAAACCAATAGAGTACATAAATGGGAAAAAGTAATTGTTTCTTTTAAGTGGCAATGATATATTTAATAGGTAATTGCGAAACAGGTTCCGGATATAGCTCTAATGAGTGCCGAAGCTTGGGAGTTTAGAATATCTGAGATTGAAAAGAACGGAAAAACATGGTGGATCATGATATAAGTTGGAATTGAACAGGAAATGGGCGCATTTATTGAGGGAAATGAAAAAACTTGTTTTAAAAATAGTAACTTCTATGCAATTAGGGGTTTAAGGCTTCGGATGTACTGATGCTGTTCGATCTTATCAGCCAGAATCACTCCGATAAGCTGTGTGATGCCGGCCAGGATCAGATCAGCATGAAGCGTTTTCTCATTTTGCGTCTTGCGGCCGGCGATCCCAAAGCTGTCTTTGAAGTGGCTGATGGAGCGTTCCACAGTGGTTCTGATCCTGTATGTATCGTTCCATTCTTCAGTCCCACGCACAGTGCCGGGATAAGTACGGAAGTCTTTTTCCGGGTAAAGGTATACCATTCTTCCGCATGGTGAAGATGTGCAGGGAGTGTCACAGTGACAGACACGGTGATATTTTCCTGTGGAAGGATTCTTTTCCCATCTGACTTTTGGACAGCTGAATTTATAGCGCACAATGCCGTTCTTCCGCTTACTGGTCCCTTCATATTTCATGGGAAGGGATGGGTCATCCGGACAACAGGGGATCCCATTTTCATTTACGGAACAGTCACTGTTTTCCAGTTCGGAACGGGAATTTAATGGGATGTAGGCTTTTTGAAAGTGAATGCCATTACCGTCAGCATCCATGCTAAAGGTGTCTCCTAAAAGAAGCTCTTTATAAAGTCTGGCGGAGTCAAAGGCGGCATCTCCTAAAAAAATATCCGGGCTGATGAGGGGATGGGCAGCAAAAAGGTCCTGTAAAGTAGGGATAAGCAGCCTGGCATCATGGACCGATTTATCCTCATCCGGAGAACCGGACTTCTTTTCAAGAACAATTTCAGGATGCATATCAAAAAAATCCTTATTGTAGAGGTCGATATGCCGGACAATGCCAAATTTGTAGGCATAACAGAAATGCCCGTCAATGTAAAGCTGCTTAATATCGGGATTTGCGGCGGCATGGGAAGGCATGGAGCCGTAAGCAGCCTTGTAAGGGTCATAGTTCTGATCAAAATGCATGGTCTTTGCATATGCTTTGAGCTGTTTGATAATACGGTTGGCATATTTGGGATTGTTTTCCGTAACCCAGGCCTCTATGCCAGAGGAATCAAAGATGGTTATGTCTGCTCTGGCAGAATCGATTGCCTGGCAGACTGGTTCAGTAAGATCAACCAGGTGGTAAAAAAGGAGCTGCAGATCTTCAAGGAAATCCTGCTTGAACCGGGTGATTTTAGAAGCATCTGGAACCTTGTTGAAACCACAGAATTCACGGAGATGCCGGGAATACTGAAGGAAAACAAGGAGCAGGGAGTCAGTAGGGACAGAAAAAATCCGCTGGATGATAAGCGCCCATAAAAAAGCGTTCAGAGGGTATTTACGGGATCTGCCCGTTGATGCATAGAAATGCTTCCGGAAGGAAGCAGGAACAATTTCATCAAGGTCAATGTGCTGTTGTAAGAGGGACAGAAACTGAGGTCTGTCAGATTCAAAAATTTCCTGGCAATCTGAAAAAATATCTGCCAAAGAAAGCTGATTGTATGGTATCATATAGGTACAACTCCTTTCAGGTGGATATGGTTGATTTTTGTTTGGTCACTTAAATTTTACCACAAACCTGTGAGGAGTTGTTCTATTTTATCAAAGAAAAAAGCCCGATTTTATGCGGGCTGTGGCGTTTCGCAAACGCCTAATATATTTAACACAGTGAGGTGATACGTTCATGGAGATAAGAGTGTTAAGATATTTTTTAATGGCTGCCAGAGAAGAAAACATTACAAAAGCGGCAGACCTGCTTCATATTACGCAGCCAACGCTTTCCCGCCAGCTTCAGCAACTGGAGCAGGAACTGGATGTTAAACTGTTCCAGAGAAGTAATCATAGTATCCGTTTAACGGAAGATGGTATGCTTTTAAAAAGAAGGGCGCAGGAGATTGTTGCGCTGGCGGATAAAACAGAAAAGGAATTTCAACATAAAGAAGAAAGTATATCCGGCGAGATTGTGATCGGGAGCGGCGAGACAAAAGGCGTGCATGAATTGGCAGAGATTCTTTCACTGTTTCGGGAAGAATACCCTGCGGTTTCGTATGATTTTTATACGGCAAATGCAGACGATATTAAGGAACGTCTGGATAAGGGCTTGTTGGATATTGGACTTTTGACAGAACCGGTAGACATATCAAAATACAATTTTGTCCGCTTGGATGGGCGTGAAAGATGGGGAATACTGGTTCGGAAGGATTCGGCGCTGGCAGATAAAAAGTATATCAGACCAGAGGATCTGCTGCAGGTTCCCCTGCTCATGGTAAAACGTCCGATGGTTCAGAACGAACTGGCGAGCTGGTTTGACCATTATTTTGACCAGATACAGATAGCGGGAACCTATAACCTGATTAACAATGCTGCTGTGATGGTAGAGAGAGGGATAGGCTGCGCTGTTTGTTTCCATCTTGGGATAGAGTATGATAATCTGCGGTTTGTGCCGCTGTCGCCTGCGGTAGAAACAGGGGCAGTCATTGTGTGGAAGAAAAATCAGATTGCGTCGCAGGCGGTATATAAATTTATTGATTTTTTAAAGAAATACAAAATGAGCATTTCTGAAAATTTAGAATAGGTATTAGACATGAAGAAAGGAAGAATGTTATATTGTAGATGTCCGGAAGGGCATCTATTTTTTTAATAAAATTATTTTACAGACAGGGGTGATAAATCGTCTATGACAATTCAGGAAGCAAGCGAGCGGTACCAGATTCCAATGGAAATTCTGAAAGAATATGAAAAGTGGAATCTGTGCGACCAGGTAAAAAAAGTAATGGGGAACTGGCAGTATGATGACGAGGATCTGCAGCGTCTTGGAATGATTATGACACTCCACAATATAGGATTTCAGGAGAAGGAAATCGAACAGTATATGAAATTATACCTTCGTGGGGATGTTACAACGGCTGAAAGAATGAGGATTCTGAAGCAGAAGCGGGATCAGACATTGGATGAAATTCATTTCCAGGAAAAACGGCTGGAAGATCTGGACTATCTTCGCTACAAAACACAGAAAGGAAAAGAATGATATGAAGAAAAATATAGGAGCACTCATTGGCCTGTATCCCACGCCGCTGGTAGTGGTAGGGGCAATGGTGGAAGGAAAGCCAAACTGGGTACTGGCAGGGCATGTAGGGATTATCGGACATGACCGTGTGATGGTCAGCCTTGCAAAGAACCATTATACGAATAAAGGGATTCGGGAAAACCAAAAGCTGAGTATCAATATTGTAGATGAAGCATTGCTGCCGCTTGCTGATTATGCCGGGTGTATCAGCGGAGCCAAAGCGGATAAATCGGGACTGTTTGATTTTTGTATGGGAGAAACAGGAACACCGATGATTGAACAATCTCCTGTTGTTATGGAGTGCTTTGTAGAAGATGTTTACCGTACAGAGGGATTTGAAAGTTTTATCTGTGGAATAACAAATACATATGTGAATGAAGAGGCTCTCACAGATGAAGGAAAAATTGATTATCGTGTTTTGAAACCGGTACTTTTTGAAATGCCAACCTATGAATACCTGAGAACGGGAGAAGTGATCGGAAACTGCATGGGATGGGGAAAAAACAAAAGTAATATCGTGACGGATGAGGAGGAATGATTTATGAAGTATTTACCGAAAGCGGCATTGGGAGCATGGGCATGGGGCAATGATGGGACATTCGGGAACCATTACACTGCATCAGACTTAAAGGAAGTATATGAGGCAGCAATGGATAATGGACTGAATCTGTGGGATACGGCAGTTGTTTATGGGATGGGCGTATCTGAAAACATTCTGGGAGAACTGACAAAGGATACGGAACGGAAGAAATTGATTCTTTCTACAATCTTCTGTATGGAAAATGCTGCAGATAAGCTGGAACTTTCAAGTGTCCGGTATTGGGAAAAGATAATGGAGTAAACCTGTAACAGAAGGGGAAGGAAATGAAGATTGTAATATTGGAAGGAAGCCCGAATAAAAGAGGGTCGTCAAATATGCTTGCGGAAAGATTTGCGAAAGGCGCAAAGGAAGCAGGAAATGAAGTGGTTATCATTGATGCCGCACACTGTCATATCAACCCATGCAAAGGGTGCATTGCCTGCGGATACGATGGTCCATGTGTGCAGAAGGATGATATGGAATGGATAAAAAAGGAGATACTGAGCGCCGATATGCTTGTATTTGTCACACCGCTCTACTATTATGGAATGTCCGCACAGCTTAAAATTCTGATTGACAGGTTTTGTGCTTTTAACGGAAGCATACAAAGAAAGCATATGAAATCGGCATTGCTTGCAGCAGCCTGGAATAACGATGGATGGACATTTGACGCACTGGAAGAACATTATAAAACACTGGTCAGGTATCTGAACCTGCAGGATATGGGAATCATTTCCGGAAGAGGATGCGGGACGCTGTTTATGACACAGCAGTCAGAATTTCCGGAAAAAGCATATGAGCTGGGAAGAAAGTTACTGTAGGGAAAGGCCGTACAGCGAGGAGGTTGGATAATGAAGAAAATATTTGGAACGGTACTTGCTGTATTGTTACTGTTTGGTCTGGCTGTATATGGAAAAGATAGAATAAGCGCAGACGAGATGAAAGACAGTAGTGAACAAAAAGCGGGAGGTTCACAGGAAAAAGAAGAAAGATTATTCGCAGATGACCAGGACAATATGAAAGCAGAGTTTGATTTTGATACAAAGACAGTGACGCTTAACAGCGGTTATGAAATGCCTATCAATGGATTGGGAACTTATAGCCTTCAGGAGGACGAATGTGTTGATTCGGTAAAAACCGCCCTGGCTAATGGAGTATGCCTAATTGATACTGCTTCCGCATATGGCAATGAGGAGGCAGTAGGGCAGGCGATACGGGAGTCGATCAGCGAAGGCATTGTGCAGCGGGAGGACGTTTTTGTAATTACAAAACTTTATCCCGGCAGTGAAATGGAAAATCCGGAGCGATCTATTCAGGCGTGTCTGGACAGGCTGGATATTGGGTATGTGGATATGATGCTTCTGCATCATCCGGATGACAACGATGTAAAAGCCTATAAAGTGATGGAGCAGTTTGTGGAGGAAGGGAAAATCCGTTCCATTGGGTTAT
The DNA here is from genome assembly GCF_025148285.1 of Marvinbryantia formatexigens DSM 14469. NCBI lineage: Bacteria > Bacillati > Bacillota > Clostridia > Lachnospirales > Lachnospiraceae > Marvinbryantia > Marvinbryantia formatexigens. The sequence goes on along the minus strand of NZ_CP102268.1, from coordinate 4,453,150 downwards.
CTAATTGGTATATAGAGGAGCTGACCGATTTCATCCCCCAGGTGGACATAGTGCCTGCGCTCGTACAAAACGAGATTCATCCCTACTATCAGGAAAATGAGGTTATTCCATTTGTTCAGAATATGGGGATTGTAATGCAGGGGTGGTATCCGTTGGGAGGCAGGGGACATACCGCTGAATTGCTGGGCGATCCGGTAATTACAAAAATCGCAGCGAATCATAATGTATCTTCCGCACAGGTAATTCTGCGTTGGAATCTGCAGAAAGGCGTTGTGGTAATCCCAGGTTCCAGTAATCCGGATCACATTCGGGAAAATACGGAACTGTATCACTTCGCTTTGACAGATGATGAGATGGAGCAGATTCGTGCGCTTGACAGGGGAGAAAAGCACGACTGGTATTAGGAAGGTTTCAAGCCACACTTTTGAAAATAGAAGAAAATGGAAAGAGACAGATTGACAAATGAATGCAATGTATGAAATGGCAGAGTTTACAAAAATGGAAACGGTACAGTACAGGGTATCCTTGAATGCAAATTCATTAAAATTGATTGCAGTGTGCGCTATGGCATTGGATCACTGGGCAACCGTATTTTTGCCGGCAAATTCAACAGGGTTCTGGTATATCCGTATGGCAGGAAGGATCGCATCGCCCATTATGTGTTTTTTTATTGCTGAAGGTTACCATTATACATCGGATTTGAAACGGTATATAAGAAGGCTGTTACTGTTTGCCGTCATATCCCATATTCCTTACAACCTTTGTTTTGGGCATAACATTTTTGCCGTATGGGAATCAACAGACGTTATGGTTTCCCTGCTTATGGGATTGATAGCGCTTTCTGCATATCAGAAAGAAGGGCTTCCGAAAGGTTTAAAATGCCTGATTATTACCGTCTGCTGTTTGCTGGCGTATTCCGCTGACTGGAATTATATTGCGGTTTTCTGGATTCTGGGTTTTGGGATTTTTCATAAGAATATCCGAATGCAAATACTCTCATTTACCGTAGTAGCATGCGGTTATCTGCTGCAGTTGGCTGTGTACCAGGTGGATACGCCGTTGTCCTGCCGGTTGGGAGTTTTTCTGGCAATCCCGTTCTTTCTCATGTATAACGGGGAAATGGGAAGAAAAAGCAAAATAATAAAGTGGGGATATTACTGGTTTTATCCGCTGCATCTTGTACTTTTATTTTTGATGCGGCAGATATAGATCCTATATAATTAACAAAAAGAAAGGGGCAACAAGATGGAATACACGACGATAGGAAAGACAGATATTCAGATCTCGAAATTGTGCGTTGGCTGCATGAGTTTCGGTAAAGCTGGAACTATGCACGACTGGACGCTGGATGAAGCAGGGACAGAGGAGATTGTGAAACACGCACTTTCCCTTGGGATCAATTTTTTTGATACGGCGAACGGCTATTCTGGCGGAACCAGCGAGGAATATCTTGGACGGGCACTGAAAAAGAATATTGCCCGTGACAAGGTGGTAATTGCTTCAAAGGTTTATTTTAATCCCGGCAGGCTGTCTGCTGAGGCAATCCACAGGGAGATTGACGGGACGCTGAAGCGTCTGGGGACAGACTATCTGGATTTATATATCATTCACCGGTTTGATTATGAAACGCCTGTGGAGGAAACAATGGAAGCACTGGATGACCTGGTTCTTTGCGGCAAGGTGCGGGCACTGGGGGCATCCGCCATGTACGGTTATCAGTTTTATAATATGCAGCTTGCCGCCCGTGATCATGGCTGGGCGCAGTTCCAGGCGATGGAAAATCATTATAACCTTCTTTACCGTGAGGATGAGAGAGAACTGATTCCGGTGTGCAGGCAGATGGGAGTATCACTGATGCCTTACAGTCCGCTGGCAGCAGGACATCTGACCCGCCCGGAATGGAATACGGATACATTGCGCAGCAGAACAGACCGGGTTGCTATGGGAAAATATGACCGTACTGAGGAACAGGATATGCAGATTGTCAGGCGTGTACAGGAGCTTGCCGGGCGTTACGGGGTAAAGATGCAGCAGATTGCTCTTGCATGGCATTGGGCGAAGGGCGTTGCCGCTCCGATTATCGGCGCAACGAAAGCGAGCCATTTTGACGATGCCGCGGATGCGCTTGCAGTAAAACTGACTGCGGAGGATATTGCTTATCTGGAAGAACCTTATCTTCCGCACCGCATTGTAGGGGCGATTGACCATAATCCTGCAGACGGGGTGATGCTGCTGGATGAAAAGAAATAATGATATGGCATAAATAAATTCAAAGAGGTGACAGAAGTGAAAAAATTAGTTGCAATGGTTTGTATGGCAGGTATGCTTTTTTCCCTTGCAGCCTGCGGCACTAAGACAGAAGGGGCGGAAAATGAAACGGAGCAGGGGAATATTCTGATTGCTTATTTTACGTGGGCGGACAATACGGTAGTGGAGGATGAGGAAGCGGCAATCCAGTCTGCGCTTTCCCATTATGAATCTGTCGGGGATACGGCGGACTATAGCGGGGTGGACGCAACCTCTTCCGCCAGTGTACTTCCACCCGGGAACACTGCGCAGATAGCGGAGTGGATACAGCAGCGTGTCGGCGGGGATTTGTTTTCCATCGTTGCTGCGGAACCTTATCCCAGTGATTATGATGCGTGTATGGACAGAGCTTCTGACGAAAAAGCGGAGAATGCCCGTCCGGAGCTGGCAGAGCATGTTGACAATATGGATGATTACGATGTTGTTTTTCTGGGCTTCCCTAACTGGTGGTATACTGCACCGATGGCAGTATTTTCCTTTATTGAGGAATATGATTTTTCGGGGAAAACCGTCATACCGTTTTGTGCTCATGGAACCGGGGGAATTGCAGCAGGCGTAAGGGATATTACAGAAGCACTTCCGGATTCGGCGGAAGTATTGGAACCGATTGGTATATACCGTGGGGATATGGATACGGCGCAGGCGGAAATAGATAACTGGATTGACAGCCTGGGGATAGAATTACCCGCAGCACAGAATACGGAGGAAACAGAAATGGAAGACAGCAGAAAAATCAGACTTGTTCTGGATGAGGGAGAAATGATTGTCGAGCTGTATGAAAATTCAGCCAGTGATGATTTGTTGGAGCGGTTGCCAATGACGATTGGATTTGAGGACTATAATGGTACGGAAAAAATCAGTTATCTGGATTCAGAACTGGATTTAAGCAATGCGCCGGGAGAGTGTACGCCGCAGGCAGGGGATCTGACCTATTACGCCCCCTGGGGGAACCTTGCGTTTTTCTATCAGGATTTCCGCAACTCTCCGCAGCTTATTCCGCTGGGAAGGATAGAAACAGGCGGAGAATATCTGGAAAATCTGGACAGTTATACGGAAGTGACCATAGAGAGGTGCGCTGATTAGTATGGACCAGAAGAGGGAGCAACTTGAATTTTGGGTGTCAAAAAGCAAGAAAAGCCTGTGTTTTCATGCGTATCCCAATTATGAGGAAGTAAAATCGTCCAGCCGCAAAGAAATGTGGGAATTGATTTATTTGTATATAGAATCCGGGTATAAAGTACATTAGTGAAATAGTTAGAAATCATAAATTGGCTGATGTTGAAGCGATGTATTGAGGAAAAGCAAATTTTATTGTTCATTTGACAGAATGGAGGGCGGATTTTATGAAAAGAAGGAGCATAATCATACCTGCAATGACGGTTCTGCTGTCCGGGGCGCTGATTGGCTGTGGAAATGTGCAGGCAGAAGAGTCGGAAAATATTGTTTTATTGGAGCCGGAAAGCTCTTTTGAGACACAGGGGAATATGCCGGAGGAAAATCACGGAGAAAAGGAAACGGAGAAAATGGGAACATCAGAAAATATCAGTATTGTAACGAATGGAGATTCGCAGATATTTCTGGCAGATTTACCTTACTATACAGATTCGGAGGATGCCCCGGCAGTGTATTATCTTTCCGACATCAGTGCAGAGGCCATGGTGGAGATTTATGAGGCACTGGAATGGTCTCCTGTTGGAAAAGTAGCGGTAAAACTCTCAACAGGCGAACCGCCGTCCTCCAATTATCTGCGCCCTGAACTGATTGCTGATTTGGTACAGACGGTGGATGGCACGATTGTAGAGTGCAATACTGCCTACGGCGGTTCGAGGGCATCTACCGCCGCTCATTATCAGGTGGCGAAGGATCATGGATTTACTGCGATTGCCGATGTTCAGATTCAGGATGAAAACGGCTCCATGACATTGCCGCAGGGGTGCTGATACGGATTTGTTATCACAATAAAGCATTTTTTGATTTTTCTGGTTTCGAGGAACCGAAAAGCCGGGATACTGATCCGAATATTATGCTGCGTTTTCTGAAAAACCTCGGAAGAAATATTAGGGCAACCGGATTGTATTTCCTGTTTGGAATCATTCTGTCAGCAGTGTTCCAACGATATGTGCCGCAGGATGTGATGACGGACTTGTTTGGAGGTAATGAAGCGTGGGGCGTTCTGATAGCTGCAACCATCGGCGTACCGCTTTATGCCTGCGGTGGAGGAACAATTCCGCTTTTGCAGGCGTGGCTGCTTGATGGGATGAGTATGGGGAGTGCGGCGGCTTTTATGCTGACCGGTCCTTCTACTAAAATTACCAATCTGGGAGCATTGAAAATTGTGCTTGGTATTAAGCGGTTTTGGATATATCTGGCGTTTGTGATGCTCTTTTCTTTTACAACAGGGCTGATAGTAAACCTGATGATATGATGTACATGTTACCGTAACCTGTAAAAGTCAATAGGAAGCGTAGATTCTAAGCAGCAGAGCTATGAATTATCAGAAATGACAACTCATGGTTCTGCTGCTTTTTTACCCATACGGAATAAACAAGAAATGCTCAAAACACATTTCTGAAAATGAATAATAGGTATTAGACATTACGGGAAAGGTTGTGTATGATAACACTATCAGTACTGAATCGGTGTTGCAAAGAGAAATTTACAGGAAAGTGAAGGGGAAAAACCATGAGCAAAGAGTATGAGAGCCTTGCCTGCAAAATCGTGGAATATGTGGGTGGAAAGGACAACGTAAATGATGTTTATCACTGCCAGACAAGACTGCGTTTTAAGCTGGCAGATGAGGAAAAAGCGGATCAGAAGAAGCTGGAAGATCTGGATGGGGTCTCAAAAGTTATGATCAGCGGCGGTGTATACCAGGTTATTATCGGAACACACGTAAAATATGTTTTTGAAGAGATAGAAAAGCTGATTGGACCGAGGAAAGCAGAGGCGGGAGACAGACAGGAAAAAAGTGAAAAAAAGAGTGTGATGGGAGTCATTATTGATTTTGTTTCCGGCACGTTCCAGCCGGTAATCCCGGCGCTGTCCGGAGCCGGAATGGTAAAGGCTTTACTGGCTTTGCTGGTGGTCTTCGGACTGATTTCCACAGAATCGCAAACCTATTACATATTAAACTTTTTTGCGGATGGTGTATTTTACTTCCTGCCAATCATGCTGGCGTTTACGGAAGCGCAGAAATTAAAATGCAACCCGATTCTGGCGGCTTCGGTTGCAGCGATTATGCTTCATCCAAACTGGGGAACACTGGTAGCGGCCGGGGAAGCAGTACATTTATTTGGAGTGGTTCCGTTAAGACTGACATTGTATACATCATCAGTCATTCCGATTATTCTGGTTATTCTGGTACAGTCCTATGTAGAACGATGGCTAGAAAAGCATATTCCGAATGCTGTAAAGCTGGTATTTGTACCAATGCTTACATTCTTAGTGATGGGAACGCTTGGACTTGCTGTATTGGGACCGATTGGAAGTGTGGTAGGCGAATATTTGGGTGTGTTCTTCAACTTCCTCAGTGAAAACGCAAGCTGGGCGCCGGCAGTGCTTGTAGGAGCTTTCCTGCCGATTATGGTAATGTTTGGACTGCATAACGGAGTTGCACCGCTGGGCGTGATGCAGATGGCGGATTTGGGATATGACAGTATCTTTGGACCGGGCTGCGTGTGCTCTAACATTGCACAGGGTACGGCGGCGCTGGTCGTAGCTATAAGAACAAAAGAAGCAAAAATCAAACAGCTTTCCGTATCAGGCGGAATTACCGCTTTGATGGGAATTACAGAGCCGGTTTTATACGGTGTAAATCTTCCGAAAAAATATCCGTTGGTTGCCGCAATGATCGGAGGCGGATGCGGCGGACTGTTTGCCGGATTGACACATACCCACAGATTTGCGACAGGTTCTTCCGGACTTCCGGCAGTGCTGCTGTATATCGGGGATGATTCCATCGAATGTCTGATTAACATCTGTATTGCGCTGGTGATTTCGGCTGTTGTTACTGCAGTTGTAACGTATCTTCTCAGCCTGAAATTTGAAACAGGAATTTCCGCAGAAAAAGGAGAAGAGATGCCGGAATTTTTGCAGATAGAAACGGGAAAAGAAATTCGCAGGGAACATGGAGAAGTGAAAGCTCCCCTCAAAGGGAAATTGATGACATTGGAACAGATTGGAGACGGCGTATTTTCAGAAGGCGTTTTGGGCCAGGGATGTGGTATCTTTCCGGAAGAAGGAAAGGTATATGCCCCGTTTGAAGGGACAGTTGTTTCGGTAGCCGATACAGGGCATGCAATCGGAATTGAAAGTGAGGAGGGAATCCAACTGCTGATTCATGTGGGACTGGATACGGTGGCATTGCAGGGAGAAGGCTTTTCCCCTTGTGTGAAAGAAGGAGATAAAGTGACCTGCGGACAGAAACTCATGGATTTTGAACTGGAAAAAATAGCGGAGAAATACCCTGTTGTAACAGCAGTAATTGTGACAAACAGTGATGATTATGAAACGGTGACAGCAGGTTCACCGGGAACTGTGTCACCGGAAGATACAGTGCTTAATGTCAGGTAAAGAGGAGGAAAAGAAATGAAAGGTTTACCGGAAGATTTTTTGTGGGGCGGCGCTACGGCGGCGAACCAGTGCGAAGGTGGATGGAACGAGTCAGGAAAAGGCGTAAGCCTGATTGATGTTGTACCGTATGGAGTTGACCGGATGCCAGTGGCAAAGGGAGAAAAGATTATGCTTGATTGTGATGAAGAGCATCTTTATCCGAGCCACGAAGCGGTTGATTTTTACCATCATTATAAAGAGGATATTGCACTCTTTGCGGAGATGGGATTTAAATGTTTCCGCCTGTCCCTTAGCTGGACACGTATATATCCTACCGGGCTGGAAGAAGAACCAAACGAAGAGGGGCTGCGGTTTTATGACGAGGTTTTTGATGAATGTAAAAAATACGGGATAGAGCCTCTGGTTACAATCTGCCATTTCGACCTGCCGATTGCTCTGGTAAAAGAGTTCGGAGGATGGAAGGACAGGAGGATGATTGAATGCTTTATGAAGTTTTGCCGCACGATATTCCAGCGGTATGGGAAGAAGGTAAAATATTGGATTACCTTCAATGAAATTAATATGCTGAACCACCTTCCTTTTACAAGCTGCGGTTTAGTGGCAGAGGAGGGGGAGGATATAAAAAATCTGAAATATATCTGCGCCCATCATGAACTGCTTGCCAGTGCCAGAGCTGTCCGGCTGGCGCATGAAATGATGGAAGACTGCATGATAGGCTGTATGCTTGCCGGGGGGAGCTTTTACCCTTATACCTGCAATCCGAAGGATGTATGGCAGGCGAAGCAGACGGAGCGGGGGAATTATTTCTTCATTGATGTGCAGAGCAGAGGCGCATATCCCAATTATGCCCTGAAATGGATGGAAAGGGATGGCATTACCCTTGATTGGGAGGCGGGAGACAAGGAAACCTTGGCGGCCGGAACAGTAGATTTTATCGGGTTCAGCTATTACTGCAGCCGTTGTGATACGGCTGATCCGGAAGTGTCCGCCAACCGGATGGCAGCCAATGCGTTCCGGACGGTGAGAAACCCGCATCTGGAGGCGAGCGAGTGGGGATGGCAGATTGATCCGTTGGGACTTCGTGTTACTATGAACGATTTGTATGACAGGTATCAGAAGCCACTGTTTATCGTGGAAAACGGACTTGGCGCAAAAGATACGATAAAAGAGGACGGAACCATCGAGGATGATTACCGGATTGCTTATCTGAGGGAACATATCCGCTCCATGATTGAGGCGGTTACGGAGGACGGAGTTCCTTTGATGGGATATACCATGTGGAGCCCCATTGATCTGGTCAGTGCGTCAACAGGAGAGATGAGCAAACGGTATGGCTTTATCTATGTTGATAAAGACGATCAGGGAAATGGAAGCCTGAAACGCAGACGCAAGAAAAGTTTTTACTGGTATCAGAAGGTAATCCGGAGCAATGGAATGGACCTGGATGACTAAATAAAAAAGAAAAAGCAAAAAGGAGAAAAACAAAATGAAAGAGTTCAATTATGTAATTACCGATGAAGTGGGGATTCACGCAAGACCGGCAGGACTGTTGGTAAAAGAGGCAAAAAAATATCAGTCTGCTGTTACAGTTTCTTTTAACGGGAAAAAGGCTGATGCCAGAAAACTGATGGCTTTGATGGCAATGGGAATCAAAAAGAATGATGAAGTGACGGTTTCCGTAGAAGGCGAAGATGAAGAGAACGCTTTGGCAGGAGTGCGGACCTTTTTTGAAAATAATTTATAAAGCCGAAAAGGGGGAATCGGTCATGGAAATATTAAATGGGAAAAAAAATATTTCTTGGGACAGCAATCGGGAAGATCCATTTTTACGGTAAAAAAGAAAGCCAGGTTGAAAGGTATCGAATTGATGATCCCGATGCAGAATGGAAAAGATTTGAAGAGGCAAAGGAACAGGCTATTCAGGAAATATCCGGACTGTATCAAAAAGCGTTAAAAGAAGTTGGTGAAGTGAATGCGGAAATTTTCGAGGTACATGCAATGATGCTGGAAGATGAAGATTATCTGGATTCCATCAAAAATATGATATACACCCAAAGCGTAAATGCCGAATATGCGGTAGGAACTACGGGAGACAATTTTTCCAGAATATTTGCAGATATGGAGGATGAATACTTTAAAGCGAGGGCGGCGGATGTAAAGGATATTTCAGAACGTGTCATTTCTGTTCTGAGCGGTTCAGGGGAAGAGCATGGACTGGGAGAAGAACCGGTCATTCTCGTAGCGGAGGATCTTGCACCCAGTGAAACCGTCCAGATGGATAAAAACAAACTTCTGGCTTTTGTTACCCGTCACGGTTCCGCAAATTCCCACACAGCTATTCTGGCAAGGACAATGAACATTCCCTCACTTGCGGGGGTAAATATATCTCCTGAGTGGGATGGAAAAGTGGGAATCGTGGACGGGAAAAACGGCAGATTTATTGTGGAGCCGGAGCCGGAAGTGCTGGAAAGGTATCAGGAGATTCTGACGCAGGAACAGGAAAATAAGGCGCTGCTTACCGCACTGAAAGGAAAAGAAACAATTACAGCAGATGGCAGAAAAATTAAATTGTATGCAAACATGGGCAATGTTTCTGACCTTGCCGCCGTGCTGCAGAATGATGCGGAGGGAATCGGATTATTCCGGAGTGAGTTCCTGTATCTGGAAAAAGACCGATTTCCTACAGAGGAGGAACAGTTTCAGATTTATAAAAATGTAGCGGAAACAATGGCGGGGAAACGGGTAATCATCCGTACACTGGATATTGGGGCGGATAAGCAGGCAGATTATTTTCAGCTTGAAAAAGAGGAGAATCCTGCAATGGGTTACCGGGCTATCCGTATCTGCCTGGAACAGCCGGAAATTTTTAAAACACAGCTCCGTGCGATTTTCCGGGCAAGCGCCTATGGCAATATTTCCATTATGTATCCGATGATTATTTCAAAAGAAGAAATCAAAAAAATCCGTCAGATTGTCGAAGAAGTAAAAGCGGATCTGGAAGAGCTTGGAGTACCGTATGGTAAGGTAGAGCAGGGAATCATGATTGAAACGCCTGCGGCGGCGGTCATAAGTGATGAACTTGCAAAGGAAGTAGACTTTTTCAGCATAGGGACAAATGACCTGACGCAGTATACGCTGGCGATTGACAGGCAGAATGCAAAACTGGATGTGTTTTATGACGCTCATCATGAGGCAGTTTTAAGGCTGATTGAGATGACGGTAGCAAATGCCCATAAAGCAGGCATATGGGCTGGAATCTGTGGGGAACTTGGAGCCGATACAGAATTAACAGAACGGTTTGTCAATATGGGAATTGACGAGTTGTCCGTTGCTCCGGGATGTATTTTGCCAATCAGAAAGATTGTAAGAGAGATGGATAGGGCATAAGGAGTGAAATGCCGGAAAGTAAAAGGTGGATAATATGGATCGAATTGAATTATGCAGAGAAAAATTCAAAGAATTATTTGGAGGGGAGCCTGTAAAAAACGAAGGAACCGATCCGGAATTTATGCGGATCCTACAGCGGTTTATTTTCGGAGAAATATGTTATACAGGTGATCTGGACAATCAGATCAGAGAATTGATTACGATTGTGGTTCTTGCTGTCAATCAGACGCTTCCGCAGTTAAAAGCACATACGCAGGCATCGCTGAATGTGGGCTGTACACCGGTAGAAATTCGTGAAGCGATTTACCAGTGCGCTCCGTTTATCGGTTTTCCTAAGACATTAAATGCCATTGCCGTTATCAACGAGGTGTTTACAGAACAGAAAATTGCGCTGCCGATTCAGAGCCAGGAAACGATTCCCGATGACCAGCGCTATCAGGCAGGACTGGCAGTGCAGGAGCAGTTCTACGGAAACGAATGGAAAGGCAGATATGAATGGCTGACGGAAGAATATGCAGAGGCAGTTCCACGTTTCCTGACGGAATTCTGTTTCGGGGATTTTGCCACACGAACCGGACTGGATGCAAAGCGGAGGGAATTACTGATTCTGGTAATTCATGCAGCATTAGGCTGCGCAGGAGATCAAATAAAAAGCCATACGAAAGGAGCGATGAAGGCAGGCAACACGCCGGATACGATTACTGGAGCTTTGCTTCACGCTATGCCATATATGGGATTTCCACGATTATTAGATGCTTTAAATGCGGTTGGGGAGATTCTGGAAGGAGAATGAATTTTTGAAACAAATGAAGAGACTACCTATGCTGCTATTCCTCTTTGGCGTATTCTGCATCACAGGAACGGTATGGACGAAGTGCGTAAATCGTGTAGTTGCAGAAGAAACATATTATTCAGAGAAACTTTATCCGCAGTCGGCTCTGATAAATTCAGAGGAAATTTCTGATACTGAGGAGAAACTTCCACAGTCAATTCAACTAGATGTAGAAGAAATGATACAAACGCCGGAATTGCCGACCGGATGTGAGAGCGTAGCACTTACGATGGCATTACGCTTTCTGGGGTATGAGATAGATAAAACAACAATCGCAGATAATTATCTCGTATATGATGCGGAAAATTTTGCAAAGGGATATATGGGAAATCCGTACTCTGCTAACGGAGCGGGTATTTTTCCACCGGGGCTTGTGACTACGGCAAATAAATTTTTGGATGAACAGAAAAGCGAAATGTCAGCATATGACATAAGCGGTGCGGCATTTGAAGAATTATTTGAGTATCTTGCTGCGGGGAATCCGGTATTGATTTGGACAACCATGTATTACGAAGAACCTGTTTTTTTGGAGATATACTCTGAGTATGATGGAAAAGAATATCAGTGGTATGCCAATGAACACTGTGTATTGCTGGGAGGTTATAATCTGGCAGAAGAGAAAGTGACCGTTTTTGACCCACTGCAGGGGAAATTAGAGATGAGCATTCAAACGATGGAAAGTCTTTATGAGAAAACAGGAAAAAATGCAATAACTATATATTAGAAAGAAGGGAAGTCAGTTGGAGACAATTCAGCTAAATAATAAGGTAGAAATGCCACAGTTGGGATTTGGGGTTTTCCAGATTACAGATTTGGACGAGTGCGAAAATAGTGTACGGTGTGCGTTAAAAACGGGATACCGTTTAATTGATACCGCAGCCTGCTATGGAAATGAAAAAGCAGTTGGAGAGGCTGTCCGGAAAAGCGGCATTAAGCGGAGCGAAATATTTATCACATCGAAAGTCTGGATTCAGGACACCGGGTATGAAAAAACGAAAAAGTCTTTCGCTAAGACACTGGAAAATCTCCAGACGGATTACCTGGATTTATATTTGATTCATATGCCATACGGAGATTATTATGGAAGCTGGCGGGCAATGGAGGAATTGTACAGTGATGGGAAAATAAGAGCAATCGGCGTCTGCAATTTTGAAGAGGACAGGCTGGTGGATCTGATTTTAAATAATCAGATCGTACCAGCGGTAAATCAGATTGAACTCCATCCGTTTTGCCAGCAGAAAAAGTTGCGGGAAATCATGGACCGTTATAATGTGAAGGCTATGGCATGGGCGCCATTTGCAGAGGGACTGAACGGAATTTTTACAAACAGTATTCTGCATGAAATTGGCAGAATATATGACAAAAGTCCGGCGCAGGTTATTCTTCGGTGGATGAGGCAAAATGGAATTATAGCAATTCCGAAATCTATACATGAAGATAGAATCAGAGAAAACTGGAAAATCAGTGATTTTCAACTGAGCGATAAAGAAATGACAATAATTGAGCAGATGGATGCAGAGAAAAATCATATTCTGGAGGTACGAAAATTAGAAGAAGTATATCGGCTGTTTCAGATTCGATTTACCCAATAGCATCGCCATATAAAATGAGAAGTAAGAATGAATAGAAAATTTATTATATACGCAGTGGCTATCATATTGTTGTGCTGCAATAGAACATATGCCGGAAATGAAAATCCAGAGAATACTATGGTTAAATTGACAGAAAATTCAGTACAGGACGCAGTAATAGAAATACATACCTATGGGGGAGAACATATACGGATTTTACAGTAACAGGCAAATGGAAGTCAGCGGTGATGAAGATTATTATGTACGGCTATCTGGAGGCATATTATGATGGGGCAGTATATTATTCCGGGTAAGCAAGGACATACGAAAGGAAGGTTGGCGATGAAAAAATTTTTAGTGGCCCTGTTTTCAATGGTATTCATTTTTTCCTTTACCGGATGTGGTAACAGTCTGGCGGAGGAAAGTGAAAAAGAGGAACCGAAGCTACAGGAATCTACGGAGGATTCAACTGTGGAACAAACAGAAAATGTCGATACGAATTCTGCCGAAGGAAGTGAAAGCGGCATTTTAATTGTGTATTTTTCACGCTGGGGCAATACGGAGTATCCGGAGGATGTGGATGCAACTACCTCTGCCAGTATTGTAGTGGATGAAGAAAAATATGGAACGACAGAATACATTGCCCGCATGATTCAGAAAAATGTTGGCGGAGATCTGCATTTAATTCGGACAAGGGAGCCATATCCTGTGGATTTTGATGAACTTCGAGAATTAAACCATAATGAAATGGATGAAGAATATTTGCCGCCGCTGGTGGAGAGTGATCTGGATATTTTACAATATGATATCGTGTTTATTGGCTATCCGATTTGGGCAACGGATGTTCCACAGGCTGTGCTATCATTTCTGGATGAGTATGATTTGTCGGGAAAGACAGTAATTCCATTTTGTACTCATGATGGATATGGAGAAGGCAGCAGTTATAACACGATACGTGAGGCCAGCCATGCGGATGAATTGCTGGAAGGACTGGCTCTCAATTCGGCTGATGTGCCGACAGCAGAAATGACAGTGGAAAGCTGGCTGGATTCAAATGGTATTTAGAATTTTAAAATTATAATGAACAATTATCAAAAAACGGAGGTAAGATCATGAAAAAATTTGCAGCTCTTTTACTTACTCTTTTAATGGCAGTATCGCTTATGGCTTGCGCCGGTAATAAGGAGACGGCTGAAACAAGCCCTGTGGATACGGAAAACAGCATATCAGAAGAAGCGTCAGAGCAGGAAAACAGTACGGACGAACCCATATCAGAGGAAATGCCGGAGCAGGAAAGCAATACGGATGTATTTGTGCCAGAAGAAACGGAAAATGAAACAGAGGAAGAAAGCAGCGATGTGTTAGTTGCGTATTTTTCCGCTACCAATACAACGGAAGGTGTAGCAGAAGTAATATCTGATGCGACAGGGGCCGATCTTTACGAAATTGTACCGGAAGATCCTTATACGGACGCTGACCTGGATTATAGTAATGACAACAGCCGCAGCACGATTGAGATGAATGACCCTTCTGCACGTCCTGCAATTTCCGGCTCGGTAGAAAACATGGAGCGCTATCGCGTTGTATTTCTTGGTTATCCTATCTGGTGGGGAGAAGCTCCGAGAATTGTCAGTACCTTTGTGGAAAGCTATGATTTTTCCGGAAAGACGGTAGTTCCGTTCTGCACTTCCGGTGGAAGCGGCATTGGTTCCAGTGCTGCAAATCTGGAGCAGCTTACAAGCGGCGGTGAGTGGCTTGAGGGAACACGGCTGTCTGGAGACAGTTCACACGCTGAAATTGTAGAATGGGTAAATAGCTTTGGACTGGCAGAGGTAAGTGCAGAATAAGCGACAGGTGAGGCGATTATGAAGAAAAGAATAAAGATGCTTGTCGATCTTCTGATGACAGTGTGCCTTCTTATGCTGATGGCATATCAGGTTACGGGCGAAACGCTCCATGAATGGATTGGAGCAGGCATGCTTGTGATGTTTCTGTTGCATAATCTTATGAACAGACGGTGGTATGGACATTTGCTGAAAGGAAGATACACGCTTTTACGAATCCTTCAGACGGGGATAAATATTGCCGTACTTGTGTCAATGCTTGTACTTGGTTACAGTGGCATTGTAATGTCCCGCCATGTGTTTTCCTTCCTCCCGATTAACGGGGGGATGGCATTGGCGAGAGTGCTGCATCTTGCAGGTTCTTACTGGGGTTTTGTATTGATGAGCCTCCATCTGGGATTTCATTGGGGAATGGTGGTCAGTATGTTCCGAAAAGTGTGCGGGGAGAGCAAGTCTGTGTTTCGGATATGGTTACTTCGGCTGATTGCCGTTCTGATTTCAGGCTATGGAGCGATTTGTTTTTATCAGGCAGATATTTTATCCTATATGCTTCTTCGAGTGGAGTTCGCTTTTCTTGATTATATGAAGAGTCCGGCTGTGATTTTTGCAGAGTATTTGTCCATGATGGGATTTTGGGTATTTATCGCTTATTACGCATCAAAAATATTACGAGAATTATCTGTATCAAAGCATAAACATAAGGAAATGAAGAAATGAAAAAGGACAATCTGTTTACTAATGAAGATCTGAAAAAAATGATTGTGCCATTATTCTTAGAACAGCTTTTGGTTATGCTTGTAGGGATTGCGGATACATTAGTGGTAAGCTATGCCGGGGAAGCTGCCGTTTCGGGAGTTTCTCTGGTAAATCAGTTTAATACGATATTCATATATCTTTTTACTGCGCTTGCTTCCGGAGGGGCAGTTGTGATTAGCCAGTACATTGGAAAAAAGGAGACGGATCATGCGGTATATAATTCCGGTGCGGCAGTTTATCGAAGTCTTGGAAAGACCAGTGCGACAATGTATATATCGTTCATTTCCAATGCGATAAATGTGATTGGAAATATGGTAGGAGTTTTTGCTTTGAAAGCGGGGGTGGCAGGGGTAGCATGGCCGTCGCTGATTGCCCGTATCGTGTCGGCGGTAATGATTACATACTTATGTTTTCAAAGAAAAAACGAAGTACATTATCGAAGGAAGTGGATTTTTCACTGGAATCGAGGGCTGTTGAAATGTATTTTGAAGGTGGCAGTACCGAACGGCGTAGAAAACGGGATTTTTCAACTGGTTAAGGTAGCTTTGAGCAGTATTGTGGCGCTTTTTGGAACCTATCAGATTGCGGCAAACGGAGTTGCACAGAGTATCTGGTCGCTGGCGGCTTTGGCGGGGTTATCAATGGGACCGGTATTTATTACAGTAATCGGTCAATGTATGGGAAGCCACGATACGGAAAGTGCTGATTATTATTTTAATAAACTGACAAAGATTACGTTGATTAGCTCAACGATATGGAATATCCTGATTTTTTTACTGCTTCCTCTTTTTTTGAAATTTTATTCATTGGAAGAGGAAACAAAGGAACTTGTAGTATGGCTTGTGCTGATTCACAATATATTTAATGCGATTGCAATGGTATGTGATTGGGTAATTAGGGCGATTATTTTCATTTGGCGGCAAAAATCAGGAAAATGGAAAGCTTTTGAAGTAATATAGTATTTATTGATTCTTCATATTAGAAATAGGAGGGCATTTAAAGAATAAAAGGAGTGATTTGGTGGGAAAGGTATTGCTGATATCGTTTGAGGAAAATGAGGAGGCTGTTTTAAATGAGATGCTGAATTATTTTAATGCAAAGGGGTATTTAATACCGTTCAATGCTTTTCCTGATGGGTCGGGCTGCAGCAGGGCGGTGGCTGTTGCCAGAAGAACTTGAAGTTGATGTTCGCTGCAGTGCGTCAGCAGACGAAGCAACTGCTTATATGTAGAATTATCGCTGTTTCCGTTTGGATAGACGTAATCATCTGCGGAAAGATTCAATAGCCGCATAGCTTTACAAAACAAGGGCAGGCTTGGAGTACCTTTGTGGCGTTCCAAATCTCCCAGATAAGTGAGAGATATGCCGAGCTTTTCCGCAAGTTCTTCCTGTGTCCAGTGCCGATCCATCCGGGCATTTTTTACCATTGTTGCAAAGAGTGTCTTGGGAATATCCATGTTTATTCACCTCCATAAATATAGTGTATTAACCCGTATTTGAAAAGTGAAAAGGGTGTGAGCTTAGTATTTTATGGGGGTTAAAACCTAGAAAGAGCATTCAAGTCCTTTTTCGGATTAAAAAAAACAAAATTCCGGAAAGGGTTATTTGAATACTCTTTTTCTGTTTCCGGGATTTTGCCGGAGCGCAGAGTGGTTTTAAGAAAGAAATATGAGCGGCAGTTATGCCGTTTGTCAGGTATACAGCTAAAAAAATCTTAATGATTGCCGCTCTGTCAAACACCCTTGTACCTATGGTAAAAACCTATATCAGAGCAGGGGTAATAATTGAATCAGTTATAAAGTGCGTCCGATGGGCTTCGTTAGCCTGTCCGGGCGCATTTTATATATATGAAAATTTTTTAAAAAATTTTCTTCCCGAACCGAACATCGGGCATCACCCATTCGGGACTATGGATGAAAGGGAGATAGAAACTTCATCCATGTGCTGGTGGAAGGGGAAGGAGGTGAACTCTTATGGGGAAATCTTCTTCCAATGATGAACTGACGATTCGGAATCAGTTTGACCGGATATGCAAGCTGGCGCTGAAAGGCGAGGCTGCTGACTATTATCGGCATATTACCTATCTGCAGAAACATGAAGTATTGTTTTCGGAGCTTTCGGAGAAGGAACTGGACAGTATTTTCACTGTGGACAGGTACAAAGTAGAAAACAAGTGTTTCCGGGTACTTGGATATGACATTGAAGTGAAAGACACATTACTTGCGGAGGCAATACAGTCGCTTTCTGAAAGCAAACAGAAGGTAGTGCTGCTGTCTTATTTCATGGATATGAGCGATGCGGAGATTGCAAGGGCAATGAATCTTGTGCGAAGCACAGTCCATGAGCATCGTAGACGCTCGCTGGAACTGATGAAAGAAATGATGGAGGAATATCAAAATGAGCAGGAAAAGTAAAAATGACGAAGCGTTTGATCTGCCTTCTTTCCAGACAATTAGGGCAGCTTCAAACGGGGACATTGGAGCAATCAATGCAGTGCTGAAACACTATGAAGGTTACATAGCGGTACTGTCTACCAGAAAGATGTATGACGAAAACAGACAGGTTCATTACTGTGTGGACGAAACATTGCGGAGACGGCTTGAAACAAAGTTAATCACTAAGATTTTAGCATTTGAAATTTAGCCCGGATTGAACAGCAGAAATATCCCTTTCTGTTTCTGCTGTTCATAACAGGGCAGGTGTACCTTGACAACTTCATATTTTATCCTGCAGGACGCAGAAAACAGTGGAGCTATGTGACAGATACGCCATGACTGCCTGTGTCCGGCACTTTGCGCGAGGATACTGTTTTCTGATAATGAGACTTCCGGAGATAAGCTGCTCCGGTCCGAGAGGATGGTGTGATACCAATGAGGCTGCGCCCGGCAGTCGCCTGCAGGAGATTTGGAGAAAACTGACAAAACAATCAAAGAGAGGATATAGAAGTGAAACAAAAAATAAATAAAAAAAGATTTGTTCGTTATAAAGAGGGGGCAGAATTGTATAGTATGTGTCAAAGAAAATTTGAGCAGATGGCAAAGGATGCGAATGCAGTTTATAAGTTGGATAAATTGGTTTTAGTAAATTGTGATATTTTTGAGGAATACTTAGAGACGTTTCATGTAAAAGGATAATATATGAAGAGATTTTGTAAAAGTATATTTTTGTAAGACGAAAACACTTGACTTTTCGTTGGACGGAAAGTATAATAGTCTTAGTTATGAACGGGAGGTGCATATGAATGGCAAAAATCGGGAGACCGAAAAAGGACTCTCCCAAATTGAAGTCAGTGACAATCAGGCTTTCAGATGATGAATACGAAAAATTCATAAAGTATGCTGCCAGTCATAACATGACCATGACACAGGCATTACTGAAAGGTATAGAACTTTTATACCAAAATTCGTGATGCTTGAAAGAAAGTACAAAATCTCTTTCCTTTACTTAGAAAGGAGTAGAGATGGCGAAAGCGAGAAAAGATAACAAAGGCAGGGCTTTAAGAAAAGGAGAAAGCCAGAGAACAGAAGATATGCGGTATGTGTATACCTATACCGATCCTTTTGGAAGAAGAAAGTACATTTATGCTACTGATTTGCGGACATTGCGGGAAAAAGAAAATCAATTACTGAAAGATCAACTGGACGGTTTGGATGTGTACGCTGCAGGAAATGCGGATCTGAATTTTGTGTTTGACAGATACATATCCACAAAGACAGATTTAAGAAAGACTACCTATACGAATTACAAGTATATGTATAATCATTTTGTCAGAGATGAATTTGGAAAACGTAAGATAGCAGAAATTAAGTATTCCGATGTGTTGTATTTTTACTATCATTTGATTAATGAGAAAAAACTGCAAATTAACACGCTTGAAACAATACATACGGTATTACATCCAACATTTCAGCTTGCGGTTAGAGATGATATTATCCGTACAAATCCCAGTGACGGGGTAATGGCGCAGATTAAAAAGAAACCGGGGCGGAATCACGGAGTCAGACACGCTTTAACGGTGGAGCAGCAGAGAGCATTTATGAATTATACTGCCAATAATCCGATATTTTGTCATTGGACGCCACTTTTTACTGTTCTTCTTGGAACAGGTGGCAGAATCGGAGAGATTATTGGTTTGAGGTGGCAAGATTTAGACTTTGAAAACAGAACTATCAGCATTAACCATAGTGTTGTATATTATGCACAGGAAGGTGCTAAGACGAGAAAAAGTGTTTTTCAAGTGTCGTTACCGAAAACCGAAGCAGGCATCCGTACAATACCTATGCTGGATGCTGTGTATGATGCTTTTAAAGAGGAATACGAAGTACAGAAGGAGAATGGGTTTAACAGTACCGAGATTGATGGGATGACAGGATTTGTGTTTTGCAATCGTTTTGGAAATGTACACAATCCACAGACAGTCAATAGAACCATCAAACGTATTTTAGAGAGCTATAATGCAGAGGAAGTCTTGAAGGCGAAAAAAGAGAAAAGGCAGCCGGTTATTTTACCGCACTTTTCGTGTCACCATTTGAGACATACGTTCTGCACAAGGTTCTGTGAGCAGGAGACTAATATTAAGGTGATTCAATCCATTATGAGACACGCTAATATTGAAACTACAATGGATATATACGCCGAGGTCACTGACATGAAAAAGGTAGAGTCAATGAAACATCTATCAGAGAAATACGATGTATTTTAGGAAAGAGTCCGATAGTCGGGCTTGTGCAACAAAAAAGAGTTTTTGCAACGAAAATGTAACAAATTTTGAAATGATAGTACATAATAATACTTGATGATGTGGTAATTCCCATTATCCGAAAAGGCTTAAATGCGGGATAATACGCAATAATGCGTTACCCTCTTGGGTATTCCCGGCATAAAATTCACAGAACCGTGGAGCGGCATATCTTCCGGCAGCAGACGATAGGCAGATTTTGCAGGATTTGCGAGCATAGCAGCATTCATTTTGTCCGACCAGCTTTCATGGAGGCAAAATGAATGCCAATAAGCGGCGCAGCAAATCCAAAAAATCAACGTGTCTGCCGCCGGAAGATATGCCGCTCCACGGTTCGTGAAACATATGCCGCCGGAAGATATGGTGCGTCCCGGTTCGTGAAGAAACCGCCGCCCGCCTTATGAAAGCTGCGAGAGCGGCAGCGACACCACAAAGATACTGCCTCTGCCGGGGGCGCTGTCCACGGAAACGCTTCCGTGATGGAGCTTCAGAATCCGGCTGACCAGGGAAAGCCCCAGTCCGTTTCCAGCAACAGAGTGCGAGGTATCCGCCTGGTAAAATTTATCAAAAATATATTTCTGCTTTTCCGGTTCAATCCCGATACCCTCATCGCGGATAGAGACATGTGCGGCGGTATCGTCCTTTGTAAGCGCGATAGCGATAGTGCTGCCCTCCGGGGAAAATTTAATAGCGTTGTCAATCAGATTTGTCCACACCTGAGTGAGCAGGGCTTCATTTCCCATCAGAATCAATTCCTCCATATCAAGCTGGAAAGTAATATTTTTCTGCGTCCATTTTGCCTCCAGCATCACCACGCACTGGCGGATCTGCTCGCTGAGATTGTAGCAGGTGAAATCAGTGAGCAGCGTCATGCTTTCCACCTTGGAAAGATTCAGCACATTCGTGGACAGCTCGGAGAGGCGCGCGGATTCCGAAATAATAATATCAAGGTATTCCTGCTGCTCTTCCTCCGTCAGATTGCCGCTTTTCATAAGCCGGGCAAAGCCGGAGATAGAGACGATCGGGGACTTAAATTCATGGGAAAAATTATTAATAAAATCAGAGCGCAGCATTTCGATGCCGGAGAGCTCGTCCGTCATCTGATTAAAGGATTTCGACAGCTCGCGGAATTCCCTTGGATGCTCGATATATATTTTTGTCTGGAAATTGCCCCGCGCCACCTCATGGATCGCCTGGATGAGCGTCTGGATGGGACGCAGGGGAAGATGTACGACAAAAAACGTCAGCACGGTGCCGACCACGATGCTGATAAAAGCATTCTGCAGCAGCATCGGGACGGGCGGCTCGCTGGGATGGAAGGGAAGCCATCCTTTGCGGATGAGAAAAAAGGTAATGATATTGCTGAGAAACATGGTAACGGTAAGCAGCAGAAAGACAATGACGGTGGTAATCAGCGTCATGCTCGTCATAAAGCCGGGTTTCTTTTTCATGGGGTGCCCTCCTTTAGCTGTGCTTTGTATCCGAGCCCGCGGATGGTGATAATGGAAAAATCCGGGGAATTTTCAAACCGCTTGCGCAGCCGGTTGATGTGGACGCTGATGGTGGCGTCGGTGGACTGCGTACATGGACCCCAGATTTCTTCCATTAACTGCAGGCGCGTAAAAATATGGTTCGGGAACGATAAAAGCTTATATAATAGAAAGAACTCTTTCTGCGGCAGAAGCTGCGTCTCTCCCCGGCACGATACAGTGAGAGAATCAAAATTGAGCGTTGTCGAACCGACGGTAAGCTGACGGTCGGAGGCAATCCGCGCACGGCGCAGCAGCGCCCCGATGCGCAGCAGCAGCTCCTCCTCATTGACCGGTTTTGTCATATAATCATCCGTTCCGGCAAGAAAGCCCTGCTTCAAGTCCTCCGGGAGCTGCTTTGCCGTGAGCATCAGGACAGGAAGGTCGTTTCGGCAGTCGCGCAGCAGCTTTGTAAATGCGTAGCCATCCATGCCGGGCATCATAACATCCAGCACAATCAGATCGATTCTTTTTTCTTCCATGATCTTCAGAGCGTCCTCCGCGCAGGCAGCCCCGATGGGACGATAGCCTGCGTTGGAGAGCACGGCGCACAAAAAACGGCGGATATTTTTATCGTCATCTACTACCAGTATCTGAAACATCGTATCACCTCATTTTCAATTATTATTCACAGTCTAACATGAAAATCTAAACCGAAGTTTAACTTTTGAGAAGTTTCACACAATTTTCAAAATCATATCGGTCCAGTTTAAATTCAGTTTAGGAAAAGCGGCTAGGATAGAAACCGGAATGCGCGGGTACGGCGGGAAACCGGCGCGCGCAAATTTATGGATGGAGGTTTTTGCTTTGATTGAGGTGAAGAATTTAACAAAGCAGTACGGGATTGCGAAGGCGGTGGATAATCTGTCCTTCACGGTGGAGCAGGGGCAGATTTACGGCTTTCTCGGACCGAACGGCGCGGGCAAATCCACGACGATGAATATTCTGACCGGCTATATCGCGCCCAGCACAGGCGAGGTGCTGATAAACGGGCACAATATTCTCGACGAGCCGGAGGCGGCGCGCAAATGCATTGGATATCTGCCGGAGATTCCGCCGGTTTATCCGGAAATGACGGTGGAGGAATATTTAAGCTTTGCGGCGGGACTGAAGAAGATTCCGAAAAAGGAGCAGGAGGAAATGATTTACGATGTCATGGAAATGACGGACATCACGACGATGAAAAGACGCCTGATACGGAATCTCTCCAAGGGCTACCGGCAGAGAACCGGGCTGGCGCAGGCGCTGCTCGGCTATCCGGAGATCATCATTCTGGATGAGCCGATGGTGGGACTGGACCCGAAGCAGATTATTGAGATACGCGAGTTGATCCGCGGTCTTGGAAAAAAACATACAGTTATTTTAAGCTCCCATATTCTTTCAGAAATCAGTGCAATCTGCGACCATATTATGATTATTTCGCACGGAAATCTGGTGGCGAGCGATACGCCGGACAATCTTGTGCATCTGATGAAGGGCTCCGAGGCGCTGGAGCTGACGGTGGAGGCGAAGGAAACGGATATCCGCAGAGCACTTGGCGGGATTGAGGGGATTCATTCCTGCGAGGTAAAGCCGTCGGATGAGGAGGACGCCTGCGATATTACCGTAAAAACAGCGGGCGGCACCGACCTGCGCAGAAAGCTTTTCTACCTTTTTGCGGAGCAGAAAATGCCGGTGCTGCGTATGCAGCAGACGCGCATTTCCCTGGAGGATGTCTTCCTGGAGCTGACGGATAATCCGGCGGCGGGCGTTCAGCAGAAAGAGGAGACGCCGAAGAAGAAGCGGCTGTTTGCCGGGAAGGGAGCGAAGAAAGAATGATTGCGATATTAAAAAAGGAAATAAAGGGCTATATGACCACGATGACCGGCTATGTGTTTATTGCCTTTATGCTGGTGGTGAGCGGTATTTATTTTACGGCGTATCATTTAAACGGCGCTTATCCGAAATTTGCCTATACACTGAATGCGGTACTGGTGGTGTTTCTGATTGCGGTGCCGATTCTGACCATGCGTATTCTGGCGGAGGAGCGCAAACAGAAGACGGACCAGCTTCTGCTGACGTCGCCGGTTTCCGTGACGGAAATCGTGGTTGGAAAATATCTGGCGCTGGTGTTTATTTTCCTGATCGTGGTGCTGGTGCTGGCGCTTTATCCGCTGATTCTGACGCAGTTTGGCAGTATTCCATACGGGGAGACATATGCGGCGCTCTTTGGCTTCTGGCTGATGGGCTGCAGCTTTCTGGCAATCGGTCTGTATATTTCCTCCGTGACGGAGAGTCAGGTCATCGCGGCGGTGCTGACCTTCCTGGCGCTGTTTGTCTGCTATCTGATGGACGGTATTGCCGGTTTCTTCCCGGAAACGGCGTCGGCATCTCTGCTCTTTCTGGCGGCGCTGGTGCTGGGAGCCGCTTTTCTGATTCAGTACTGGACGAAAAACAGGGTGATTGCGGGCATCTTTCTGATTGCGGGCGAGGCGGTGCTGGTGGTGCTGTACATGGTAAATTCTACCGCATTTGAGGGCATTATCCAGGATATCCTCGGCGTGTTTGATATTTCCGGACATTTTTCCGAATTTGCCAGCGGCATTTTTGATATAACGGGAGTGGTTTACTATTTATCGATTATCGGTGTATTTCTGTTTCTGACGGTGGAGTCGATTCAGAAGAGACGCTGGAGCTAGGAGGGGCAGTTTATGAAAATCAAATCAATCAAACTGGAAAAAGGGAGACGTCAGACAAAGCATGGCTCTTACAGTCTGATGCTCACAGCAATCGTCGTCGCAGCGGCGGTGGTCGTGAATCTGATTGTCTCGGAGCTCCCGTCAAAATATACGCAGATAGATCTGACGAGCGCGCAGCTCTCTGTGCTCACGGAGCAGAGCGAGGAGCTGCTGGATTCTCTCACGGAAGACATCACAATTTATTATGTGGTGCAGGATGAGAACCGCGATACGAACGTTTCCCGCCTGCTGGAGCGCTACGAGGGCGCTTCCGGACACATTAAGGTGGTGGAGAAGGACCCGGTGCGCTATCCGAAGTTCACCTCGCAGTACACCGACGAATCACTGACGGAGAACAGCGTCATCATAGAATGCGGCGGGCAGAGCAGAATTATTAATTATGAGGATATGTACGAGTCGGAATTTAACTATAATTATTATTCCTACGAGACTACCGGATTTGACGCGGAGGGGCAGATTACCAGCGCCATCGCGGCGCTCTCTTCGGGTAGCCTGCCGAAGATTTATACGCTGACAGGGCATAATGAGGCGACCGTGGGCACGTCTCTGCAAAGCTCGATTGAGAAGGAGAATGTGCAGACGGAGGAGCTGAATCTGATATCGGAGGAGCGTGTTCCGGAGGACGCTGACGCGGTTATGATTCTGTCGCCGCAGCAGGATCTGACGGATGCGGAGGCGCAGAAGCTTCTGAATTATCTGAGAACGGGCGGACGTGCGGTCATTGTGACGGATTACAGCACCGAGGAGATGCCGAATCTGGAATCGGTGCTGGAGTATTACGGAATGGAGAAAGCGGAGGGCGTGGTGCTGGAGAGCGATAACGGTCATTACGTCCAGGTGCCGTATTATCTGCTGCCGACGATTGAAAGCACGGAGGTATCGGAGGATCTGACCGGCGGCGGAAGTTACGTGCTGGTGGCAGCAGCGCAGGGACTGCAGCTCTCGGAGAATACGCGGGACGGACTTACCGTCACCAGCGTGCTGACTACCTCGGATAACTCGTATTCGAAAACAGATGTGGAGAACATGAAAACCTATGCGCAGGAGGACGGCGACATCGACGGACCGTTTTCCATCGGAGCGCTGGCGACGGAAACGGTAGAACTGACAGAGGAGCTTCTGGCGGAGACGGCGGAAGTATCGGAGGATGTGAGCCTGGATACCGTGCTGGATGGGCTGGAAATCGAAGAGGAGGAAGCGGATACAGATGCGGATTCCGGGACGGATGCAGAATCCGGGACGGACACGGCGTCTGACGATGCGGACGCAGAATCCAGTGCGGATACGGATTCTGAGACGGATACAGAAAGCGGCGCGGAGGATGAGGATGCGGAGGACGATACGGAAACCGCCGAGACGCGCATTGCAGTCTTTACGTCCTCCTCGCTTCTGGATGAGTCGGCAAATCAGATGGTGTCCGGCGGAAATTACCGTCTGTTTGTCAATACCATAAGCTGGCTCTGCGGAAATGAGACGACGGTATCCATTCCGGCGAAGAGTATGTCCACAGAGTATCTGACGGTCCCGGCGGCAAGCGCAAGCTTCTGGAGCATTCTGGTAATCGGTGTGATTCCGGGCGGATTTCTGATAGCGGGTCTGTACACCTGGCTGAGACGGAGACGGCAGTAGCCATACACTGTGGCAGAAAGGAGCACGGAATGAAAAGAAAAACAATTACCATGAGCGTCACAGTGCTGGCGCTCGCCGCTCTGGTGGGCGGATATATGGCACTGAAGGAGCATAATGAGCAGGCGGAGGAAGAGGAAGCGCTGCAGGCGGAGGGAGAGGTGATCTGGGAGACGGATACGGACAGTCTGACGGCGATATCGTTCTTTATCGGTGACGACCAGTACACCTTTGAGAAGGAGAGCGGCTCCTGGCAGCTTGCGGGGGATGAAACCTTTCCCGTGGATGAGGAGGTCCTGGAGGAGCTTTTTGCGGCGGTCACGCCGCTGAAAGCCCTGCGCACGCTGACCGATGTGGAGGATACCGCGGAGTACGGCATGGAGGACCCGCAGAATGTAATCACGCTGGATATGGAGGATGGCACGGAGCAGGTGCTGACCATCGGTGATAATAATGAGAGCACCGGCAACGATTATCTGATGCTGGCAGATTCGGACACCACCGTTTATACGGTCAGCTCCGATGTGCGGACAGCAATTTATGACGGTCTGTATGATTACGCCGTCAGCGAGGAGCTTCCGCCAATCACGCAGGATAACATTACCGGTATTACCTTTAACAGTGAGGATACATCCTACATGATTTATAAAGAGGAGGATACCTGGATGGCAGAGGGAGACGGTGTGAAGGACAGTGCGAATACAGATATTACCTCGGAGCTGGTGGCGCAGATTTCCGGCGTATATTATGTGGATTATCTGGAGCATGACTGCGAGGGCGAAGATCTGGCGCAGTACGGGCTGGAGGAGCCGTTCGCCACGCTGACGATTACCTATGAGGAGGATGATTCCGCCAAGAGCAAAACCATCAAAATCGGCAGTACGGACAGCGAGGGCAATTATTACACGCAGCTCTCCGGCTCCACCCAGGTACACACCATTGCACCCGGCATGGTAGAACCATTCCTGGAATATACGGCTGAAAAGATTGTGCAGACGGAGACGGATGCGGAGAGCGAAACCGCAGAGGACGCTTCTGAAGCAGAGACGGAAGCGGAGAGCAAAACCGCAGAGGACGCTTCTGAAGCAGAGACGGAAACAGAAAGTGAAGCTGCAGACGACGATTCTGAAGAAAAATCGGAAGCAGAAAGCGAAGCTGCGGACGTCGGGGAAACGGATGATGAGACTGCGGATGCCGGGGAGACGGAGAACGAAACAGACGAATAACAGAAAACCGATGGGGATATAGCGCGGACAAGAAGCCGGCGGGAGGAGATTTTTCTTCCGTCGGTTTTTTCCTGCGCCGCAGACAGTTACTTTGCAGCTTCCTGTGGCATAAATCCTCCGGTTTAGCAGAGTTTATCTTCCGTTAAGGTTTGTTCACAGAAAAGTTATTTCCTCATGACAGAGTGAACACATTTTCCAGCGATAATGTCTGATAGAATTTCAGAAAACAGAGGGAGGAAAGGAGAAGAAGCCAATGGATAAGGAAAAAAAGAAAAAAATTCTGATTATCTGTACGGTGGTGCTGGTGGTACTTATTCTGCTGAATACGGTGGTCGCCAGAATGCTGATGTCGGATACGGGCGCAGAGGAAGTGACCTACGACACATTCCTGGAGGAGCTGGAAAATGAGAATATTGACCGCGTGCAGGTGGAGAGCACCCGGATTTACTATACACTGAAGGAGGACAGCTCCGGCATGGTCTTTCCGGAAAGCCTTTTCGGCGGCGTTTTCCAGAACAGGCAGGAGAAATATTACTACACCGAGCGGATGTCGGACCCGAAGCTGGTGGACCGTCTGTATGAATCGGGCGCAGTATTCTCGCAGGTAAACCAGGAGAGCGGCGGGGTCTTCAGCACAATTCTAAGTCTGGTTTTAAGCGTGGGGCTGCCGGTGCTGCTGTATTTCCTTCTGATACGCTATTTTCTGAAGAAAATGGGAAACGGAAACAGCTTTATGAGCTTTGGAAAGTCAAACGCCAAGGTGTATGTGCAGTCCACGGACGGCGTATCGTTTGCGGAAGTAGCAGGCGAGGACGAGGCGAAGGAGGCGCTGATGGAGATTGTAAACTATCTGCATAATCCGGAGAAGTACCAGAAAATCGGTGCGAAGATGCCGAAGGGTGCGCTGCTTGTAGGACCGCCGGGTACCGGAAAAACCCTGCTGGCAAAGGCGGTGGCGGGCGAGGCGCGTGTGCCGTTTTTCTCGATATCCGGTTCGGAATTTGTCGAGCTGTTTGCCGGAATGGGCGCCGCCAAGGTGCGCGATCTGTTCAAACAGGCAGGGGAACGGGCGCCCTGTATCGTCTTTATCGATGAGATAGATACCGTAGGAAAGAAAAGAGACGCCCAGGGTTATTCCGGAAATGATGAGCGCGAGCAGACGCTTAATCAGCTCTTAACGGAAATGGATGGTTTTGATGCTTCCAAAGGCGTGGTAATCCTGGGCGCCTGCAACCGTCCGGACAGCCTTGACCCGGCGCTGCTCCGTCCCGGAAGATTCGATCGGAGGATTCCGGTGGAGCTGCCGGATTACATCGGCAGGGAGGAAATCCTCCGTGTCCATGCGAAAAAGGTGCGGATGGGCTCTGATGTCAATTTAAAGGAGATTGCCAAAGCCGCCTCCGGAGCTTCCGGCGCGGACCTTGCCAATATGATTAATGAGGCGGCTCTGCGCGCCGTCCGCGAGGGAAGGGAGTATGTGACGCAGGAGGACATGGAGGAAAGCATCGAGACGGTTCTGGTCGGGTACAAAAAGAAAAACGGCATTCTTTCCGAGAAGGAAAAAATGATTGTCGCGTACCACGAAATCGGTCACGCCATCGTGGCGGCGAAGCAGAGTCAGTCGGCTCCGGTTACAAAGATTACGATTATTCCGCGTACCTCCGGCGCGCTGGGCTTCACCATGCAGACGGAGGAGAAGGAGCATTATCTGATGGGCAAACAGGAGCTCCTGGAGAAGATTTCCGTGCTTGCAGGCGGCAGGGCGGCAGAGGAGCTGGTGTTTAAAGAAATTACCACCGGCGCCGCCAACGACATCGAGCAGGCGACAAAGCTGGCGAGAGCAATGATTTCCAGATACGGCATGTCGGAGGATTTCGGAATGGTGGCAATGGAGCGGGTGGAAAACGTATACCTTGGCGGGGATACCTCGCTGAACTGCTCCGACGCGCTGGCGGAGGAAATAGACCGGCAGGTGATTGCGCTGGTAAAGAGCAGGCAGGAGCGTGCAAAGGAGATTCTTCAGGAGAATATACAGAAGCTGCATGAGCTTGCGGAATATCTGTACCGCGAAGAAACGATAAGCGGAGAATTATTTATGAAAATGCTGGAAGGGAGAACAGAAAATGGAGAATAATTATTATGAGAACAGGGAACCGCAGCAGGTTCCGCAGTATGAAGAACCGGAAAACAGGAAAACAAACGGGCACGGAAAGCATTCGCAGACGGTGGGAATCCTGGCTGCCGCGGCGCTGATTGCGCTGGCATGCGGTTATGCGGGCTCCTGGGCAGCCAGCCAGAACGCCGGGAAGGTGGTCATCCAGAAGGTGACAGGCAGCTCCGGCACCGGAAGCAGCGACGGGGAAGAGATGTCCGCGACGGACGTTGCGGCGGCTATCAGCCCGACGGTCGTTTCCATCGCGACCGAGCAGATTCAGTACAATCAGTTCTGGTACGGCGCGCAGGTATCCAGCGGCGCGGGAAGCGGCGTCATCATCAGTGAGGATGGCTATATCCTCACCTGCGCACATGTTGTCTCCGGCGCGGATTCCATCGCGGTGACGGACTACGAGGGCAACGAATATCAGGCGCAGCTCGTGGGAAGCTATGAGACGGGCGACATTGCCGTCATTAAAATTGATGCGCAGGGGCTGCAGGCGGCTACGCTGGGGGACAGCGACCAGGTGAAGCTGGCGGAGACGGTATATGCAGTCGGAAATCCGGGCGGAACGCTTGGCGGCAGCATTACGGACGGTATTATCAGCGCAACAGAGCGTACCATCACGGTAGCTCTGGACAGCAGCAGTCAGAGCTACGGATTTGGCTCTGTGAGAAATGCTGTTTCGCTGGATGTGCTCCAGACAAGCACGGCGGTCAGCCCCGGAAATTCAGGCGGCGGGCTCTTTAACAGCAGCGGCGAGCTGATTGGCATTGTCAACGCAAAGGGTTCCGGCGACAGCCAGGAGGGCATCGGTTTTGCCATCCCGATTAACACAGCGCAGGAAATCGCCACCGGGCTGATTAACGACGGATATTATACCGGAGATACACTGACAGAGAGCGAGAATGACGCTGTTATGAACATTACTGTATCCGAAATCGGCAGTGAGCAGGCGCAGCTTGCCGGTGTGGAAGCCGGACTTTACGTGCGGTCTGTGGAGGAAGGCGGCGCGTCCGACGGTCTGCTGGAGGCGGGCGACCGTATTATCAGCGTGGAGGACACGGTAATCAAAACGGTAAAGCAGCTCTCCAACGTCCTTGCAAAATATGAGCCGGGTGAGACCGTCAGCGTGTCTGTAGAGCGAAACGGAAAGATGATAACTACGGATATCACGCTGGCGCAAAACCAGAACCAGACAGAGAGCAGCGAGGAGACGGAATAAAGTACCTGAAATGGTATATAGATTATTAGGTGGATTTATGATAACATAATAGTGAAAGGGAAAGTGAGGTGCGGCGTATGTGCAATTTGAGTAAAGGTGTAGAGGAAAAAGGAATTGAGATTGGCACATTAAGGGCTATACAAAATTTAATGGAAACATTAAAAATGACGGCAGAGCAGGCGATGGCGGCACTTAAAATCCCGGATTCAGAAAAGGGTAAATATTCCAATCTGTTGAAAAAATGAAAAGTTGGAAGCTCCTCGGTTATTTTGTGTAACCGGGGAGATTTTTTGTTGTTAGGCATTAGGAGAGAGATGCCGGCGGCATTTAAACGGGCGATCCGCATTGTGATGGTTGTTTTTGTGATTATGTGGGCGCTTTCTTACACGGCGGATGGAAATCTTTCGGGGAGCGTCCTGCGGTTCTGACAAAACCGGAAGCGCTGGCGTTTATCTTTGCATTTTATTTTAATATGCCATGCCTTATGACAATGAGCGCGACTGCACATGAAACCCGCTCCCTGAAATGGACGCTGCGCGTGGCGGGCTATTATATCATTGTGTCACTGGGTCTTGCGGCGGTCGCTTACCATGTTGGCTGTCTGATTTTTTGAGACGCGCCGGCTGACAATCTGAAACGTAAAGTAAAAGATAATTCCTTTTGCTACGGAGGTGAGTGTCAGCGCCCACCAGATACCGGAGAGACCAAGGCTGGTGAGGGAGAGCAGCAGGGCAAGCGGGATGCGCGCACCGGTGAAAAGGATACTGATCGCACTGCAGAGCGTGGTTTTTCCAAGACCGGAGAGTGCGCCGACCGTCATCAGCTCGACGCTCATAAAAACCTCGCTGAATCCGATGATAGTCAGATAATTTGTTGAAGTTTCGATGACTTCCGGTTCGTAGAAAAACAGGCGCGAGATAGAGCGGGGCAGCAGGAGAAAGGCGGCTGTGATGAGAAGCCCCCAGACAACAAGCGCCCGCATGGAGATGCGGTAGCCTTCACGGATACGCTGTACTTTCTTTGCACCAAAATTTTGTGCGACAAAAGCATTCAGGGCAGCGCCAAACCCGTCCGCAGTGTTCCATGAGAGAGATTCAATCTGCCCGCCGACTCTCTGAGTAGCGATTGCGCCGGGACCGAAAGCAGAGACCATGCGCGTCAGAATCATGGAAATGATGCAGTAGGCGGCAGACTGCAGGGCAGAGGGAATGCCGATCCGGCTGATATTCCGGTAGCAGCTTCCGGAAACACGCTTGAAAATGCGCACAGTTTTCAGAAGATTGCCCTCCGGTGCGGCGCGCAGAATTTCCACTAAGAGAACGGTGAGAACAATCACCTGTGCCGAGACGGTGGCGATGGCGGCGCCGGCGGCTTCCAGCCGGGGAAAGGGACCAACGCCCAGAATCAGCAGAGGATCGAGAATCATATTTGAGATCAATCCGACCAGATTCGCCTTGAAGGGCGTCCGTGAATCACCCTGCGCTGTGTAAAGTCCGGTGAGCGTCTGGGTTAAGAAACTGAAAATAATCAATCCGCAGGTGATAGTCGTGTAAATCTGTGCTGCTTCATAGGTTTCTGCATCATTCATCTGAAAAAAGGAAAGAAGAGGATGCAGAAAGAGCAGGCAGGCACCGCCGTAGAGAACTCCAAGGAGAATGGTAAGCTGCAGAGAAGCAGCCGCGTAGTCGCGCGCCTCCTGCAGGCGTCCGCTGCCGCAGCACTGTGCCATATTTACCTGCCCGCCCATGCGCGGAAACAGAACGACTCCCTGGGAGAGCCAGACGAACATGCCTCCGACGCCAATACCGGCGACGGCTTTCGAACCGAGCATTCCGGTCCACGCCATGTCGGTGATATTGTAGGCGGTGGCGAGAAACGAGGATGCCATGATTGGCATGGCAAGTGCAGCGAGTGTTCTGAAAATGGGACCGGAGGTTAAATCCAGTGAACGCTTTTTATTCATAATGTACCTTTCTGCTTCAATCTGATTATGTAAACATTTTGTGTTAAACGAATTCTGCCGGGCAGCCTTAAAAGAGGCCGCCTGTCTGATTATAACAGAGCCGGAAGAAAATTCAATATCCATTATCAATCCGATATCTTTTCGTATTTCATCATAATAATCAATGGAAAGCTGCTTTTGATTGATACGGCAGCCTTTTTCTGCTATGATGGGTGGTAGAAAAAAGGACTGCCGGACAGTTTACAAAAATGTCCGGGAAGGTATGGATAAGAGCCGGCATACGAAAAAAGATGAAACAAGGGGGAGAGACAGCATGGAACGATGCAGGTGGTGCCTGTGCAATGAAAAAATGATAAAATACCACGATGAGGAATGGGGGATGCCGCTGCATGATGACAGGAAGCAGTTTGAGTTTCTGATGATGGAAGCCATGCAGTGCGGGCTGAACTGGAATATGATGATCCAGAAGCGGGAAATATTCCGAACATGCTTTGACGGGTTTGATTATGAAAAGGTAGCCGCCTATCAGGAGGCGGATATTCGGAGAATTATGGAAACCGAAGGGATGATACGGTCCAGGAGAAAGATCGAGGCGGTTATTCATAATGCGGTATGTTTCCTGAAAATCCGGGAAGAGTTCGGTACGTTCAGTGAGTATCTGTGGAAGTTTTCAGAGGGAAAAACCATACAGTACATGGGACACCAGAAAGGAAATCTGCCTGCCAGAAACGGACTGTCGGACATGGTCAGTAAAGATCTGAAAAAGCGTGGGTTTAAATATCTCGGCTCTGTTACGGTGTATTCTCATTTGCAGGCTTGCGGAATCATCAATGACCATGCAGAAAGCTGTTTTCGCTATAAGGAAGTGACGGCAGGTGTTCCGGTAGTCCGCAAGCGCCGTGATAAGGAAGCGTGATGGGCAGACATTGTGTCCAGGGGGCGGATTGAAGGGGCAAGGAAATCCGGTATTGTATGGGAAATTCCCTGAAAATAGTGCTTGACAAAGAGTATATACTGTATATAATGATATATATACAGTATATACTCTTTTGCTGTATAAAAGAACAGAATACCCTGGGGAAACCATATGAGCAGAGGGCAGACGGATGAGAATGCGTTTGTCGCAAAGCTTAATAATCTTTAGAAAGGAGCCATAGATGAAAGTTGTACTTTCAAACCAATCTGAACTTCCCATATATGCGCAGATACGGGAGCAGATAAAGGAACAGATTTCAAATGGACAGATTGCGGAGGGCACCCTGCTTCCGTCTATCCGCCAGCTTGCAAAAGATCTGGGGATCAGTGTGATCACCACAACGCGCGCTTACCGGGAACTGGAGAGCGGGGGCTATATCGCCTCAGTACAGGGAAAAGGAAGCATTGTGCTAAAGCGTGATAACAAGGTCATCCGGGAGCAGTACCGCTGTCAGATGGAGGAGCATCTGGACGCAGCGATTGAAGCATCGAAGAAGCTGGATATGACGGATGAGGAGCTTGTGGAGGCGCTGCAGGTTCTGCAGAAGCAGCACAGGCGCTGACAACGAAATGGGCAGAGCAGCACAGACGCTGACAACGAAATGGGCAGAGCAGCACAGACGCTGACAACGAAATGAGCAGAGCAGCACAGACGCTGACAACGAAATGGGCAGAGCAGCATAGGCGCTGACAGCCGGAATGAACGAAGCATCGCAGGCGCTGACAACCGGAATGAATGAAGCATCGCAGCCGTAATGTGCGGAAATGGTGCAGGCATCCGCCGGGGCGAATGAAGCGGCTGCGTCTGTGCAGAAACAGGAACAGAAAGGAAAACAGGAATATGGATGCATTGGAAGTAAAAGGACTGCAAAAAGAATATAAAGATTTTACGCTTTCCGATATCAGCTTTTCGATTCCGAAGGGCTACATTATGGGTTATGTCGGACAGAACGGTTCCGGAAAGACCACGACGTTAAGTCTGATATCCCATTTGATCAGAGCCGACGGCGGAACGTGCGTGATAGACGGGCTGCGCTACGAGGAGCAGCCGATTGCGTACAGGGCGGCGATCGGCTTTGTGGGCGACAGCGACGGGCTTCTGCCGGATTTTACGGTAAAGAATATCCGCTCCATCTGCCGCGACTTTTATCCCACCTTCCGGGAGCAGGAATTTAACGATTACATGAAAAAGTGGAAACTGCCGGAGAAGAAGAAAATCAAAGAATTTTCGCGCGGTATGCGCGTGAAGCTGATGTTCGCCATAGCGCTTGCGCGCGATACAAGAGTTCTGATTCTGGATGAGGCGACGAACGGACTGGATCCGGTGGTGCGGCAGGAAATTCTGGAAATCCTGCAGGACTACATCAGCGACGGCGAGCACAGCGTCCTCTTTTCCACACATATTTTAAGTGACCTGGAGCAGATCGCGGATTATATTTTCTTTATAAATGGCGGAAAAAAGATTTTCTGCGAAACCAAGGAGGATCTGCAGGAGGAATGGATGCTGGTAAAGGGCGGACCTGGGGATCTGGATGCACGCGCGCGCAAATGTCTGGTGGGCATAAAGGAGAGCGGCGTGGGCTTTGAGGCGATCGTCCGCAGCGACGATGCGGCGTGTCTGCCGCCGGGCTGCCTGCTGGAAAAACCGCTGATCGACCAGATTATTGTGCATATGATTCAGGATATGGAGGGAAAATCATGAGAATTCTCAAATGTGTGCAGCTGGATATTTTAAAATCAAACGGTATTTTTAAGTTTCTGCCGTTTTTCATGGCATTAAGCCTGGTTCTTTCCTTTATGGCAACGGATAAGCCGATGTACTGGGGGATTTTATATATGATTTTCGGCGGAATGGCGGTTGTGTCAACTCCGTTCTTTTCCGCGAACAATATATCGGAGATATTTGTCAATATGCTGCCGGCTTCCGTGGCGGACCGGGTATTCGGACGGTATCTGTTCGGCGTGCTGGTGCTGGCGGCGACCGCGGTGATGGGAGTAGCCGTCGAGCTTATCCGCATGACGGTTTCCGGGATATATGCAATGGAAGGAGTCGGGGTATTCACGGGAATCGTTTTTGGTGTTGCGCTGATTTTGACGTCGCTGGAATTTCTGATACTGTATTTTGTAAAAATCAAAAACGGATCATTGCTCAGCCTGGTGCGTATGGTTCCGGCGTCTATCGTGTTTTTCGGCATCAGCGCTCTGATGGAGACGAGCGGCGATGGAACATGGATAGCAGAACTGGCGCAGTGGATAGCGGGACATCTGACGATACTGGCACTGGCGGCTCTCGCGGCAGGCGTGCTGCTTACGGTAATCTGCGCCGCAGCCTCCTGGCTTCATGAAAAAGAAAAATATTGACATTTTATGCGTATATCGTAAAATAAGTATGAAAGCAGCGGCGGCATCTGCCGCCAAAGAAAGCATTCATACGGAGGAAATATGCAGATAATCATTGTAGGCTGCGGGAAGGTTGGCTCGACCCTGGCGGAACAGCTCAGCAGGGAGGACAACGACGTCACGGTCCTGGATATTAACGGACAGCGTGTAGAGCAGCTTGTAAACGAACTTGATATTATGGGATACATAGGCAGCGGCATCAGCTTTGACACGCTGATGGAGGCGGGCGTGAAGAAGGCGGACCTTCTGATTGCAGTCACCGGCTCGGACGAGCTGAATCTGATGTGCTGCCTGATTGCGAAAAAAGCGGGCGACTGTCTGACGATTGCCCGCGTGCGCAATCCGGAGTACAGCAGGGAGACAGAATTCTTAAAAAAAGAACTCGGACTGGCAATGGTCATCAATCCGGAGCTGACGGCGGCGGGGGAGGCGGCAAGAGTGCTGCGCCTTCCGACGGCAATCAGCGTGGAAGTGTTTGCCAAGGGCAAGGTGGAGGTCTTGAAATTCCGCATAAAACCGGACTCACCGCTCTGCCGTATGGAGATCCAGGAGATTGGACCCAAATTAAAAAGTGACATTCTGGTCTGCGTGGTCGAGCGCGGCGGAGAAATTATCATCCCGAACGGCACCTTTGTTCTGCAGGAGCGGGACAATGTGTATGTTGCGGGCGCCCAGAAAAAAACGGCGGAATTTTTTAAGCGTATCGGCATCGGCTCCAGACCGGTAGACAACATCATGATTGTGGGCGGAGGGAAAATCAGCTTTTATCTTTCCCATATGCTGCTTGCCAACGGCATCGATGTGAAAATCATTGAAAAGGATGCCGCCTGCTGCGAAATGCTCAGTCAGAAGCTTCCCGGCGCGACGATTATTCACGGGGACGGCACCGACAAAGCGCTTCTTCTGGAGGAGGGGCTGGACCGCGCGGATGCGTTTGCTGCGCTTACCGGAATGGATGAGGAAAACATTTTTCTGTCCCTGTACGCAAAGACGCAGTCGAACATCAAGACGATTACGAAGATCAACAGGATCTCCTTCGATGAGGTGGTTGACGGACTGGACCTGGATACCGTGATATACCCGAAGGATATTACGGCGGAATATATTATCCGCTATACGCGCGCACTCGGAAATTCCATCGGAAGCAACGTGGAGACCATGCACCGGATTGCCGGCGGCAAGGTAGAGGCGCTGGAGTTTGTCATCCGCGAAAATGCGCCGGTGGTCAACATTCCGCTGATTGACCTGAATCTGAAAAACGATATTCTTGTGGCGTGCATACAGCGCGGCGGCCGGATTATCCTTCCGCGCGGAAATGACTGCATGAAGGTGGGAGACGGCGTCATTGTAGTTACCTCAAGGACAGGGCTGAAGGATATCAGAGATATTCTCGGAAAGAGCAGGTCGGGACAGTAGGATGAATTACAGAATAATAGGCTATATACTGGGGCATGTGTGCTGTTTCGAGGGAGCGTTTCTGGCGCTGCCGTTTCTGGTTGCCCTTATTTACCGGGAGTATGCGGTCGGGGCGGCATATCTTGGAACCGCCGTTCTCTGCACGGTCATAGGGGCGGTATTTGTTCTGAAGGTGCCGAAGGATAAACGGCTTTACACGAAGGAGGGACTGGTCGCGGTTTCCTTAAGCTGGATTCTGCTGAGTGTCCTCGGTGCGCTGCCGTTCCGGATTTCCGGGGAGATACCGCATTATGTGGATGCGCTGTTTGAGACGATCTCCGGTTTTACCACGACCGGTTCCAGTATTCTGACGGATGTAGAGGCGATGTCCCACGCCGGGCTTTTCTGGCGCAGCTTTACCCACTGGGTGGGCGGCATGGGCGTGCTGGTGTTTATTCTCGCCATTATCCCCTCCAGAGGCGGCGCCTTTATGAATCTGATGAAGGCGGAGAGCCCCGGACCTTCCGTCAGCAAGTTTGTGCCGAAGCTGCGCGATACGGCGATTTTTCTCTACAGTATTTATATGGGCATGACGATTATCCAGCTTGTTCTGCTGCTGCTTGGCGGAATGCCGGTTTTTGATGCCGTTACGCTTACGATGGGCACCGCGGGTACCGGCGGCTTTGCAGTGAAAAACAGCGGAATCGCAGAGTATACGTACTACCAGCAGGCGGTCATCACGATTTTTATGATTTTGTTCGGTGTGAACTTTAATACCTGGTTCCTCGTTGTCAGAAAAAAACCGAAGCAGGCGTTTAAGTCGGAGGAGGTGCTGACGTATTTCGCGATTATCGCGGTTTCTGTGCTTATTATCACCTTCAATATCCTGCCGGAGTTTCCGAACCTGCTGCAGTCGTTTCATCACGCGGCGTTCCAGGTCGCCTCAATTATTACGACGACCGGATACTCCACGCGGGACTTTAATATGTGGCCGCCGCTCTCGAAGACTATTCTGGTGATTCTGATGTTTATCGGCGCCTGTGCCGGCAGCACCGGCGGCGGTATCAAGGTTTCGCGTGTCATTATCATGGTGAAGGGCATCGGCAAGGAAATCCGGATGCTTCTGCACCCGCGCAGCGTCCACAAGGTGCGGATGGACGGGCGACCGATAGAGCATGAGGTGGTGCGCTCCGTGAACGTATATCTTGCGGTGTATGTGCTGATTTTTATCGGCTCCCTGCTGATTATTACGCTGGACGAGAAGGATCTGGTGACGAATTTTACGGCGGTTGCCGCTACGCTGAATAACATCGGTCCCGGACTGGAGGTCGTCGGGGCGGCGGGGAATTTTTCCTCGTTTTCGGACCTGTCGAAGCTGGTGCTCTGTCTGGATATGCTGGCGGGACGTCTGGAGCTGTTCCCGATGCTGATGCTTTTTGTGCCCTCTGTGTGGACGCGGCATCGGCCGGCAAAAATCAGAAAAAAGGAAGCGTAAAAAATGTTCGGAGAATGTCACGCTCATTTGTTTATGAACGGAAGCAATTACCGCCAGGCGGTAAATGACCATAAAAACGGCGTAAATACCGCGCGCGTGCGGGAGCATCTGGAGGCGTACCGCGCGTGCGGGATTACTTATATCCGGGATGGCGGGGACCATTTCGGCGTCTCTTTACAGGCGCGCGCCCTGGCGGGGGAATACGGGATCACATACCGCACGCCGGTGTTCGCCATCCACCGCGCGGGGCATTACGGGGAAATTGTCGGAAAGAGCGCGCAGACCCTGGATGATGTGCGCCTGCTTGTGCAGGAGGTGCGCCGGGAGCAGGGGGATTTTGTGAAAATAATGGTATCCGGTCTGGTTGACTATAGCGGTTTCGGGCTGCTGAGTGAGCCGGCGCTGGAGAAAGGATGGATAGCGGAAATGATTCACATTGCACATGAGGAGGGCTTTGCCGTTATGGTGCACGCGAACGGAGCGGATGCTGTGCTGGCGGCGGTGGATGCCGGGGCGGACAGTATCGAGCACGGAAATTATATTGACCGGGAATGCATGGCGGCTATGGCGGAGCGCGGATGCGTGTGGGTGCCGACGATTGTGACCACGCGGAATCTTATCGGCTGCGGCAGATACGATGACAGGATTCTGGAGCAGATTTATGATATGGAGTGCGAAAATCTGGTCTGTTCCTGGGAGCTGGGCGTGCCGCTGGCGGTCGGAAGCGACGCCGGCGCCTATATGGTGCCGCACGGACAGGGCGCCGTCTGCGAGTACGAGACCTTCTGCGAGGTGCTGAAAGATGTACGGAGGGAGGATCTGGACGGGCATCTGCAGGAGAGCGAGGCGCAGATACGGCGTGTATTTGCACAGCCGCAGTAACGGTGCGCCGGATGTCCTGGGAGCTGCGTGGTATAAACTGGAAGATATCAGGGTATACTGGAAAATAGAAAAGGAGGACTTGTAATGAAGATTTTATTTTTCGGAACAAAAAGTTATGACAGGCAGTTCTTTGACGAGACATGGAAGGAAAAGGAATATGAGGAAATCCAGCTCGATTATGTGGATACGCTGCTGATACCGGACACGGCGAGACTGGCGCAGGGCTATGACGCGGTGTGCGCGTTTGTAAACATGGACTTAAGCGCGCCGACGATTGAGACGCTGGCGGACTGCGGCGTCCGCCTGATTCTGATGCGCTGCGCGGGCTTCAATAATGTGGACCTTGAGAAGGCGGAGGAGAAGGGCATCACGGTTATGCGCGTGCCGGGCTACTCCCCGGAGGCGGTGGCGGAGCATGCAATGGCGCTGGCGCTGACGGCAAACCGTCATACGCACAAGGCGTATGTGCGCGTGCGGGAAAATGATTTCAGCCTGTCCGGGCTGATGGGTGTTACGCTGTACCAGAAGACGGCGGGTATCGTCGGCACCGGAAAAATCGGCGCGGCGATGGCGCGTATCTGCCGCGGCTTCGGCATGAAGGTGCTGGCGTATGATGTTTACAAAAATCCCTCGCTTGATTTCGCGGAATATGTGGATCTGGATACGCTCCTTGCGCAGTCGGATCTGATTTCTCTCCACTGCCCGCTGACCGAGGAGACGCATCACATGATTAACATAGAGACGATTGAAAAGATGAAGGACGGCGTAATCCTGGTGAACACCTCCAGAGGTGGTCTGATAAAGACGGACGATCTGATTAAAGGCATCCGCGAAAACAAGTTTTTTGCGGTTGGTCTGGATGTGTACGAGGAGGAAAACGGCAGCGTTTATGAGGACCTGTCGGATGCGATTCTGGCGCATTCCACGGTGGCGCGCCTGTTAAGTTTCCCGAATGTCATGGTAACATCCCACCAGGGCTTCTTTGCAAGAGAGGCGCTGCAGGCAATCAGTAAGACGACAATGGAGAACGCCCTCAGCTTTATGCAGGGAAAGAAAAACGGGAATGAAGTAGAATAGCAGAAGCGGGAGCTTCGAAACCTACAGGACCTGCCACCGGCAGCTCCCTTCGGACGCAAGGCAACAAAAAAGGCTGCATTTCATACACTAACATATAGCAATATGGGAGGTATGAGATGCAGCCTTTATTAGAGTGCAGGAATGTCAATTATTCCTATCACACGGAGCAGGGCGAGACGCACGCCCTTTCGGATATATCGTTTCAGGTAGAAGACGGCGCGTTTGAGGTGATTGTCGGACCGAGCGGCTGCGGGAAATCAACGCTGCTTTCGCTCATCTGCAATCTGCTTTCGCCGGAATCCGGCGAGGTGCTTTTGAACGGGAAGCCGGTCGGGGAGCATATGGATTTTCATATCGGCTATATGCCGCAGAAGGACCAGCTTTTTGAATGGCGCAATATTTACGGAAATGTGACGCTCGGTCTGGAAATCCAGCGATGTATGACGGCGGAGAATATACAGTTTGCGGAAAAACTGATGAAGGAGTACGGACTGTGGGATTTCCGGCATGTAAAGCCCAGCCAGCTCTCCGGCGGGATGCGGCAGCGGGCGGCGCTGATAAGGACGCTGGTGCTGCGTCCGTCCCTGCTGCTTCTGGATGAGCCGTTTTCCGCTCTCGATTATCAGACGCGGCTTTCGGTTGCGGACGATATTTACGGTATTATTAAAAAGGAGCACAAAACGGCGGTTCTGGTGACGCACGACCTCGCAGAGGCGGTCAGTATGGCGGATAAGGTGCTGGTGCTGTCCAGCCGTCCGGCGCGCATTGTAAAGGAGCTGACGGTTTCCTTTGATTTGCCGGAGCGCACGCCGATGGCGTCGCGCAATGCTCCGCAGTTTAAAGAATATTTTAACCAGATATGGAAGGAGCTGAACACCTATGCGCGGGAAGCAGAAGCCATGTAAGGGATACCGGTGCAGAACAGAGCAGAAGCCATGTAAGGGGCACCGGTGCGGAACGGAAACGAAAGATGGTCTGTGCAGAACCTGTCCGTGCGGGGAGGATATGGCGGCAAGCAGCCTGCCGGATATCTCTGTGCGGCAGCAGGAATATCTGGCAAAGCGCGGAAGGCACCGGACATTTGTAAGGGTGATGCGGGTATTTCTACTGATTGCCTTTCTGGGGCTGTGGGAGGCGGCGGCAGATTTTGGCTGGATAGACGGCTTTATTTTCAGCAGTCCAGGCAGGATCGCGCGCACCTTCGCAGGCATGGTGCAGGACGGCAGCATTTTTGAGCATGTCGGGGCGACACTGATGGAAACCGTGGCAAGCTTTGTGCTCGTCGTTATCGTCGGACTTTTCTGTGCGATTCT
Source organism: Marvinbryantia formatexigens DSM 14469 (assembly GCF_025148285.1). Taxonomy (NCBI): domain Bacteria; kingdom Bacillati; phylum Bacillota; class Clostridia; order Lachnospirales; family Lachnospiraceae; genus Marvinbryantia; species Marvinbryantia formatexigens. The sequence continues at coordinate 4,411,144 of NZ_CP102268.1, read as the reverse complement.
GCTCTGGTGCAGTGATAAATTATCGGAGATCCTGGAGCCGTATCTGGTGGTGCTCAACAGCCTCCCGAAATCGGCGCTGGCGCCTCTTCTGATTGTCTGGCTGGGAGCAAACCGCACCACCATCATTGTCGCCGGGATGTCGGTGGCGATTTTCGGCACGATTTTAAATCTTTACACGGGCTTCCGGGAGGTCAGCCAGGATAAAATGAAGCTTATCTATACGCTCGGCGGGAAGCGCCGCCATGTGCTGACAAAGGTGGTGCTGCCGAGCACCGTTCCGGCGACCATCAGCATCATGAAGGTGAACATCGGACTGTGCCTGGTCGGTGTTGTCATAGGGGAGTTTATCGGTGCAAGGTGCGGTCTTGGCTATCTGATTATTTACGGCAGCCAGGTATTCAAGCTGGACTGGGTGCTGATGAGTATTGTGATACTCTGTATTATCGCGATGGCGCTTTACGCGCTCATCAATGCGGCGGAGAAATGGTATCTGAAGCGGATTTAAAGGGCAGGCATATCAGATGGGGCGGCAGCGGCATCTGATATGTCTGCAGTTTACATAGCGGTAATGTGCTGGAGCATTCCGGGCTGCCAGGGACGCTGCTTATGCCGGTATTAACTGCCTGTTTTCTGTAATCCGGGGATGTGATTCACAGGAAAAGGGGTGGAAATGTGAGGGATAACAGGTTATAATACAACTGTGGAAAAGAGCGGGTGTACTGCCCGGAACGGCTGCATTCAGGAGGGAATATGAGACGGTTAAAGACAGAGCAGTTTTCGGAAACTTATACGGTGCGTGAAATCAGGGAGGCGGATATCGGTGCAGTCTGCGATTTCTGCCGGACAAATCCCCTTTATTATGAGGTGATTGGCGAACAGTGTGCTGCGCCGGAGGATATCCGGCGGGATATGCAGGCTCTGCCGCAGGGGAAGGAAAAGAAGGATAAATACTATACCGGGTTTTTTGAGGATGGACATCTGATTGCCATGCTGGATCTGATAGACGGATACCCGGATGAAAAAACAGCGTTTATCGGATTTTTTATGGTCGATGGGACAGAGGCGGGCTGCGGCATCGGTACCCGCATCATCGACGGTCTGTGCGATTACCTGGGCAGGGCGGGTTTTGAGAAAGTGCGGCTGGCGTATAACCGCGATAACCCGCAGGCAAAGCACTTCTGGGTGAAAAATGCCTTTCGCGCAATAAAGGAGACAGACCATCCCTACGGCAGGATGATTGTCGCGGAACGCAGTCTGCAGGCGCCGGAGGAGAGCCGGAGCGTGGAGCGCGGCGCGGAAGGATGACAGAACAGTAAAAGAAACGGAGAAGAGAAATGAAATCAATCGTATTATGTTACAATCTGGAGGGAACGGATAAGGGCAGGAAGCTTGCCGGTATTTTCCGGCTGCTCGGCTGTGAGCTGCGTCATGTACAAAAACAGGAGCTTCTGGCGCCAATCGGCGCTCTGGCGGGGATTTTCGCGGAGGACGCTGCAAAACAGCCATATCTGGGAAGCGGCTTTCCGGAGGAGATGCTCGTGCTGCACATGGCGGGGGAGGAGGTCCTGGATATCGCCCTGCAGATGATGCGCAAAGAGCAGGCGGCAGTGGCATTGAAGGCGGTGCTTACTCCGCATAACATGCAGTGGAGCTCGCTGGAGCTGTATGAGGAAATCCGCCGGGAACACGCTGCGATGGCGGGAAGGCGGGCACCGGAGCAATAAAGAAGCAGCAGTCAGGATAAAGAAGCCGCTATCTTCCGCCATATACATAGCGGAAGATAGCGGCTGTTTTGCGCCTAAAGCAGGCTTTATTCCAGCTCGAATGCGCCGGTATATAATTGATAATATTTTCCGTGCTGGGCAATCAGCTCGTCGTGCGTGCCGCGCTCGATGATGCGTCCCTGTTCGAGCACCATGATAGCGTCGGCGTTGCGGACGGTGGAGAGGCGGTGTGCGATGACAAACACCGTGCGCCCCTTCATCAGCGCGTCCATACCCTTCTGTACGATGGACTCCGTGCGGGTATCGATGCTGGAGGTTGCCTCATCCAGAATCATGACCGGCGGGTCGGAGATAGCGGCGCGGGCGATGGAGAGAAGCTGGCGCTGTCCCTGGGAAAGCTCGGAGCCGTTGCCGGAGATTACCGTGTTGTAGCCCTGCGGCAGCATTTCGATAAAGTCATGCGCATTGGCGATCTTTGCCGCCGCGTAAACCTCCTCGTCCGTGGCGTCCAGCTTGCCGTAGCGGATATTTTCCATAATCGTGCCGGAAAACAGGTTCGTATCCTGCAAAACCATGCCGAGAGAGCGGCGCAGGTCCGGCTTTTTGATCTTATTGATATTGATGTCGTCGTAACGGATTTTCCCGTCGGCGAGGTCGTAAAACCGGTTAATCAGATTGGTGATGGTCGTCTTCCCGGCTCCGGTGGCGCCGACAAAGGCAATCTTCTGACCGGGCTTCGCATAGAGCGAAATATTGTGGAGCACGATTTTATCCGGATTGTAGCCGAAATCCACATCGTAGAAGCGGACGTCGCCCTCCATCTTTTTATAAGTGAGCGTGCCGTCGCCGTGACGGTGCTTCCACGCCCACATGCCGGTGCGCTCCGGACATTCTGTCAGCTCGCCGTTTTCGTATTTCGCGCGTACCAGCGTCACGTAGCCGCCGTCCTCCTCCGGCTTCTCATCCATCAGATCAAAAATACGTCCGGCGCCGGCAAGCGCCATTACGATGGAGTTAAACTGCTGCGAAATCTGTCCGATCGGGTTTGTGAACGATTTGGAAAGCTGCAGGAAGCTGGCAATCATACCGATGGTAATGCCGCCGATATTATTTAAGGCAAGGACGCCGCCCACGATGGCGATAATCACATACTGCAGATTTCCGAGGTTGCCCATTATCGGCATCAGAATATTGGCGTAACGGTTCGCGTTGGTGGCGTTGCTGCAGAGCTCCTCATTGAGCTTATCAAAAGCCTCCTTCGAGCGGTCCTCGTAGTTAAAAACCTTGACGACCTTCTGCCCGTTGATCATTTCTTCGATATAGCCGTTTGTTTCGCCGAGCGAAGCCTGCTGCCGGATAAAATAGCGTCCGCTGTTTCCGGCTATCTTCGACGTGACGCGCAGCATAAAGAATACAGAAACGGCGACCACGAGGGAAAGGTACAGGCTGGTCGTCAGCATGGCGACGATTACCGATACGATCGTGACAGCGGAAGAGAGCATCTGCGTAAGGCTCTGGGAGAGCATCTGCCGCAGCGTATCCGTATCGTTTGTGTAGCGGCTCATGATGTCGCCGAAAGCGTGAGTGTCAAAATACCGGATGGGAAGCGTCTGCATATGCGCAAACATTTCATCGCGGATGCGCTTCTGCACGCCCTGGGCGATCGTGACCATTGTTCTGGAATAAATCAGCGTCGCCAGCACGCCCGCCAGATAGATTGCCGCCATTTTCAGAAGCGTCTGCAGCAGCGGACCATAGTCCGGGGAAGCCGATGACAGCAGCGGCGTAATATAGTCGTCGATCAGCGTCTGCAGAAACAGGGAGGCGATGACGCCGGTGACGGAGCTTATCAGAATGCAGACCAGCACCAGAATCATCTGGAATTTGTAATCCCTGCCGATATAGCCGAGCAGACGTTTCAGCGGAATCATGGGATTTGTTTTCTGTGTATTTGCTTTATTCATCGTCCGATTCCCCCTTTACCTGAGAATAGTAAACCTCCTGATAAATATGATTGGAGGCAAGCAGTTCATCGTGCGTGCCGATGGCGGAAATCTGTCCGTTATCCATGACAATAATCTTGTCGGCGTTCTGGACAGAAGAGATACGCTGCGCGATGATCAGCTTGGTCGTATCCGGGATTTCCTCTGCGAACGCCTGCTGGATCAGCGCGTCGGTGCGGGTATCCACCGCCGAGGTGCTGTCGTCCAGAATAAGGATTTTCGGCTTCTTCAGAAGCGCGCGGGCGATGCAGATACGCTGCTTCTGACCGCCGGACACGTTGGAGCCGCCCTGTTCGATATGCGTATCGTAGCCGTCCGGAAAGGCACGGATAAAATCGTCCGCCTGGGCGAGACGACAGGCGTGAATCATTTCCTCGTCCGTCGCATCCTTATTTCCCCAGCGCAGATTGTCTTTGATGCTGCCGGAGAAAAGCACGTTCTTCTGCAATACCATCGAAACGGCGTCGCGCAGAACCTCCAGGTCGTAGCGGCGCACGTCGATGCCGCCCACCGTCAGCGTACCCTCCGTGATATCGTACAGACGCGGAATCAGCTGCACCAGCGAGCTTTTTGCGCTTCCGGTACCGCCGATGATGCCGACAGTCTCACCGGATTTAATTTCCAGATTGATGTCCTTCAGGCTCAGACGGTTTTTGTCGCCGGAATAGCTGAAGGAGACATGGGAGAAGCAGATATCGCCATTTTTTACCTCCATCACCGGCTGCGCGTCGTCGCGGATGTCCGGCTGCTCCTCAAGAACCTCGTCGATACGTTCCACGGAAGCCTTGGACATGGTCACCATGACAAAAATCATGGAGAGCATCATCAGGCTCATCAGAATCTGCATGGTGTAGGTAAACATGGAGGTAAGCTCCCCGGTCGTCATGGTGCCGGACACGATCATATGTGCGCCGAACCAGGAAATCAGCAGCATACACGCGTACACACATGCCTGCATGGAAGGACCGTTGAAGGCGAGGATTTTTTCTACCTTATTAAAATCTTTAAAAATCATTCCGGAGATATCATTGAATTTCTCCTTCTCAAAATCCTCGCGCACAAAGGATTTCACAACGCGGATGCCGTGGACATTTTCTTGGACCACGTTGTTCAGCTTGTCGTAGGTCTTAAACACGCGCATAAAAATCGGATGCGCGGTTCTGGTAATCAGACCGAGCACGCATCCGAGTATCGGAATGATCGCCAGATAAATAAGCGCAAGGCGCGGATTGATTTTGCACGCCATCACAAAGGCGGAAATCAGCATAATCGGCGCACGCACCGCGACGCGGATAACCATCTGGTAGGCGTTCTGGACGTTCGTCACGTCGGTGGTCAGCCTGGTTACCAGACTGGAAGTGGAAAAGTGGTCAATGTTTATAAAAGAAAATTCCTGCACCTTGTAAAACATCTTCTGGCGCAGATTTTTGGCAAAGCCGGCGCTGGCTACCGCGGCATAATGTCCGGAGAGCGCGCCGCACGCCAGGGACGCCATAGCAGCGACTATCAGAATAAGCCCGTAAAAGAGAATCCTGTTCATATTGCCGCTGGAAATACCCTCGTCAATCAGACTGGCCATCAGCAATGGAATCAGTACCTCAAGGATTACCTCAAGCGTAACACAGACGGGTGCCAGAACAGAGGGCTTTTTGTATTCTCCGACACAGCGGAGCAGATTCTTCAGCATAAAATATCATCCTCCTGTTTTTCGTGTATTTGACGGCAGGGATGTGTTGTGCTGCTGCCGTTCAGCATCTGTGAGATGGTTTTCAGCATGGCGATAAGCTGCTTCTCCTCTTCATCTGACAGACAGCCGGCGAGAGAGGCGTCAAATTCCTGAATCGCGCAGTTCATCTGCTGCGCGACCGTACGCCCTTTCTCTTTCAGTACAAGCTCTTTTAAACGTGCATCTCCGGGAGCCTGCTTCCGGACGATATATCCGTTCTGCTCCAGATGCGACACAACGCTTGTGACGGTGGAGCGGCGGATGCCGAAAAGCTTTTCGATATCCCGGTGGTAAACGTGCTGTCCGGTATGCTCCGCATACAGCAGATTGGTTAAAATACGGCTCTGCATACCGGTAATGCCGTATTTTGCGGCGATTCCGTCGATGCAGCGTTTAATCTGATAGGAAACCATGTTGATCCATTTTCCAATGTGTTCTTTCTGACTACAATAAATGATACTCACCTCACATATCTGCTTTGGACAAAATGTTCGAAGCTAAATTGTTTGAAATCTAATGATTAGAAATCGAACATATTTTAATCCGCAGATTCTATTTTGTCAATTGTATTTTTATATTTTTTCTGATATACTGTTCATGAAAGCTACGAATCACAGCCAATGTAGGTTTGCGCATGTGGGTGGAGGGCTGTGAACCGTAGCCCATGATAAAAGCGAGAAGGAGAGGATACCATCATGAGTATTACATTTGACAAATCACTGGAAACAGGAAATGAATTAATTGACAGCCAGCACAAGGAGCTGATTGCCAGAGTAAATAAACTGACGGAGGAGTGCACTCCGGGCAAAGAAAAAAACGTTGCTGTGCAGACACTGGATTTTCTGATGGACTACACCGTTATCCACTTTGCGGACGAGGAGAAGCTGCAGGAGGAGCACAATTATCCGCTGCTTGCGCAGCATAAGGAGCAGCATGCGGCGTTTGTGAAGGCGGTGGACGAGCTGCGCGAGATGCTGGAGGAAGAGGAAGGACCGAGCGAGGCGTTCGTGGAAGCAGTGAAGAAGAACGTGGTGGACTGGCTGGTTGTCCATATCCAGGGATGGGACAAAAAGGTTGCAGAGTACGTCTGTGCAAAATAGAATGTCCTATGAATAACCGCAATTTCCAACGGGAACTGGACAGCGTGATTACAGGACTGGCAGGAGAAGCGCCGGTCCTGTTTCTGCATAGCTGCTGCGCGCCCTGCAGCAGCTACGTGCTGGAATACCTGTCGCAGTATTTCCGGATCACTGTGTTTTATTATAATCCCAACATCGCCCCGGAGGAGGAATACCGGAAAAGGGCGGAGGAGCAGCAGCGTCTGATACGCGAAATGCCCTTGAAATATCCGGTGAGCTTTGTGGAGGGGGATTTCGACGACACGCATTTTTACGAGGCTGTCCGCGGGCTGGAGAAGGAGCCGGAGGGCGGCGCGCGCTGCCGCGTCTGCTTTGAGCTGCGCCTGCGGGAGACGGCGCGCAGGGCGGCGCTGATGCATGCGGATTATTTTGCCACCACGCTTACCATCAGCCCCTTAAAAAATGCGGCGGTCATCAACGAAACCGGAGAAAAGCTGGCGCGGGAATATGGGGTTTCCTGGCTTCCTTCCGATTTTAAGAAAAAGAATGGCTTTAAGCGCTCCGGAGAGCTGTCCGCGCAGTATGGACTGTACCGCCAGAATTACTGCGGATGCATATTTAGCCGGTAGGGTGTATTTTCATGCTTGCGGGTGCAGGGAAAATATGATACACTCCTCATGTGATGATGCCAGGGGACAAATGGACATCCAGAACATGTTTTTTGATGCCTGTGGAGGCTCATTTGTTAGGCAATTCATATGATACCAGGGGCAGATGCTCCTGACACCAACAAGAAGACTGCCGCCCGCATCGTTTGCTGAGAGGAAAGGAAATGGCGGCAGGAGACGAAAGAAGGGAATTTTTATGGCACAGCTATGGGGCGGCCGATTTACCAGGGAGACAGACGAGCTGGTATACCGGTTCAACGCATCCGTAACATTCGATAAGAAGTTTTACCGGCAGGATATTCAGGGAAGTATGGCGCATGTAAAGATGCTGGCGAAGCAGGGCATCCTGACAGAGCAGGAGAAAGAACAGATCCTGGAAGGTCTGCAGGGCATTCTTACCGATGTGGAAAACGGAAAGCTGCAGATTACCGAAAAATATGAAGATATCCACAGCTTTGTGGAGGCAAACTTAATAGAGCGCATCGGCGATGCCGGCAAAAAGCTGCACACCGGCAGAAGCCGCAACGACCAGGTGGCGCTGGATATGAAGCTTTATATACGCGATGAGATTGCGGAGATAGACGGGCTTTTAAAGACGCTGCTTACGAAGCTGCTCGCGATGATGGAGGAGCATACGGAGACATACATGCCGGGCTTTACGCATCTGCAGAAGGCGCAGCCGGTTACGTTTGCGCATCATCTGGGCGCTTATTTTGAAATGTTTAAAAGAGACAGACAGCGGCTTAGTGATATCGCAAAGAGGATGAACCTCTGTCCGCTGGGCAGCGGCGCGCTTGCAGGCACCACCTATCCGCTGGACCGCGATTATACGGCGGAGCTGCTTGGCTTTGACGGGGCGACTCTGAACAGCATGGATTCCGTGTCGGACAGGGATTATCTGATTGAGCTGCTGGCGGCAATGTCCACGATTATGATGCATCTGAGCCGTTTCTGCGAGGAAATCATCATCTGGAACACGAATGAATACCGCTTTGTGGAGCTGGACGACGCATACAGCACCGGAAGCAGTATTATGCCGCAGAAGAAAAATCCGGATATTGCGGAGCTGATACGCGGAAAGACAGGGCGTGTGTACGGGGCGCTGACGGCGCTTCTCACAACCATGAAGGGGCTGCCGCTTGCATATAATAAGGATATGCAGGAGGATAAGGAGCTGACCTTCGACGCAATCGATACGGTGAAGGGCTGTATTGCGCTGTTTACCGGAATGATTTCAACAATGAAAGTAAACAAAGGCCGCATGGAGGAGAGCGCAAAGCAGGGCTTTACAAATGCAACGGATGCCGCGGATTATCTGGTAAATCACGGCGTGCCGTTTAGGGACGCCCACGGCATTGTCGGCAGACTGGTGCTTGCCTGCATTGAAAAGGGCATTGCGCTGGATGAGCTTTCTCTGGAGGAATACCGGGAAATCAGTCCGGTATTTGAGGAGGACATTTATGAGGCTATCAGCCTGAAGACCTGCGTGGAGAAGCGTCAGACAGCCGGGGCGCCCTCACAGAAGGCGATGCTGCAGGCGATTGCGAAAGAGCGGGCGTATCTGGAAGAAAATTAAAGGATGGAGGAGAAGATTATGAACGAAAAACTGAGAGTGGGTATTCTGGGAGCAACCGGTATGGTGGGACAGCGCTTTATCTCCCTGCTGGAGAATCATCCGTGGTTCGAGGTGACGACGGTGGCAGCAAGTCCGAGAAGCGCCGGAAAGACGTACGAGGAGGCAGTCGGCGGCAGATGGAAAATGACGACGCCGATGCCGGAAGCAGTAAAAAAACTGGTTGTCATGAATGTAAATGAGGTAGAGAAAGTAGCGGCAGGCGTTGATTTTGTGTTCTCCGCCGTGGATATGACAAAGGATGAAATCCGCGCCATCGAGGAGGAATACGCGAAAACCGAGACGCCGGTCGTTTCCAATAACAGCGCGCACCGCTGGACGCCGGATGTGCCGATGGTTATTCCGGAGATCAACCCGGAGCACTTTAAGGTAATCGAATTCCAGAAAAAGCGTCTGGGCACCACGCGCGGCTTTGTGGCGGTAAAACCCAACTGTTCCATCCAGAGCTATGCACCGGCGCTGGCCGCATGGAAGGAATTTGAGCCGTATGAAGTCGTTGCGACCACCTACCAGGCAATTTCCGGAGCGGGCAAGACCTTTAAGGACTGGCCGGAAATGGTGGAAAATATTATTCCGTACATTGGCGGCGAGGAGGAAAAATCCGAGCAGGAGCCGCTGCGTATTCTCGGTGAGCTGAAGGACGGCGTCATCGTAAAGGCGCAGGAGCCGGTCATCACCTGCCAGTGCATCCGCGTGCCGGTATTAAACGGTCACACGGCTGCTGTATTTGTGAAATTCCGGAAGAAACCGACCAAAGAGCAGCTCATTGAAAAGCTGGTAAACTTCTCCGGGCTTCCGCAGGAGCTGCATCTGCCGAGCGCACCGAAGCAGTTCATCCAGTACATGGAAGAGGATAACCGTCCGCAGGTAAAGGCGGATGTTGACTATGAAAAGGGCATGGGCGTTTCTATCGGCAGACTGCGCGAGGATACGGTATACGACTATAAATTCGTGGGTCTTTCCCACAACACCGTCCGCGGTGCGGCAGGCGGCGCAGTGCTCTGCGCAGAATGCCTGAAGGCGCTGGGCTATATTGATCGCAAATCAAATACCCCGCTGTAGGTGCGCAAAGCGCGAAACGGTGGGTATGGGAAATGCTTACAAAAAGTAATTATAACAAACGGATGTAAAGGAAGCGTCGATGATACGATTTAAAAACCTCACAAAGCGTTTTGAGGATGGAGGAGGAATAGCAGATTTTTCTTTCGAGGTGGAAGAAGGGGAGGTCTTCGGGCTGGTCGGCTCGAAGGGCTCCGGGAAAACCACCGCTCTTCGTATGCTCATGGGGTTTGAGTATCCGACGAAGGGAAGGTGCGCGATCAACGGAAAAGACTGTGTGCGGGCGGCTTCCTATCTTCACCGGATGACAGGCTATCTGCCGGACGGGTTTTCTCTCCCTGCCGTTCTGACAGGACGGCAGTTCCTGCGCTCCAATGCGGAAATGCGCGGGATGCGCAATCTGGAAAATCTGTTTAATACGGCGAAAAAGCTCGATTTGAACATTGACCGGAAAATCGGCGACATGACCTCGGCGGATGTGCAGAAGACCGGTATCGTCTGCGCGCTGATGCACAATCCGCCGGTGATTCTTCTGGACAATCCTTTCCGGAATCTGGACAGCCGGACGCGCAGCGTATTGGTGGATCTGATTCTGGAGGAGAAGGAAAAGGGGAAAATGGTGATTCTCACGTCGGATACGGTCGATATCGCGGACTTGACCTGCGACCGGGTGGGGCTTCTGGATAAGGGCAGTATCGTCTATCTCGGCGATGTGGAGAATATGCGGGAAAACATGTACCGCAGCTATCTCATCCAGTTTGGCAGCAGCCGGTCGGCGATGCAGTTTGCAAAGGAAGCCTTCGAGATTAAGAGCATGAAGGACCGCAATCTGGTGGTCTCTGTGCAGGGGGAGCTTCTGCCGCTGGTGCGCGCGCTGGCGAATTATCACGTGACGAGCATCGAGCCGGTTCCTTTAAGCCTGGAAGAAACATTTGTGCATATATACGGAGGACTGCATGCTGAACATACCGATTCTGAAACAGGATTTTTTGATTAACCGGAAAACGCTTCTGTTTTTTTACTGTCTGCAGACGGCGAGCCTTCTGATTGCCGCGGTTATCCGGAATATGCGTCTGATTCAGATTTCGGATATGTTCTGGGACACGCTGCCGGTGGTCGTGATCCCGATGCTGATGAGTATGGTGCTCTCGATGGAGATGGTGGTAAAGCGCGATGCCGATGGGACGATGACGTTCCTTCTCTCGACCGGGATAAGCCCGGCGCAGATAATTATGACGAAAGCGGTATTTGTGGGGCTGAGTGTGTTTGTGCTGCTGGTGTTTTCCACATTTCTGGGAAGCCTGCTCCACGTATACGATCTGACGGGAGAGTGGAACCGGAACACATATATTGTGCTGAATCTGGGTGCGCTGTGTCTGCAGCTCTGTCTGGCGGGCTGGTGCTTTTTTATCTCCTGCGCGGGGAGACGGCCGTCGCTGCCCTTTTACTACGGACTTGGCGCCGGGCTGCCGCTGTTTTTTTACGCGGTATATCTGCTGCAGGATTTTCTTCCGCAGCTTTCTGCCCTGCGTTATATAACGGTGTTCAGTCTGTTTCAGCAGAGCATGTATAAGGCGCCGGGCATATCCGCTTTTCTGGCGTCGCTGGTGCTGGCGGCGGCAGGTCTGGTCTTTTTCGGACTTGGCAGATATCTGTTCTGCAGCCGCAGTGCGCGTAATTGATGAGGATTTATGGCAAAAGCATTATTTATAGCAGAAAAACCAAGCGTGGCACAGGAATTTGCCAAAGCTTTAAAGATAAATACGTCCCGCCGCGATGGCTATCTGGAGGGCGATAACGCCGTGATTACCTGGTGTGTCGGCCATCTTGTCACGATGAGCTATCCGGAGGCGTACGATGAAAAATACAAGAAGTGGAGCCTTGCGACACTTCCTTTTTTGCCGGAAAAATTTCTGTATGAGGTAATTCCGGGCGTGGAAAAGCAGTTTAAGATTGTGAGCGGTCTCTTAAACCGCGAGGATGTGGACACAATTTACGTCTGCACCGACTCCGGGCGCGAGGGAGAATATATCTACCGTCTGGTGGAACAGCAGGCGGGCGTGAAAAAAGAGACAAAGAAGCGCCGCCGTGTCTGGATCGATTCGCAGACAGAGGAGGAGATCCTGCGCGGCATCAAAGAGGCGAAGGACCTCTCGGAGTACGACCATCTGGCGGACGCCGCCTATCTGCGCGCGAAGGAAGACTATCTGATGGGGATTAATTTCTCGCGGCTCCTCACTTTAAAATATGGAAATGCCATCTCGAATTACCAGGGCACGCGCTATACGGTGATTTCGGTCGGGCGTGTGATGACCTGTGTGCTCGGCATGGTGGTGCGGCGGGAGCGGGAAATCCGGGAATTTGTGAAAACGCCGTTCTACCGTGTGGTGAGTACGTATGCCTACGGCGGAGGGGGATTTGAAGGCGAATTCCGGGCGGTGGAAGGCTCGAAATACGCAAATTCCCCGAAGCTTTATAAGGAGAACGGCTTTAAGGAGAAAAAGGATGCGCAGGAGCTGATAGATGCGCTGGGCGCCGTGCAGCCCATAGAGGCGGTGACGGACAGTATCGAGCGCAAAAAGGAGAATAAGAATCCGCCGCTTCTGTTCAATCTGGCGGAGCTGCAGAACGAATGCTCCCGGCTTTTTAAAATCAGCCCCGATGAGACGCTGCGCACGGTGCAGGAGCTTTACGAGAAGAAGCTTGTGACGTACCCGCGCACGGATGCCCGTGTGCTCTCGACGGCGGTGGCAAAGGAAATCTCCAAAAATCTGCGCGGGCTGTGCGCTTACCCGGCAGCCGGAAATTTTGCGCAGGAGGTGCTGGAAGCCGGAAGCTATAAGAGCATCGCCAGAACGCGTTATGTAAACGATAAGCAGATTACCGACCACTATGCCATTATCCCCACCGGGCAGGGGCTGGGCGCCCTGCAGCGGCTGCCGGCGCAGTCGTCGAAGGTGTATGAGCTGATAGTGAGAAGATTTTTAAGTATTTTCTATCCGGCGGCCGTTTACCGCAAAATCAATCTGGTGACGGTCATCGGCGGGGAAAAATTCTTTTCTTCCTTTAAGGTGCTGGAGGAACCGGGCTATCTGAAGGTGGCGGGCGTCCGGCAGAATAAGGAGGAGCAGATAGATACGGGGCTTCTTTCGGCGCTGCAGTCTGTGAAAAAGGGCACGGTGCTGCCGGTGGAGAAGCTGGAGATAAAAGAGGGCGAGACGAGCCCGCCCAAGCGCTACAATTCCGGTTCGATGATTCTGGCGATGGAAAACGCCGGGCAGCTTATCGAGGACGAGGAGCTGCGCGAGCAGATCAAGGGAAGCGGCATCGGTACCAGCGCGACCAGAGCGGAGATTCTGAAAAAGCTGATTGCCAATAAGTACATTGCGCTGAATAAGAAAACGCAGATTCTTACCCCCACACTGCTCGGAGAAATGATTTTCGATGTGGTGAACCGCTCCATCCGCTCCCTTCTGAATCCGGAGCTGACGGCGAGCTGGGAGAAGGGACTCACCTATGTGGCGGAGGGCACCATCACGCCGGAGGAATACATGACGAAATTAAACAACTTTGTCCGCAGCAGGACAGAGAATGTTTTAAATGCAAATATCCACTACGAGCTGCGCAGCGTGTTTGACGCGGCGGCGAAATTTTATGATGCAAAGGGCAGGACGGGGTCCGGTCAACAGAAATCAGGAGGAAAGAAAAATGGAAACAGCAAAAATCAGCAACCTGTTTAATTTGGAGGAAACCATCGCGAAGAAGCTGTTCAACGGGGCGGTTTATCCGTGGGAGGTGCTCCCGAAAATCAGCGGCTTTATTCTGGAGCTGGGGGAGACCCTCGACCCGGAGGAATATGAAAAGCGCGGCGAGAATGTCTGGGTGGCAAAATCCGCAAAGGTAGCGCTGACGGCGTTTATCAACGGTCCGGCAATCATCGGCAAAGAGGCTGAGGTGCGCCACTGTGCATTTATCCGCGGCAACGCCATCGTCGGTGAGGGAGCGGTAGTCGGCAATTCCACTGAGCTGAAAAATGTAGTGCTGTTTAATAAAGTGCAGGTGCCGCATTATAACTATGTCGGAGATTCTGTGCTTGGCTTTAAGGCGCATATGGGCGCCGGCAGCATTACCTCGAATGTAAAATCCGACAAAACCCTGGTGGTCGTCAAAGACGGCGAAGAGCAGATTGCCACCGGATTAAAGAAATTCGGCGCTATGCTCGGCGATAACGTGGAAGTAGGCTGCAATTCCGTACTCAACCCCGGAACCGTTATCGGACGCGGCTCCCAGGTCTATCCGGTATCCTGCGTGCGCGGCGTCATCCCGGCAGGCAGCATCTACAAAAAGAAAGGCGACATCGTAGAAAAACGCTGAGGCATCACGAAATATTTCAAGCGGCTCTCCGGGCATCCTGTCCGGGGAGTTTTTTTCGCAAAATTCCTGGTATTTTTCTGCGGTGAAGGGGGTGCGGTGCGGCAGCGAGCAGTACCCTGTTCACCGATAATTCATAATTCTGAAAGAAGATTCTCTTGAATTTAGAAAACGTTTATGTTATCATCTAAATACAAATAGAAAGTATATTATACAAAAAGTTGTAATACAGATGGTGAAAAAGAAAGGAGGGAATCTGTTGGGGTAAAGGATACGGTGACAGCAAAATATATGCGGCAAAATGAAATATTTGCAGATGCATTTAATTATTTCGTATATAATGGGGAGCCGGTCATAGCTCCGGAAAGTCTTACGGAACTTGATACACGTGCGATAGATGTTCCATATGGAGGAGCAAATGGGGCGGGGCAGCCGGTACAGAAAACCAGGGATGTGATAAAATCGGTAACAGCAATGACGGATAAAAAGAGAGCTTATCTGGTACTTGCGATTGAAAATCAATCCCATGTTCATTATGCAATGGCTGTCAGAAACATGGTTTATGACGCTTTGCAGTATGCGGCACAGGTAGAGAAGGCAATAGCATCTCATAAAAGGGCGGGAGACTACAGAGGAGCAGACCGTGACGAATATCTTTCCGGTTTTATGAAAGGGGACCGGCTGATGCCGGTCGTAACACTGGTAATCTACTTTGATGCAAAAATGTGGGACGGACCACTGTCTGTTCATGAGATGTTTGCAGAGCAGGATGTAAAAATTCTTTCTCTGGTGCCGGATTATAAGATTAATCTGATAGCTCCGGCAGCCATGAATGATGGAGAATTTGGAAAATTTCACACGACGCTGAAAGAAATTTTCAGTTTTATCAAATATTCTGAGGATGCGGAGAAGCTGACGGAAATGGTGACGCATGACGAACGATTCCTGCATCTGGGAAGAAAAGAGGTAGACGTTTTAAATGCCTGTGTCAACGCAAATCTGGAGATGGAGGAAGAAGAGGAGGAATGTAATGTGTGTAAGGCAATTCAGACGATTGCTGACAGGGCGGCAGAAAAAGAGAGAATAGATACTCTGCAGAACAGTATCAGGAACTTAATGAAAACAATGGGAATGACTGCCGGACAGAGTATGCGTGCAATCGGTGTTTCGGAAAACGACAGGAAGATTCTGGAAAAGCTTCTGTAAGCGATTGCGTTGTTTCTTTTTACAATATGGTTACACTGCGCCGGTTGTAAAACCGGCATTTTTGTATTAAAATGAGCCGGAGAATACAGATGCGGGGGTTGAAATAAATAATAGATGAAAGCGACTATTCTGGTGATTGAGGATGCGGAGCACATTAATGAGCTGATTTGCATCAACCTGGAGACAGCAGGGTATACGGCGGTGCCCTTTTACGACGGCGACGCGGTGAGTGCACACCTGAAGGAAGAGGTACATTATGACTGTGCGCTTCTGGATATCATGCTGCCGGGAAAAGACGGCTTTGCGCTTTTGCCGGAGCTGAAGGCGAAAAATATTCCGGTCATTTTTCTGACGGCGCGCGGTGATTTGCCAAGCAAAGTGCGTGGCTTAAAGGACGGTGCGGAGGATTATCTTGTCAAGCCCTTTGAAATGCTGGAGCTTCTCGTGCGTGTGGAGAAGGTTCTGGGACGCTGCCGGAAGGAGGAAGAATCCCTGCGTGTGCGGGATGTAGAAATTTTTCCAAAGGAGCGGATCGTAAAAAAGGCGGGTGTCGAGATTCCGTTTAAGCCGATGGAATTTGACTGCCTGATGCTTCTGGTGAAATATAAAAATATCGCTATCAGCCGGGAGGAGCTGCTGCGCAGCCTGTGGGGCGTCGACTTTGAGGGGGAAACCAGAACCATTGACGTCCATATTGCGCGTATCCGGAAAAAGCTGGATTTTTCGGATGTCATCAAAACAGTCCCCCGCATCGGGTACCGCCTGGAGGATAAATCATGAAGCTATCTGTAAAAATATCGGCAGCAGCGGCTGGTCTGCTGCTGCTTTTGTCACAATTATTTTCTGTCTGGAGCCTTGGGGAGAGCCGATGGCAGATTATTGGAAATACCGTCGGCCTGGAATGGGAGAGGCTGGAGGCGGACGGAAAGGAATTTGAAAAGCAATGGTCCGGTCAGATGAATTATCTGAAAAATGATAAGCTCCGGAAGCAGTGGGCAGTGGAGGTGTTCCGCAGCATCTGCAAGGAAAACAGTGTGCTTTACAGCGGCGGGGAAGAGCTTTCCAATACGACGCCATATGAATTTGATGTTCAGGGAAAGGAATCTTCGTTTGGAGCGCGGTTTGCCTCTGCGACAGGCGGCGCATTGCCGGCGCAGAGCAGGCTGTTTCTGGAAAAGCTGGGGGAGAAGTATCTGCTGATTTGCTTCTGGAAGTCGTCCAGTACGGATTTTGGCATTGTCCGTTTCCGGGATGTTTCCGCTGTTTACGCAGAGAGCAGAGCGCTGCTTCTGCGCGGCGCAGGGGTGGCATTTTTTCTGGCGCTGATTCTGGTCGGAAGTCTTATGCTTATTCTGCGGAAAATTCTGGAGCCGTTTTATCGTCTGCGGGATGCGGCGAACGTGATTGCGGGCGGAAATTACGAGGAGCGTGTGGCGTGCAGGAGCCGGGATGAGGTAGGGGAGGTGGCGGCGAGCTTTAACTGCATGGCAGAGCATGTGCAGGAGCATGTGCGCGCGCTTTCCGAGGCAAATGAGAAACAGAGACAGCTACTGGGAGCGCTGTCGCATGAACTGAAAACACCGATGACGGCAATCCAGGGATACGCAGAGCTTCTGCAGAAGGTGGAGCTTCCCAGCGCACGCAGGATGGACGCGCTTGCCTATATTGAGGAGGAATGCAAACGCCTGTCGCGTCTGGCGGTGAAAATGCTGCAGATTGTGGAGCTGTCCGGTGAAGAAAAAATTGAAAAGCATGTAATCCGTCTGCCGGAGCTTTTCCGGAGAGCAGAGACGCTTACCCGCTGCAGTCTGCAGAAGAAGCGGATTCATCTTGACATGCAGATACAGGTGACCGGCATGGAGGGGGACGGGGACCTTCTTCTGAGCTTTCTTACAAATCTCATCGACAATGCGGCAAAGGCAAGCCGGGAGGGCGCCGTCATCCGGCTGACGGCGTCGCAGGACGGGATTTTTGTGAAGGATGAGGGCTGCGGAATTTTGCCGGAGGAGCTTGATCGGATTGCGGAGCCGTTTTATATGGTTGACAAATCCCGTTCCAGAAAAGAGGGCGGAGCCGGGCTGGGGCTTGCTCTATGCAGCCAGATAGCAAGGCTTCACGGAGGAAAACTGGTGATAAAGAGCACGCCGGGGGAGGGGAGCACTATCGGGCTGAGCTGGATAACATGAGCGCGGAACATATCGCCTGATATTTTAAGCTGTCTGAATGCAGAAGATGTCGCCGGATTTACAGTTTGTTTACATTTCAGTGAGGACATGGCAATAGTAGGACTGTTATAGTAGCAACAGATGCAAAGTAACAGGACAGCCAGGCTGAATTGTTATGCTGCAGGCGCTGTGAGCCTGGCAGACTGAAAAATGTCCATTGGATGTTTTTGTCGTATGCATGGCCACAAAAAAGCAGGAGGATAAAGATATGAGAAAAATAAAGGGATTTGCGGCTGTGCTCTGCGCCGCCGCTGTTATGACGGGATGCGCCGGTACGCCGGAGCAGGCAATCGTCCGGGAAAAAAGCGGACAGAGCCTGGACAATTATAAAGAAGCGGAATCACAGATGTCTGTTTCGCCGCAGGAAGCGGGGACGGCAAACGCGGCAGACGGACAGGAGAGCGCAGCAGATATAGAGAATGCGGCGGGCGGACAGGAAGATGCGGCAGATAAGACGGGCGCCTCTGCCGGAGGCGGGAGCGGCAGCGCGGTTTCTCTGTCGGCGCGTCTGCAGGCGCCGGAAACCTATGAAGCGCAGGTGCAGACAAAGGACGGGACATTCACTCTGAACTGTCATGCAGAGGTTGCCATTCCGGATGCAGGAGGGGCTTCTGTTTACCGCGTCGGACAGATGGAGTTTACCCAGGAATGGATAGACCGTGTGACGGAAGCCTTTTTCGGGGATTCTCCGGTTTACAACGGGTATACGTACAACGGTGTGACAAAGGCGGAGGCGCTTGAGAAGCTGAATCAGCTGAAAGCCTGGCAGGCGGAAGGAAATACGGACCCCTACGGCTATATCGCGGAGGCAAAGGCGGCGGGGATGGAAAATCCGGAGGAGTCTTACGACCTCCAGCAGGATATCGACGCCTGGGAACAGACCTATGCGGAGGCGCCGGAGACGCGGGATTACACGGAGGTAAAGCCGGGGCTTGACGGAGGCTTTGCTGTCCAGGAAAACGGGGACGACCTTTCCGTAGATAATTTTATCGGTATGGTGGAGATGGACGGAAATCTCTACCGCTATCAGTTAAAGCGCTATCCCAGTATGCCGATGATTATTGATATTACCAATTATGGCAGCGGCAGTCCGGATGAAAACTGGCGCAGCTGGTATGCGGCGGACTTTGACGGCGCACAGGAGACGGCTCTTCTGACGGGCGAACCATCCCAGTACGACAGTGCAGGAATTACAAAGGAGAAGCTTACAGAGATGGCGGGCATTACGCCGGAGGAAGCGCAGGAAATGGCGGATGGATATATGGAGAAGCTTGGTCTGGCTGACGATTTTTCTGCAAAAAATGTGGCGCTCAGCGTATGCTCGGAGAACAGTCGGGACAATGCCGGCGCCCAGACAATCGGCACGGATGCTGGCTATCTGGTCAGCTACACCCGTGATATCGACGGATTTCCGGTGACGGATGAGGAGAAAATGGGCGGCGGAGCGGAATCAATGGACAGTACGCAGGAGACCTGGAGCTATGAAAAAGTTGAATTTACAGTCAATAAAGATGGAATACAGTATGTGGAGATTCACAATTTGTACGAGATTGGAGAACAGCAGGTAACAAATGTGGAAATGCTGCCGTTTGCGGAGATTGCCGATATTTTTGAAAGTATGCTGCAGATTCAGAATGCGGACATGACGTACTCGAAGGGGAAAACGTTTGACATCGACCGTGTGACGCTCGGCTATATGCGCGTGTACGATCCGGGGGCAGACAGCGCGTCGGGACTGCTGGTACCGGTGTGGGATTTCTTCGGCAAAGGTACAGATTATGCGGTGTATCAGGAGGAGGAGTATGTAAATGTGCAGGACGATCCGAGAAGCAGCTTCATGACGATAAATGCGGCGGACGGAACGGTGATCGACCGGACACTGGGGTACTGACATGCGGCAGATATGGGCGGCGGCCCGCTACAATTTCATGGGATTTTTCCGCAATTCCCGCACCGTCATCACGTTCCTGCTCAGTGTGATCGTCTGCTTTCTGCTGAGCGGCCGCGTGATGGAGGTGGCGGACCGCTTTGGAACAAGTATGCAGGCAGCGGAGCCGTTTATCTGGACCTTTGGGGATGCGACGGCAATCCTGCTCGTCTCACTGCTTCTGATTTTTCTGTTTTCCGATTTACCGAAGCTGACCGCCTTTACACCCTTTTATCTGATGCGCATGACGAAGAAAAAATGGCTTGCGGCGCAGTTCCTTTATATTGTGCTGGTTACGACGTTATATGTGGCGTTTATCCTGCTGACCACGGTGCTGCTCTGTATGAAGCGGTCCTTTCCCGGTAACCTCTGGAGCGAGACGGCGGCGATTCTGGGCTATTCATCCATCGGAGAGGAGCTGCATGTCCCTTCCACGGTAAAGGTGATGGAGAGCGTCAGTCCCTTTGGCTGTATGCTGCAGGCGGGGGCGCTGATGCTCGGCTACAGTCTGACGCTAGGGTTTCTGATTCTGCTCGGCAACCTGCTGGCGGGGAAAAAGTACGGTATGCTGCTGGCGCTCGGTTACAGTCTGTATGGCTTTCTGCTGGACCCGGAGGTGCTGGGCGGACTGCTGGGAATGGAGGATTACGAAATGTTCCGCGTGCGCAGTGTTGTCGGCTGGATTAGTCCTCTGAATAATGCCGTGTACGGGATGCATGATTTCGGATACGACAATCTGCCGTCCATCGGGCAGTCGCTGCTGATTTTTGCCGGGCTGCTCCTGCTGATGTATCTGCTCGCGCTGCGTGCCCTGCGCAGATATAATTTTACGTTTCTGGGAGGCTGAAGATGGATTTGGTGAGAATGCTGCATGAAAAAAAGTTTTATCTGGCAATTCTGCTGGCATTTTTCGGCGTCACAGCGGGAGCGGAGCTTCCGGGAGCGCAGGAGACGCTGCCGGCGGGAACGTTTCTGAAGCTGACGACGGCGGGGATGAAATCGCAGACAGCGCTTTTTCTGCTTCCGGTGGCATCGGTCCTGCCCTGCGCGGAGGAGTATCTGAGGGAGCGCCAGTGGAATTTTCTGCGGGTTCTGATTGTCCGTCGTTCGAAGAAGGAATATTGCCGTGACCGTGTTCTGACGACCGCGCTTTCGGGGGCGCTGGTATGGTCTGTGGCGGCTGTGCTGGCGGCGCTTTTCTTTTTTTTGCTCTTTTTTGCCAGGGAGGAGGCTTTTTCGTGGCAGCAGGAGCTTGTAGAGGAGCTTTTGCGGACGCTGGCGCGCATCTGTCTTACAGCGTCAGCGCTGGCGGGCTTTGCCGCCTTTACCGGGGCGGTGGGAGGCTCTGTATACCTGGCATTCGGGCTGCCGTTTATCGTATTTTATGCCGGAATAATTCTGCGGCAGCGTTATCTGGAGGATCTTTACTGCATTGACCCGTCGGAGTGGATTCTGGCGGAGAATAACTGGGGCTGCGGGCAATATGCACTGTGGATATTTCTGATTCTGCTGGCGCTGTGTATGGCGGCGCTGCACAGACTTATACTGGAGAAGAGGCTGGAGGAAATCTGATATGGAATATGTACAACTGACAAATGTGCGCAAATGCTTCGGGGAGGAGGAAGTGCTGAAGAGGCTGGATTTTTCGATGGAGCAGGGTATGGTGTACGGTATCGTTGGCAATAACGGCTCCGGAAAGACGGTGCTGATGAAATGCATCTGCGGTTTTCTGCCGGTCACGGAGGGGCTGGTCCGGGTCGGCGGAAAATATATCGGAAAAGAAGCGGATTTTCCGGAGAGCATCGGCGTGATTATCGAAACACCGGGATTTCTGGCAAATTTAAGCGGCAGACGGAATCTGGAAATTCTTGCCGGACTGAAGGGAAAGCTGGGGCGGGAGGACATCACGGAGGTTCTGCTGCGCGTTGGTCTGGACCCCGGTCTGAAAAAGCCGGTGTCAAAATATTCCCTTGGTATGCGGCAGCGGCTCGGCATTGCGCAGGCGATTATGGAGGAGCCGGAGTTTCTGATTCTGGATGAACCCTTTAACGGTCTGGACCGGCACGGCGTGGAGGAAATCCGCAGTCTGATTTTAGAAGAGAAGCAGAAGGGGAAGACGATTCTGCTCGCAAGCCATAACAGCGAGGACATCCGTATCCTCTGCGACCGGGTCTTTGAGATGGACGCGGGGATATTAAGAGAGGTGGACAGAAAAGCATGAGGGAGAATACAAGGCCACGCCGCGCAGGAAGGCTGCGGTGGACCAAGAAAACACAAAGCGGCAGAGCCGCGGGACTGCTTCTGGCTGCGCTGCTTGCCCTGCCATGCAGCGCGCAGGCGGTGTACGAAACGGCGGATGTGTGTTTTGCGGCGGACACAGAAGCGGTGCAGAGAGCGGACGTGGAAGCCGCGGAGGAGGCGTGCCATGTAGTAGCGGACGCAGAATCGGTGCAGAGAGCGGGCGTGGAAGCCGCGGCGGATGCCCGCGCGGTGTATGCCCGGCACGCCGGTCTGGAAATCGATACGCAGCATGTTTACGAAAATATGCAGACCTCTTATGCGCAGGGGTACATTCCGGTCGTGGAAAATGATACCGTGCATCTGGTGGTTCCGTTTCTTGCGAACGGAAGCTTAAAGGGAGAACGCTTAAGTGCCGGTCTTTCCATGACAGACAATGCGCCTTTTGTCTACGCGAATTTTCAGAAGGAAATAAAAAAAGAAGTATATTTCTTTGAAGAGCGCACGGAGGTATATCTGTTCCAATGTGATATTACTCTGAAAAAAGCGAGAAAAAACGGACAATATCCGGTAACGGTATATGCTTCGGGGTATACGGAGGAGGGGATTGCCGTGCGGGAGAGCTGCCGGCTTTATATTACCATCACGGACAGGACGGATGACGGCGGACAGAAGCCAGGACAGCCGGGCACACAGCCGGACACAGAGCCGGAGCAGCCAGACACGCAGCCGGGACAGCCGGGCACACAGCCGGACACAGAGCCGGAACAGCCAGACACGCAGCCGCAGCCGGAGCAGCCTGGCACACAGCCGGATACAGAGCCGGAGCAGCCGGGACAGCCAGGCACACAGCCAGACACGCAGCCGGGACAGCCAGACACACAGCCGGATACGGAGCCGGAGCAGCCGGACACGGAGGAGCCGCCGACGGAGCCGGTATCAGAAGACCCATCCGCATTGTCCGCGGGGGATGGCTATGTGGGAGGAGGCGCAGGAGGCTACGGTGGCGGAGATTACGGGGGCGGTACGGCGGAAACGGAAAAGATTTATCATCAGCCAAAGATGCTTCTGGAATCGTACAGCCTGTCCGGGCAGCGCATCCGTGCGGGACAGAAAAAGGAATTTGAGGCAGTTTTTATCAACAAAAGCCGGAGCGACAGTATTTATAATCTGAAGGTGACTTTAAAACCGGCGGACAGCGGACTAACCTTAAGCAAAAGCTCCTTTTATTTTGACAGGGTTGCACCGCAGGAGACAATCACGCTGTCTGCCTGGGCGGAAGCTGCGGCGGACGCATCTCCGGGAGGACAGACGATAACCTTTTCATTTGAATATGAAAACGAGAAGGGGACGGTTTACAGCGCAGAGGAAGAAGTCTTTCTGGAAGTCAGCCAGCCCGCACAGGCGCAGCTTGCCGGATTTTCAATAGCGTCCGAGGTATATTCCCAGGAAACGGTGGAGTCGGCGGTGCAGATACGCAATACCGGGAAAACGGCAATCTACCGGGCGCACATACGGCTGGAGGCACCGGGACTTTTTGCAACAGAGGAGCTGGATGCCGGAACGGTGGAGGCGGGCGCTGCTTTCGAGGGATCCATGCGCATCTATGTCGGGAATAAAAATATGGAATCTATCGCGCAGTATGACGCGCAGGCGGGGGAGGACGCCTATGGGCAGACGGCGGGTACCCTGACGCTTACCTATGAGGACGCTTATGGAGAAACGTATACACAGACACAGGAATTTACCACCTTTATTGAGGAGCCGCAGGTGGTTGAGCTGACGGCAGAAAAAGAGGAGGAACAGAAAAATGGATGGTACGGCGCGGTGCTGGTATCGTTGACACTGCTTTTTCTGCTGACAGTTGCTATCCTTGCGGTACGCCTGAAAAGGAGCAGGGACAGAGTTGCGGATTTGCTTGCGCTGCAGAAAAGGGAGCAGAGCGGATGAAATTTTGGAAGTGGTATGGAAAGCTTTATTGCCGGTTGCTCTTTGCCGCCGCGGCGTTGCTTGTTTTTCTGGCATGGCAGCTTGGGGAAGCGCAGGGGCGGGAACAGACGCCGGTACTTCTGATGGCAGAGCTTCCGGAAGGAGAAATTACGGCGGAGCTTCTCGCACAGATGGAGGAGCTGCCGGGATTTCAGAAGCGGTGGCTGCTGTATGAGAAGAGCTGCGAAATCCGGGTGGGAAGATACCGGGCGGAGGCTTCTGTTACCGGTGTGGATTTTTCAGAATATCCGCTGACGGTTGTAGCATCCGCCGGGGAAAAGACGGTGGGAAGCGTGCCGCCGCTGGTGGTCGGTGATACGTTTTTCTCACAGCTTACTGATGAGAACGGAAAGGCAATTACAGAGCGGCAGGCAGAGATTCTGAGGGAGACCTTCGCAGAGCAGCGGATTACGCTGCAGGCGGATGCAAAGCAGAACGTGGTATCTGCCGCTGCGTCCGCACGGATGGCGGAAGCGACAGGTACCTCCGGGCAGGTATCTGCCGGGGAATCTGCAGAGCTTCTTGCGATTGTAAAAGAGGAGGGCGTTTATATGGACGCTTCCATGATGCGGCGGTGGCTTCAGGGAAAGGGAGAGCGTCCGAAAGCCGCCGGGGTGATGCTGGAAATCCGGGGAGAGGGTAACGCAGAAACGGTCAGGGAAATTATGGAAAAGGCGGGCTTTGCCATGAAAGCCCGCTTTAATTGCCATGCATACGACAAAAACGTTTAGTGAACGTTTTTTAGTTATCTACAATCGTGTTCAGCCAGATGCCCTTTTTGACGAGCACAAAACCGATAATGCATTTGAGCAGCTCGGATGCCTGCACCACCAGATAGACCAGCACGACCGGCAGGTCCGTAAAATGGCAGAGGCAGTAGGCAATCGGAATATTGACGACCCATACATAAAAGCAATCAAAGAAAAAGGTGAGCAGCGTCTTGCCGCCGGAGCGCAGGGTAAAATAAGTAGCGTTCGTAAAGGCGGGCAGAAACATCAGCAGGGCAGTCACCAGAATCAGCTCTCCGGCGAGTGTGCGCACCTCCGGCGTGGTGTTATAAAACTGCGGAAATACGTCGTGAAAAGCAGCCATCACAAGCCCGGTCGCCAGACTGCAGAGCACCGAAAAAACAGTCATGCGGCTGGCGGCAGTCTTTGCTTCCTCGGTTTTTCCGGCTCCGAGAAGCTGCCCGACGAGGATGGAGACCGTATTTCCCATCGCGATAAATACGATATTAAAAATATTTGACAGGGTACTGTTAATATTCATGGCGGCAATCACCGACAATCCGCGGATAGAATAGCATTGCAGCAGCATCGCCATAGCGCCGGACCACAGCGTTTCGTTTAAAAGCAGCGGAGTCCCTTTCGCAATCATATCGCGCGTCAGCTTTGCCGGAATACGCGCGGACTGGTAAAGACCGACAATATAGCGGTTTTTCTCGCGGTGACGGTGCGTCCAGCTGACAACGATCAGGCATTCCGCAAAGCGGGAGACGACGGTTGCGATTGCGGCTCCGGTGACGCCAAGTTCCGGTGCGCCGAAGTGCCCGAAAATAAGAATATAATTCAGACAGAGATTAATCAGCACTGCGATGATCCCGGCTTTCATCGGCAGCATGGTCTCCCCGTTTTCGCGCAGGGTGGAGGCATATACGTTGGTGAGACAGAAGGGGATCAGCCCGACCATCATGACCGAAAGATAACTTCTGCCGTACTGCAGGGCGCGCACGGCATCGCCCGCCTCCGCCTGTCCCTTCAGATACAGTCCGATCAGAAAGCTGCCGCCGAAACCGAAAATAAGGAGCGCCAGGACGGAAATCAGCGCACCGATCCAGAGCTTAAAGCGCATGGTATAGCGGATGCCCTGCTGGTCGCCCTTGCCGACGAACTGCGCCGTAAAGATTCCGGCGCCGGAGGTCCCGCCAAACAGACAGAGATTGTAGACAAAGATGAGCTGGTTGACGATGGAGACGCTGGACATCTGTACCGTCCCGACCTGTCCGACCATGATATTATCGAGCAGAGCCACGAAATTTGTGATGGCGTTCTGCACCATAATCGGGATGGCGACGGTGAGCATGGAACGGTAAAATTTGCGGTCTCCAAAATATTTACTCCAATTCATAGGTCCTTATTTCCTTTCTGACGGTATTTCCGGCAGAGCATATCATGTGCCCGCCAGGCTGCGGATGTGTGCTGCCGGATTTTGCAGGAAGATTCTTCCTGCGTGAGCGTAAGAAGTAGTTTATCATAATTCTTCCGGAACTTCAATAGAAAATTATATATTATAAGTGTTGAAAAATGACATGATTTGTGATATATTAAATGCGGGCGCAAAAAAGCTCTGCACAGGGGAAATTTGTATGAAATAACAGTTGACATTTCTGCAAAAATACGATAGTATGAGAAAAGAAAAACGAACATAAGTTCGTATAAGGAGAGAAGAAATGATAAAAGAAGAAAAAATGAAAGCTTTGGACGCAGCTCTTTCCCAGATTGAGAAGCAGTTTGGAAAAGGCTCCGTTATGAAATTAGGAGATTCCGGAAAAAATTTAAACGTGGAGACGGTTCCCACGGGTTCCCTGAGCCTGGATATCGCACTGGGGCTCGGAGGCATTCCGAAGGGACGTATCGTGGAGATTTACGGACCGGAATCCAGCGGTAAGACCACCGTTGCCCTGCATATGGTGGCAGAGGTGCAGAAGAGGGGCGGCGTTGCCGGATTTATCGATGCGGAGCATGCGCTTGACCCCGTATATGCTTCCAGAATCGGCGTGGATATCGACAATCTCTACATATCCCAGCCGGACAATGGAGAGCAGGCGATGGAGATCACCGAGACGCTGGTGCGTTCCGGCGCGGTGGACATCATTATTGTGGACTCCGTGGCAGCACTTGTCCCCAAGGCGGAGATCGACGGCGATATGGGAGATTCCCACGTCGGTCTGCAGGCGCGGCTGATGTCCCAGGCGCTCAGAAAGCTCACAGCAGTCATCAGTAAATCGAACTGTATCGTAATCTTTATCAACCAGCTCCGTGAAAAAATCGGTGTGATGTTCGGCAATCCGGAGACGACCACCGGCGGACGGGCATTGAAATTCTATTCCTCCATCCGTCTGGATGTCCGCAAGGGCGAGGCGCTGAAGCAGGCGGGAGAGGTTATCGGCAACCACACCAGAATCAAGGTCGTGAAAAACAAAATCGCTCCGCCCTTCAAGGAAGCAGAGTTTGATATTATGTTCGGACAGGGTATCTCAAGAGAGGGTGATATCATTGACCTGGCGGCTAATATCGGTGTAATCAATAAGAGCGGCGCGTGGTATGCCTACAATGATGCGAAAATCGGACAGGGCAGAGAAAATGCAAAAGCCTACCTGCGGGAGAATCCTGCCATTATGGACGAGGTAGAGGCGAAGGTGCGCGAGCATTACGGGCTTCCGGTCGATAAAAAGCCGTCTGAGGAAAAGCCGGCGGACGCGGCAGAAAAAAAGGCGGGTGATGCTGCGGAAAAAAAGGCGGCGGATGCATCTGAGAAGAGGTCTGCCGACAACGGCGGGAAAAATCCGGGGGATGCCGCAGGCAGAAAATCTGCAGACGCAGCCGGAGAGTAAGCCGCGATGGGATATGATTTGCAAAAGCGGGCAAAGCTGCGCTGTATGCATCTGCTGGAACGCAGGGATTATACGGAAAAACAGTTAAGAGACAAGCTGCGCATGGGAAAGACGCAGTACCCGCCGGAGGTCATTGATGCGGCTGTCGAGTACGTGAAGGGTTATCATTATGTGGATGATGCCCGTTATGCAAGGCAGTATGTGGAATGCATGAAGGTAAAAAAGAGCCGCCGGCAGATTGAGCAGGAGCTGTATCTGCGCGGTGTGGAGCGCAGTCTGGTGGAAGCGGCCTTTGAGGAGACGGAGAGTGTCCCGGAGGAAGTTCTGATACAGGGCTGGCTGGAAAAGCGTCATTACCGCCCGGAAGACGCAGAAGAGGGGGAACGGCGCCGCATGTATGCGTTCCTTGCAAGAAAAGGCTTTTCGGGCGCCGCCATTGCGCGTGCCCTGAGGGTGGATGATGAATAAAACATATCTGCTGTGCTGCTTACCGTTTCCGGGGCATTGTTTTAGAAGTTGACTTTGTACCTGAAGAGAAGCTATAATCAATATCATCCGGGTACTCTGCCGGTCTGCGGCGGGGACAAAAACGGAAATTTCCGGAGTTTCGGAGGAAAAGCAGGGATGCAGAGCAAAATTGCCACAGGTGGCGTAACGACAGCACAGAAGCAGGATGCCCCGCGGGAAGAAGATAACGCGGTGAAGCAGGAGAGCAGCCAGGAGGAAGCTTCTGTGCGGCGCGGGAAAACAGCACTTTCCGGATATGCGATGTACACGGTTCTGTTTTTTGTCACCGTGTCCACCATACTCATTTATTTCTGGAAGTATCATAAATCAATGGTATGGGACTGTGACGGTGTGTACCAGCATTTTAACAGTTTCGTATATTATGGGAAATACCTGAGGGAGATTCTGAAGAATCTCTGGGAGAATCATACGCTGTCTGTGCCGATGTGGGATATGAGCATCGGTTACGGAGCGGACATTCTGACGACACTGAATTATTATGCTATCGGGGACCCGCTGGCGCTTCTCTCGGTGTTTGCGTCGCCGGAGAAAGCGGAATATATGTATGCGTTTGTGGTGGTGCTGCGGCTGTATCTGGCAGGATTCAGTTTCCTGCTGTACTGCCGGTATCATAAAAATGAGAATGTGCCGTCTGTTCTTGGGGCGCTGACCTACTGTTTTTCCGGCTTCGCCCTGTTTGTTTTTTCACGTCATCCGGCGTTTGTTAATCCGATGGTATACTTTCCGCTGATACTTATCGGTATCGATAAGATTTTTAGCGGGGAAAAGCCGTGGCTGTTTATCTGGATGACGGCTGTTTCCGCCATCAGCAACTTTTATTTCTTCTATATGATCTGTGTGCTGATGTTTCTTTATGCGGTAGTACGCTACATAAAGCTTTTTGGAGGAATCCGCCTGAAGGAGCTGCTCGGATGGCTGCTGAAATTTATCGGGTACTTTGCTGTTGGAATCGGAATTGCGGCGGTCACATTTCTGCCCTCGGCAATGTACGTCCTGAACACCGGACGTATGGAGGCGGGCAACAGTGTGCCTGCACTGTATCCGCTTTCCTATTACGGAAGGCTGGCGGGAGATTTCTTCTGCGTGGATTATACCTCGCCGGGAAGCCGGTATTATACGGTACTTGGTCTGGTTCCCCTTCTGCTGGCGGCGGTTTTTGTACTGCTTGTGAAGAGGAAGAAAAACACGGATTTAAAGGCGGGCTTTTTCCTGCTTACCGTATTTTTGCTTTTTCCGTTTTTCGGTCATGTGCTCAACGGGTTTTCATATGTGTCAAACCGCTGGATATGGGGATACGATATGCTGCTCTCCTATATACTTGTCAGGGTATATCCGCAGCTCTTCCGGCTTGATAAAACGGAGAAAAGAGTGGTACTGCTTCTGGCGGTCCTCTATGGCGCGGTTGTTCTGCTGATTCCCGGACACGGTACAGCACACAGCCGGATCGCAGTTGCGATGCTGGTGATTTTGTGTGCCGTGATTGCGCTGTGCGGTTCTTTAAAGAACCGGCGGTGGATGACCGTATTTTTTTATGCGATGACGATCGGCGGGGTGGGGCTGAACGCCTGGTTTCTGTATTCTCCGCAGCAGACAGATTACATCGGTACCTTCCGCACGGCGGGAAGACCCTATAAAATGCTGACGACGGCAAGCGAATGCTATCCGGTGAAGGAGCTTGGGGATACCGGGGATTTTTACCGGTATGATTCTTACGGAATCGTCGCACATGAGAATACGGCGATGCAGACCCGGATGTACGGCACGGATTTTTATTTCAGCGTATCAAACGGGAATGTGAACAGGTTTTTTGATGAACTGGGAGTCTGCATCCGGGTGGAGCAGATGTATGATAATCTGGACGGGCGGACGATTCTGGACCGTCTGGCGGCAGTGAAATATTTTGTGGTAAAAGAGGGAAAGGAAGCCTTTCTGCCCTATTCTTACGATACAAAGGCGGGCGGAAACGGAAAGTACGCGGTCTATGAAAGCGGGGATATCCTCCCGTTTGGTTATACCTATGCCTTTGCTGTTTCACCGGAGCAGTTTGCCGCTCTGACACCGGCGCAGAAGCAGCAGGCGCTCCTGCAGGGAGCAGTTGCAGAAGAGAGCAGCCTGCCGGAAGCAAAGCTTGTTTTTAATGACCAGGAGCCGCAGATTACCGTCACGGCGGGCGAAGGGGTACAGGTGAATGGAAATACTTTTACGGTATCCCATGATGGCGCTGCAGTTACGCTTGATTTTACCGGCGTCGGAGACAGTGAAACATATCTTATGCTGGAGCATGTGGTCTATGAGGGAAGCGCGGATAATTTTTCGCTGCTTGTAACTATGGGCAGTACGGAAAAGAAAATCCCGGTTTATACGCCGCGGCACAGCTTTTACAGCGGGAAAGATGATTTTATGTGCAACCTGGGCTATAATATAGAGCCGCAGACACAGATTACCCTGAAGTTTTCCAAAGCAGGTACCTATACACTGGATGATTTGTATGTGGTATGCCAGCCGGTGGAAAATATTGACGGACAGACGGAAAAGCTGCGTGCGGATGTTCTGCAGGAGACAGAATTTTCCGACAACCGGATTACGGGAAGCATATCCCTGGATTCACCCAAAATGCTGGTGCTTCCGATGGCGTACAGCGATGGCTGGAGCGCTTACGTGGACGGCGCCCCGCAGAAGCTGCAGGGTGTGAATCTGATGTACACCGGACTTGAGCTGGAGCCGGGAGAGCATTCGGTGGAGCTGGTATATCAGACGCCTTATCTGAAGACGGGTATATTGATTTCACTTTTCAGCATATGTGTGTTTTTCAGTTTACAATTACTTGACAGAAGAATAAAAACAGTATAAAATTGTTAGTGTTGTAATTGTACAATGAAAATTAAATAAGGAGGTGCTCCTGTGAGTGCAGTAACGATTGTTATCTGTGTCGCAGTCGCCTTGCTTGCAGCAGCTATTAGCTGGTTTGCTGCGCTTGCCTACCGGAAAAATGTGGTAGAAAAAACGATAGGCAGCGCGGAAGATAAAGCCAGGGACATAATAGATGATGCATTGAAAGTCGCAGAGACGAAAAAGCGCGAAGCACTGCTTGAAGCGAAAGAAGAGTCCATGAATCGCAAAAACGAGCTGGACCGGGAAACAAAAGAGCGCAGAGCAGAGCTGCAGAAGTATGAACGGCGCGTATTATCAAAGGAAGAAGCCATTGATAAAAAGTCTGATGCACTGGAGAAACGCGAGACGGGTCTGACAGCCAGAGAAGAAGAGTTAAAGCGAAAAAGTGTCGAGATTGAGCAGATTCACGACAGAAAAATGCAGGAACTGGAGCGAATCTCAGGTTTAACCTCCGAGCAGGCAAAAGACTATCTGTTAAAAACTGTTGAAGACGAAGTGAAAAGCGATGCCGCCAGACTTTACAAAGAGCTGGAGAGCAGAGCAAAAGAAGAAGCAGGTAAGAAAGCAAAGGAATATGTAGCGACTGCGATTCAGCGTTGTGCGGCTGACCATGTTGCAGAAACTACAATTTCCGTGGTGCAGCTCCCAAGTGATGAGATGAAGGGACGGATTATCGGACGTGAAGGACGAAATATCCGTACACTCGAAACGATGACAGGCGTCGACCTTATTATCGACGATACACCGGAAGCGGTAATTCTGTCCAGCTTTGACCCTATCAGAAGAGAAGTGGCCAGAATTGCACTGGAAAAGCTGATTGTGGACGGACGTATTCATCCGGCCAGAATCGAAGAAATGGTTGAGAAAGCACAAAAAGAAGTAGAAACAATGATTCGCGAGGAAGGCGAAGCAGCAGCTTTAGAGGTAGGGGTACATGGAATCCACCCGGAGCTGATACGTCTGCTGGGCAGAATGAAATTCCGCACCAGCTATGGTCAGAACGCACTCAAGCATTCTGTAGAGGTTGCGCATCTGGCAGGCTTATTGGCAGGGGAAATCGGTTTGGACGTTCGCATGGCGAAACGTGCCGGTTTATTGCATGACATTGGCAAATCCATCGACCATGAAGTGGACGGCTCCCATATACAGATTGGGGCAGACCTCTGTAGAAAATACAAAGAGTCGCAGACCGTCATCAATGCAGTGGAAGCCCATCATGGCGATGTAGAACCAGAAACCTTAATTGCATGTATTGTGCAGGCGGCAGACACAATTTCGGCTGCGCGCCCGGGTGCAAGAAGAGAAACACTGGAAACATATACCAACAGATTAAAACAGTTAGAGGATATTTCAAATGCCTTCAAAGGCGTTGACAAATCGTTTGCTATTCAGGCAGGTAGAGAGATTCGAGTTATGGTTGTTCCTGAGAAAGTCAGTGATGCGGACATGGTATTGCTGGCAAGGGATATTTCAAAACAGATTGAAGCTGAACTGGAATATCCGGGACAGATTAAAGTCAGCGTAATCCGCGAATCACGCGCGGTAGATTACGCAAAGTAAGAGAGAAGTTATTGCGAACGGAGTGAACAGTAACAGAGTGAAACCCCAGACATTCCAAAATCAGAGATGAGGGATGTTTGGGGTTTTATATTATAACAGGAGGAAAAAAGTATGAAAATGGGAATTCTGGGTGCCGGAAATATTGCCGGTACAATGGCAAAAACAATTCGGGAAATGCCGCAGGTACAGTCCTGGGCAGTGGCGTCAAGAAGTCTGGAGCGGGCGCAGGCGTTTGCCGGGGAGTATGGCTTTGCACATGCTTACGGCTCCTATGAGGAGCTGGTATCCGATCCGGAGGTGGATCTGATTTACGTTGCAACGCCGCATTCGCATCATTATGAGCACATGAAGCTCTGCATTGCGCACGGAAAAAATGTGCTGACGGAAAAATCGTTTACGCAGAACGCTGCGCAGGCAAAGGAAGTGCTGAAAATGGCGGAAGCGAAGGGCGTTCTGGTGACGGAGGCAATCTGGACGAGATACATTCCGATGCGGCGGACACTGGACGAAGTGCTGGAGAGCGGGATAATCGGTACCCCGCATTCGCTGTATGCCACACTTTCCTATCCGCTCACGCATGTGAAACGCATGACAGAGCCGGCGCTGGCTGGCGGGGCGCTGCTTGACATCGGCGTCTACACGCTGAACTTTGCCTCGATGGTTTTCGGAGACAGTATCCGGGAGGTGAAGGCGTCCGCAGTATTGACGGACCGCGGGCTGGATGCGGCGGACAGCATTACGCTCATTTATGAGGATGGAAGGATGGCAGTGCTTCACAGCGATATGCGGGCAGGCTGCAACCGTGAGGGAGCAATTTACGGGGACAAGGGTTATATCATGGTGCGCAATATCAATAACTGTGAAGGTATCTGCGTTTATAACCTGGAGCATCAGATGATTGCGGAATATAAAACGCCGGAACAGATTACCGGCTATGAATACGAGGTGGAGGCGTGTATGCGCGCACTGGAAAACGGCAAAAAAGAGTGCCCGGAAATGCCGCATACAGAAACCATACGTATGATGGAACTGATGGACAATATCCGTGCACAGATTGGGGTTGTTTACCCGAACGAAAAATAAAAATCATCCAGCTTATTCGTTTTCAAACAGCGGGGTGGAGAAGTAACGCTCGGCGGTGTCCGGAAGGACGGTGACAACCGTCTTTCCCCTGCCGAGTTTTCCGGCAAGCTTCAGTGCGGCGGCCACGTTCGTTCCGCTGGAGATACCGCACATAATTCCCTCCAGGCGCGCGAGATCCCTGGAGGTTTTAAGCGCCTCCTCGTCCGAGACAATATAGATATCGTCATAAATTTCACGGTTTAAAATATCGGGGATAACGCCGTCTCCGATGCCCATCTGCAGATGGGTGCCGATGGTGCCGCCAGCCAGAATCGCTGCATTTTCCGGCTCCACAGCCCAGATGACCATGTCGGGATTTTTGCTTTTCAGCACTTCGCCGATGCCGGTGATGGTGCCGCCAGTGCCAATGCCGGAGCAGAAGCCGTGAATCGGACCGTCAACCTGTTCGAGGATTTCAAGCGCTGTATGATTGCGGTGCGCCATCGGGTTTGCCGGATTTTCAAACTGCTGGGGAACGTAGACGCTGGGATTTTCCGCCGCCATACGGAGCGCCGTCTGCAGACACTCCTCGATGCAGGCGCCGATATTGCCGGCGTCATGAATAAGCACCACCTCGGCGCCGTAGTGGCGCACCAGCTTTCTGCGCTCTTCGCTGACGGAATCCGGCATAATGATGATGGTGCGATAGCCTTTGACTGCGCCCACCAGCGCAAGACCGATTCCCTGGTTGCCGCTTGTCGGCTCGACAATAATCGTGTCTTTATTTATAAGACCGCGCTCCTCGGCGTCACAGATCATATTATAGGCGGTGCGGGTCTTGATAGAGCCGCCCACGTTCAGCCCCTCAAATTTCACAAGAATTTCCGCGTTTTCCGGGCTGTTTATTTTGCCGAGACGGATGACGGGGGTATGACCGAGCGCTTCCAGAATATTTTCATAAATCATCTTATTTACCATGCCGCAGACGCGGCATCCTTTCTCTTTCTATAATAAGAATTTCCTGAATGACGGGATGAATGGAATCATCACAACATCTCTTATACTATATGCCACGCGGGATTGCACTGTCAAGTATTTCCGGCACACCCGCTGGCAAATTTAATGACGGTATTTCTGTTCACTCCATTTGCAAATCCGCTTAAAATTCGCTTCGCGAATGGGATTGCGCGGCAGGATAAAAATCATTATAATAGACAGGTGGAAAAATGTGAAGAGTACACGGCAGAAAAGGAGAGAAATATGGGACTGACAACGCTTTGCTATATAGAAAATGAAAATGCGTATCTGATGCTGCACCGGGTTTCGAAAAAACACGATGTAAATAAGGACAAATGGATCGGCGTCGGCGGACACTTTGAAAAGGATGAAAGCCCGGAGGAATGTCTGCTGCGGGAAGTGAAGGAGGAAACGAATCTGACACTTACCAGATACCGTCTGCGGGGAATCGTGACCTTTGTCTGCGCCGGATGGGAGACAGAATATATGTTTCTGTACACGGCGAACGGTTATGAGGGAGAAATAACGGACTGCGATGAGGGAAAGCTGGAGTGGGTGAAAAAAACAGAGCTGCACCGGCTGAATCTCTGGGAAGGGGATTATATCTTCTTCCGTCTGATTGAGGAGGAAAAGCCATTTTTTTCTCTGAAGCTGGAATATGAGGGCGACCGCCTGAAGCGCGCCTGCCTGGACGGAGAAGAGCTGCCGGTATCCGGAAACGAAACGACCGCCATCTGATGAAAATAATCGCGGGAACGATCTGGCGGCTGCGGATGCAGGAAAAAAGGTCACAGGAGCGAACCGACCCGCCGTCTGATATGAAAAAACGGTTACAGGAAAGAAAAGGGGTAGAATATGAATAAGAAAGAAATTGCAGAGATAAAAAAACAGTACACACAGGAGCGCTGTCCTATCAGCCGTATCTGCGGCTGTTATGTCGACGGGGAGAAGAACAAAAAAACACAGTTCCGGGAAGCGTTTTTATCATTGCCGGAGGAAGAATTTTTTAAATATCTGAATATTTTCCGCAAGGCGATTTCCGGAACAATCGGCAAAAATCTGCTGAACATGGAATTTCCGCTGGAGACAGAAAAGGAAAACGGCACGCAGGCGACGCTCATGAAGCTGAAATATTCGGGGCTGCAGGACGATGGCGTACTGGAAGAATTTTATGATAAGATTATTGAAACCTATGAATACACAGGGAATTATCTAATTTTATTGATGTATGCGGTGTACGACATTCCGGGAAAAGCCTCCGATAATCAGGAGATGTTCGATGCCTCCGACGAGGTTTACGAGCATATCATGTGCTGCATCTGTCCGGTGAATCTGGCGAAGCCCTGTCTGTCGTATAACGAGAAGGAAAACTGTTTTTCCAGCCGCACGCAGGACTGGCTGGTGGAAATGCCGCTGATTGGCTTTCTCTTCCCGGCATTTCATGACCGCAGCGCGGATATTCACAGCCTGCTTTACTACAATCAGAAGCCGGAAATGCCGTGCGGCGATTTTGTGGATAATGTGCTGGGGTGCACGCTTCCGCTGACGGCGGGAAGCCAGAAGGAAACCTTCCAGGCGCTGGTGGAGGAAACACTGGGAGAGGACTGCGATTACGAGACTGTGCGGACAATTCACGAAAACTTAAACGAAATGATTGAGGAGCAGAAGGAGGAGCCGGCGCCGCTTGTACTTGGCAGACAGGAGGTGAAACGGCTGTTTGAGCAGAGCGGCGTTGCTGAAGAAAAAATGTCGCAGTTTGACGAGCGCTTTGAGGAAGCGGCGGGAGAGCAGACCTCCTTCGTGGCGGAAAATGTGGCAAATACCAGAAAATTTGAAATCAAAACAAAGGATGTGATTGTACAGGTCAATCCCGCAAGGAGCGATCTGGTGGAGACGACCGTAATCGACGGCAGAAAATGTCTGGTGATTGCGCTGACGGATGAGGTGGAAGTAAACGGAATTTTGGTAAAATAAAAATTTCCACTTGAAAAATCGAACGAATGTTCTTATAATAAGAACAGGAGGGAGGCTGGAAGCAGGATGCAGGAAAAGAGCCGCACATATATTGCAATCGATTTAAAGTCTTTTTATGCTTCGGTGGAGTGCCGGGAGCGGAATCTTGACCCGATGACGACCAACCTGGTTGTCGCTGACAGAGCGCGGACAGAAAAAACAATCTGCCTTGCCGTGTCGCCCTCACTGAAGGCATATGGGATTCCCGGCAGGCCGCGGCTGTTCGAGGTGGTGCAGAAGGTAAAAGAAATCAATGCCGCGCGCAGAAGAAACGCGCCGGACCACCGCCTGACGGGTTCCTCCTGGAATGATCCGGAGCTGCAGGCGCATCCGGAGCTGGCGCTGGATTATATCGTTGCTCCGCCCAGAATGGAGCATTACATCCAGTACAGTATGCGGATTTACGATGTGTATCTGAAGTACATTGCGCCGGAGGACCAGCATGTCTATTCCATTGATGAGATTTTTCTTGATGTCACGGATTATCTGGGAACCTACGGGCTTTCTGCACGCCAGCTTGCGGAGAAGATTCTCGCGGATGTCTATGAGACGACCGGCATCACGGCGACGGCGGGAATCGGGACGAATCTGTATCTTAGCAAGGTGGCGATGGATATTGTGGCAAAGCACCTGCCGCCGGACAAAAACGGCGCCCGGATTGCAATGCTTGACGAACTGTCGTACCGGAGGCTTCTGTGGGACCACCGCCCGCTCACGGATTTCTGGCGCGTGGGCAGAGGCTATGCCAGAAAGCTGGAAGCTAACGGCATGTTTACGATGGGAGATGTTGCGCGCTGCTCCATTGGAAAGCCGGGGGATTATCACAACGAGGCGCTTCTGTATAAGCTGTTCGGAATCAACGCCGAGCTTCTGATTGACCATGCCTGGGGATGGGAGCCGTGCACCATCGCGGACATCAGAGCGTATAAGCCGGAGACAAACAGTCTCGGAGCCGGACAGGTGCTGCACTGTCCCTACAGTTGCGAAAAGGCGGCGCTCATCGTGCAGGAGATGGCGGACCAGCTTGCCCTGGATCTGGTGGAAAAACGGCTTGTCACTGACCAGATGGTGCTGACAATCGGGTATGATATCGAAAATCTTTCCGACCCGGAGCGGGCAAAAAGCTACCGGGGTGAGATTACGGTGGACCGCTATGGACGCAGGGTTCCGAAGCATGCGCACGGCACCGCCAATCTGCCGGAGCCGACGTCCTCCGCAAAGCGCATCACGGCGGCGGTGATGGAGCTGTACGGCAGAATTACCGATGAAAACCTGCTTGTCCGCAGAATTACGCTTACAGCCAACCATGTGGTGGAGGAAGGACAGGTAAAGCGGGAAGCGCATTATGAGCAGCTTGATCTGTTCACCGATTATGCCGCTCTGGAAAAACAGCAGCGGGAGGAGGAAGCCGCCAGGGAGAAGGAGCGCAAGATACAGCAGGCGATGCTCGATATCAGAAACAAATATGGCAAAAACGCCATTTTAAAAGGGATGAACCTAAAAGAAGGAGCGACAGCCAGAGAGCGCAATGGACAGATTGGAGGACACCGGGCATGAACGAAGAGCGCAGAGAAGCGGCGCGGGAGATAAAAAGGGAGTACGGCGAAACAGCGCAGAATACGGGAAAGCAACGCGGACATACGGCACGGGAGGCAAAAAAAGAATGCGGGGAAACAGCGCAGAATACGGGAAAGCAACGCGGACAGACGGCGCGGGAGGCAGAAAAAGAATGCGGGGAAGCAACGCAGAATGTAGGACAGACGGCGCAGGAACAGAAATGGCGATATGAGGATATACTCTATCTGCCGCATCCGGAGCCGGTCACGCATCCGCGGATGCCGCGGCAGGACCGTGCGGCGCAGTTTGCGCCATTTGCCGCGCTGACAGGACATGGAGAGGCGATAAATGAGACGAGAAAACAGCATGAGCAGCGCTATACTGCGGCGCCGTGAAAAGCCGGCGTGTGCTAAAATGCGTCACGGGAAAGCAGCATGAACCCGCAAATGATGTTTTTCCGGTTTACAACCAGAGATAAATGAGGTAATATAAAGAACAGATGACTTTGCCGGCAGAAAGAAAGGCTGGAGGCACGGCAGGGAAAGGAGCAAAAGAGACAGATGCTGAATCGTTCGAAAACTACGAATATGAATATGTTTCCGCCGGAGCTGAAGGTACAGCTTGTAAATGCGCAGACGCTGGTGGATGAGACGCGCAGGGAAATGAAGGAAAAAAGTCTGGATGTCGATCTGACCGGGAAGCTGCAGCTTCGCGATGACTGCGCATATCTGGAAAAGCTGCTGCACAGGTTTGCAAAGGGCAGGACAAATCCGAAGATGGAGGAAGATTTGAAAAACGGGATGATCCGCCTGCAGACTACCGTTTATAATCTTCTGAGGCGACCGTTCGGGCAGGAATAACATGAATGTTCGCTGGACGTTTTGTCGTATGCATGGCAACAAAAAAAGAAATCTTTTACAAGATTTCTTTTTTGAAAAGCGTGCGTTAGAAGATTCGAACTCCCGACCTTTTGATCCGTAGTCAAACGCTCTATCCAGCTGAGCTAAACGCACATATTTGGTTTTGTTCGTTCCGAACAGGATATATTCTAGCGCAGTTTGCAGGGATTGTCAATAGATAATTTGAAAAATTTTAAATTTTTTTGCTCTTCGGATGTCGCTGAAGCGTCCGGGGAGACAGGATGATGGAAAGGAAGAAAAGAATGGGAATGAATCAGACCCCGGCGGCAAACCGGGTACATATTGGATTTTTCGGACGCCGCAACGCGGGAAAATCAAGCGTGGTGAACGCGGTAACGAATCAGGAAATCGCAGTGGTATCGGAGGTGCGCGGCACGACGACCGACCCGGTCTATAAAACAATGGAGCTTCTGCCGGTGGGACCGGTCATGATTATCGATACGCCGGGATACGATGACGAGGGAAGCCTTGGAGAGCTGCGCGTGCGCAGGACAAAGCAGGTGCTGAACAAGACGGATGTGGCGGTGCTGGTGGTGGACGCGACTGCGGGCATGACGGAGGTGGAGCGGGAGCTGACGGGAATTTTTGCAAAAAAAGAGATTCCCTATATTATCGCTTACAATAAAGCAGACCTTCTGGAGCGGGTGCCGGAAGCGGGAGCGCATGAGATTTATATCAGCGCACGGGAAAAGAGCAATATATACGAGCTGAAGGAAAAGATTGCTGCCCTCTCAAAAGAGCAGGGGGAAGAAAAAAGACTGGTCGGCGATCTGGTGAAGGCAAACGATTTTGTGGTGCTTGTCACGCCGATCGACAGCGCGGCGCCGAAGGGACGGCTGATTCTGCCGCAGCAGCAGACGATCCGCGATTTGCTGGAGAGCGGGGCAGTCTCGGTGGTGATACGGGAAACGGAGCTGAAGGAAACGCTTGACAGTCTTGGAAAAAAAACGGCGCTGGTCATTACCGACAGCCAGGCATTTGCAAAGGTTTCTGCCGAAACGTCGCCGGATATACCGCTCACCTCCTTCTCCATACTGATGGCGCGCTATAAGGGAACCCTGGAGGCATCCGTGCGCGGAGCGGCGCAGATATCCCGCCTGCAGGAGGGCGATGCCGTGCTGATTGCGGAGGGCTGCACGCATCACCGGCAGTGCGAGGATATCGGAACGGTGAAGCTTCCGCGGTGGCTCAGGGAATTTACAGGCAGAAATCTGCAGTTTTCCTTCACCTCCGGCACAGAATTTCCGGAAGATTTGTCGACATACCGGTTGATTATTCACTGCGGAGGGTGTATGCTAAATGAGCGGGAAATGCGTTACCGCATACAGACCGCGCTGGACGCGGGCGTGCCTGTCACCAATTACGGCACGGCGATTGCCTATATGAACGGCATTCTAAAGAGAAGTCTGGCAGTGCTGCCGGACATTCAAAAATTAATTTAAGTGAGGAACGTAACATGACAAACACGAAACAGGAAGAATTAAAGAAACTACTGGTATCTGCCGATTTCAAAGAAGAAAGCTACGAAAACGTACCGATGCAGGAGCTTATCATTCTGAAAAATTCAGCGGCATCCATGAAAGAAAAAAATGTGAAGGTACAGCAGGCGGCGCTGTTTTTTACAAAGCGTGAGGAATTCTTTTACCATCTGGTGCTGCGCCGCCTGCAGAAGATAGAAACCATTTATACGTTGTTTACCAAAGCGACAAACCTGCCGTACGTATACTGCGACCCGGATACCTGCAGCGACCAGGTATGGATCTTCAGCGAGGAATCCTTTGCGAAGAAGTGCGCGCTGAAGGAGATGCAGAACAAGCGCGAGCTTCTGGTCGTGAAGCTGGAAAATAAGCAGTTCCTTTCCTTTTATATGAGCCTTTTTGCAATGGGAGTGAACGAGCTTCTGCTGGATAACAGCGTAAACAGACTGGCAATCGAGCTGGAAACGCTTGTGCGCAGACCGGATTATTCAAAGCTTGAACCGGAAAAGCAGCCGGTGTTCAATCCGGAGCTGCAGCTTACCGCCATCTACTTTGCGCAGGAGCGCAATATGCCGGAGGAAAACCGCGACAACAGCAGTCTGCGGGACCTGGAGGAGGAAATGCTGGTAAATCTGCACAGAGGAAAGCTTCTGATGCCGGTGCAGGTGCCGGAGGAAAGCGGGGAGAAGGTGCAGGCGCAGGATATGAAGCTGCCGCTCTTAAAGCTGCAGAACGGAAATGCATACCACCCCATCTGCACCGACCCGAACGAATTCCAGAAATTCAATGTGAAAAAACAATTCCGCGCAATCACGGTGGACTGCGCGAAGCTGAAACAGATAATCGGCAAAGAAGTGAAAGGGATTATTCTGAATCCGGCAAGTGTCCGTCTTGCGATTCCGAAGGAGAAGCTGGGACAGGCGTAGCGTCGGGGCCGGTTTTGCAAAGAGGCTGTGATGCGCCAGAACCGCGCAGGACTCTTTCGGGCCAGCCGGAAATGTTTCCGTTTAAGATAGCAGAAAACATGCGCTCCTTGACACCGGGGAAATCCAGGTTGAGCTGGCGCAGCAGATTTTTTGCATATTCGCGCTTTGTATAGCCATCTGCCGGACAGCGGCTTTTTGCCACCGGCAGGTGGTATTTATTTTGAAATCCGATGACATCCGCTTCCGATACAAACATCAGCGGGCGGATGACGGTCAGATCCATGCGGTCCAGATAGGTGCGCGGTGAAAAAGAGTGAAAGCGTCCCTCGAAAATCAGGGAGAGCAGCATCGTCTCAATGATATCGTCCTTATGATGGGCGTAGGCGACCTTGTTGCAGCCATGACCTTTGACCACATCGTTGAGCGCGCCCTTGCGCATTTTTGCGCAGAGCGAGCAGGGATTGCTCTCTTTGCGCTGCTCAAAAACAATGGCGGCAATTTCTGTTTTTACGACAGTATATGGCACCTCCAGCTCATGGCAGAGCGCTTCGATGGCGGTCGTGTCAAAGCCGGGATGAC
Organism: Marvinbryantia formatexigens DSM 14469; assembly: GCF_025148285.1. Taxonomy (NCBI): domain Bacteria; kingdom Bacillati; phylum Bacillota; class Clostridia; order Lachnospirales; family Lachnospiraceae; genus Marvinbryantia; species Marvinbryantia formatexigens. Next base: position 4,369,151 of record NZ_CP102268.1, on the reverse strand, counting down.
CGAGGTCGACGGTGACGGCTTCCAGCTCAAAATGCTTTGGATAAAAGCGGCGCAGCCCCTGCAGGGCATAGAGCAGCGTCAGACTGTCCTTTCCGCCGGAAATGCCGACGGCGATGCGGTCCCCCTCCTCGATCATCTGATATTCGTCAATCGCTTTTCGTGTCAGACTGTATAATTGCTGCAGCTTCATGGCAGTATACTCCTTTGCGTTTACATTCTTCCGTTAGTTATAGCACAGGGGCGCCTGCGTGTCAATCACGACGCATTTGTTTCTGATATTTGGTCGCTGTGAACGGAGTGAACAGCAGCAGGTAATTCGTCCATGACCGGACTTTTTGCAAAATTTACTATGACCAGGCTGCTGCAAAATTTACATTGTAGCCACTCCGGATTTGTGCTATTCTTATAGGTAGATACAGAAACCAGACGGGTGCCGCGGCAGCATGAAGAGGCTTATAAACGGCGCGGCGGATAACGCCCACGTAAAGAAAAGAGGGAAAAGGGATGTATAATCCAAAATCAATGGTGGCGGAGGAATTTATCAGCCACGAGGAAATTTTAGAGACACTGGAGTATGCCGAAAAGCATAAAACAGATGAAGCGCTGATCCAGCAGATTATCGACAGGGCGAAGGAGCGAAAAGGTCTGTCCCACCGGGAGGCGATGGTGCTGCTTGACTGTGAGCTGGAGGAGAAGAATCAGCAGATCTATGCGCTTGCCGAGCAGATTAAAAAGGATTTTTACGGCAACCGTATCGTGATGTTTGCGCCGCTGTATCTTTCCAATTACTGCATCAACGGCTGCGTGTACTGTCCATATCATCTGAAAAACAAACACATTGCGCGCAAAAAGCTGACGCAGGAGGAAATCCGCAGGGAGGTCATTGCGCTGCAGGATATGGGACACAAGCGTCTGGCGCTGGAGACCGGCGAGGACCCGGTAAATAACCCGATTGAGTACGTGCTGGAGAGCATTAAAACGATTTACAGCATTAAGCACAAAAACGGGGCTATCCGCCGCGTAAACGTCAATATCGCGGCGACGACGGTGGAAAATTACCGCAAGCTGAAGGAAGCCGGCATCGGAACATATATCCTGTTCCAGGAGACCTATCATAAGGAGAGCTATGAGAAGCTTCATCCGACGGGACCGAAGCATAATTACGCATATCACACCGAGGCGATGGACCGCGCGATGGAGGGCGGCATCGACGATGTTGGTATCGGCGTGCTGTTCGGGCTGGAGCTGTACCGCTATGAGTTTGTCGGACTTCTGATGCATGCCGAGCATCTGGAGGCGGTACACGGCGTTGGACCGCACACGATCAGCGTGCCGCGTGTCCGTCGTGCGGATGATATCGACCCGGATTCCTTTGACAATGGCATTGATGATGATACCTTTGCAAAGCTGGTGGCATGTATCCGTATCGCTGTGCCGTACACGGGCATGATCATTTCCACACGTGAGAGCCAGCAGTGCCGTGAGCGCGTGCTGCATCTGGGCGTTTCGCAGATCAGCGGCGGTTCCCGCACCAGCGTGGGCGGCTACGATACGCCGGAGCCGGAGGAGGAAAACTCGGCACAGTTTGATGTCAGCGACAACCGCTCTCTGGATGAGGTGGTAAACTGGCTGATGCGGCTGGGTTACATTCCGAGCTTCTGCACGGCATGCTACCGCGAAGGCAGGACGGGAGACCGTTTTATGAGTCTGTGCAAGAGCGGGCAGATTCAGAACTGCTGTCATCCGAATGCGCTGATGACCTTAAAGGAGTATCTGATAGATTATGCGTCGGAGGATACGAGACGCATCGGCGAGCGGCTGATCGCGGAGGAGATTGAAAAGGTACCGCGGGAGAAAATCCGCGAAATCGCCAGACGCAATCTGGCGGAGATTGAGCAGGGAGAGCGCGATTTCCGTTTCTGACGGCAGATTTTCCGGAATACGCGCGATTTTTACCGGAGCAATCCGGAAAACACATGGGCAAATGTTTTTTTGCCCTGACATCATGAAATTTGGAGGAAAATGAGCAATGCAGAAACAGATTGAGGCATTTATCGACAGCCACAAAGAGGAAATGCTGGAGGATTTAAAAACGCTGGTGCGCATCAACAGTGTCCGCGGGGAGGAAAAGCCCGGCAAGCCTTACGGCGACGGTCCGGCGGAGGTGCTCGCGGCTGCGCAGAAAATGATGGCGGGCTACGGCTTTGCCGTGAAAAACTATGATAACTATGTGGTAACGGGCGATTTTAACGACCGTGAAAAACAGCTTGACATTCTTGCGCATCTGGATGTGGTGCCAGTGACGGAGGACTGGACGGTCACACAGCCGTTTGAGCCAGTCGTCATCGATGGGAAAATTTACGGGCGCGGCACGGCGGACGATAAGGGACCGGCAATCGCGGCGCTGTACGCAATGCGCGCTATCCGTGAGTGCGGTGTGCCGCTTTCCAGGAATGTGCGGCTGATTCTCGGCTCCGACGAGGAGTGCGGCTCCAGCGACCTGGATCATTATTACGGCATCGAGCAGGAGGCGCCGATGAGCTTTACGCCGGATGCGGATTTCCCGGTCATCAATATCGAAAAGGGACGTCTGGCGAAATCCTTTACGGCATCGTTTGCGCATGATGGAGAAGAGGGCGGCAGAGTGCTCGCATTTCATGGCGGCGACAAGGTAAATGTCGTTCCGGCGAATGCCTGGGCGCTTGTGACGGGTGTTCCGCTGGAGACGGTGCAGACGGCTGTCGCCGGGGATGAAAGCGGCGTGCGCTTTACCGTCAGTGAAGAGGAGAGCGGTATCCGGATCACGGCAAAAGGACTTGCCGGCCATGCCTCCACCCCGGAGGTCGGAAGAAATGCCATCTGTGCGCTGCTGGCGCTTCTTGCGGAACTTCCGCTTGTCGATAACGCGCAGAACAATGCATTAAAGGCAGTTTCAGAGTTGTTCCCGTTCGGCGATCTTTGCGGCACGGCTCTCGGCGTTGAGATGGAGGATGAAATTTCCGGAAAAATCACAGTGAACCTCGGCGTGCTGGACTTTGACGGCACATCCCTTAAAGGAATCTTCGACAGCCGTGTGCCAATCTGCGGGAACGACAGCAATGTGACGGCGGTGATTGCTGCAAAGATGCAGGAAAAAGGGCTGTCCCTGGAAGAGGGACCAATGACGCCGCCGCATCACGTACCGGCGGAGAGCGCGTTCGTGCAGACGCTGCTGGCAAGCTATGAAAAATACAGTGGCAAAAAAGGGGAGGCGCGCGCCATCGGCGGCGGCACCTACGTGCACGACCTGGAGCGCGGCGTCGCGTTCGGATGCATGAGCGACGACGTCGACAACCACATGCACGGCGACGATGAATTTATGCTGGTGGATGTGCTGGTGATGAGCGCAAAGATTTTTGCGGATGTGATCTGTAAGCTGTGCAGCTAATGCCAGATTGATGGTCTGCGGTTAATTTATATATAAGGAAATTTAAAGGAATCCGGGGACCTGTGCCTATCGTCTGCAGACAGGCACAGGTCCCCGGATTCCGTTGCAAATTTCTTTATATAAAAGAAGCAGGGTCTTAAAACCCTGCTTCTTTTAATACTTCCTCAGCCTTTGCCGTATCATCCGGCACACAGAAGACTACGTAATTTCCGGCGGATTTAACGATTGCCGAATCCAGCTTTGCCGCTTCCTCCGCATTATAATCGGAAAACAGCGCCGCCTGGTTTTCTGCGCGTGTCTGAAAAAGCTGTTCTGCCTCGGACACGTAATCGCTGCTCTTGCATTTTACAATGGCGATTTCACCGGCATACGCCCCGGAATTTAAGTAGGCGATGCTCTCGTCGATCTTGTCCATATCCATGAAATAGGTGGAAGCGAAAATATCAGAGGAAACCTCCGCCATCTCGCTGGTGATGGATTCCTGCAGACTGGTGGCAAGCTGGTTGATATCCACCGTCACCTCAGAAGATTTCTGTCCGCAGGCGGTCAGTGCGAAGACCAGTACCAGCGCGGTCAGACAAAGCATGATTCTTTTTTTCATAATTTAATACTCCTTTTCCTTTGCATATTTTATTCCCGCGAGGGGCTTAATACCCCGATGCCTGCATCAGGGTATTTAACTCTGGAAATTATACCGTCGGGATATAATGTGTTTTTGTATAATCCAGCCACTTGCCGCAGTATTCCTGGTCCAGATGAATACCGTCCGGGGAAGCGCCGGAAATGAGAGAGTGCGTGCCGTCCGAGAGTATCTCATTTAAGTTTATGTAATGATAGCCCTCCTCCTGGCACAGCTCCATAATCTTCAGATTGATGGCGTCCACATTCGCATTGTTTACGTAATCCCCGGTGGTCACCAGAGATTCGTCCACATAGATGACAGAATATACATAAACGACCGGGTCGGAGGAGGAAGAACGTGTTTTGATATCCGACAGCACTTTGCGGTAGGATTCCTTTACGTCGTCCATATTATATGCGCCCAGCTCATTGGTACCCAGCATCATGTAGATTTTTGAAAAATTAATATTTTTCAGCGCGTCCATGACGAGCATATTTCCCTGTGATGTCGCAATCTGTGCGTCCGTGTAAAAATTCTCCAGCTCCATACCGACCGCCGTCACAAAGCTGCCTTTGGTGATGCCGGAAAAGTTGCGGAAACCCTCCATGCGGGAGTCTCCGATAAATACGGCATCTTCAAAATAAGAATCCTCCACTGCGACTGCCTGCTCCGGCACCACAATATCCATATATGCGTCGCCGCCGTCCGGAATACCGTTCTCACGACCGAGACTGGCGGCGGAGACCTCCGTTTCGCTTTCGGACTGCGCTTCCACGTCAGTTTCGGATGAAGCCTGCGAACCGGCCTCAGACGTTTTTGCGTCTCCGTCCGTCTCCGGCGCTTCGGTTTCCAGAAGATTTGCGCTGGAAAAGACTTCCTGTTCCTCCCGCCGGATTCTTTCCTGGATATTTTCATGCGAAAATAAGCTAATCAGACTTTTCCCCTCAAAGACGACCAGGACGAGAACGATTAGCGTTAAGACATTTATAATAAGACCACTGCGGCGCTGCTGCCGTGTGGGTCTTTTTTTCTTTTGTTCCATTGATTCCCCTCATTCTGTGTTATATCCCCGTTAATATTCCCTGCGATAAAAAAAGTTGTTTTTTACCATACTCTATTATATAATAAATGCGGTAATTGTAAATAGGTTTTTCGAAGAAAATTTAAAATGGATTTACAAAAATGAATGTACAGATAGGAGCAGAAGAATGGTATTCAGCAGTATCTTATTTATGTTCCGGTTTCTGCCGCTGGTTCTGATTCTCTACTATGTGGCGCCGGTCAGATTCCGGAACATTATCCTGTTTCTTTTCAGCTTGTTTTTCTACGCGTGGGGCGAGCCGCGGTATGTATTTTTAATGCTGTGCTCCATCACGGTGGATTATTGCATCGGCAAAAAAATCGACGGCTGCAGGCAGGCGGGCAATCCGTCCGCGGCAAAGCGCTGGATGCTGGCATCGGTGGTTTATAATCTGACGGTGCTGGGCTTTTTTAAGTATACGGATTTTCTGATTGGAACCGTAAACGCCGTGCTTGGCACAGAGATTCCGCTGGCGGGCATACCGCTGCCCATCGGTATTTCCTTTTTCACCTTCCAGACGATGTCGTACACCATCGATGTGTACCGCGGCGTGACGCAGGCGCAGACGAGCTGGCTGAATTACGGCACCTACGTTTCCATGTTCCCGCAGCTCATTGCCGGGCCGATCGTGCAGTATAAGACGATTGCCAGACAGTTAAAGGAGCGGCGGGAGACGACGGACGATTTTGTTGCCGGAATCACGCGGTTTCTGGCGGGCGTCGGGAAAAAGGTGCTGCTTGCCAATAATATCGGCGTGCTCTGGGATACCATATCCGCGATGGAAGCCTCCACGCTTCCGGCGGCGACCGCATGGCTGGGAGCCATTGCATACACCTTCCAGATTTACTTTGACTTCTCCGGTTATTCGGATATGGCAATCGGGCTTGGAAAGATGTTCGGTTTCCATTTTCTGGAAAATTTCTATTATCCGTATATTTCGAGAAGCATTACGGAATTCTGGCGGCGGTGGCACATTTCCCTCAGCTCCTGGTTCCGCGAATATGTATATATTCCGCTTGGCGGAAACCGCAGAGGGGCGGCAAAGCAGATACGCAATATTGCGGTCGTCTGGATGCTCACCGGCATCTGGCACGGCGCAAGCTGGAATTTTGTGCTCTGGGGCGTGTATTACGGAATCCTGCTGATTCTGGAAAAATTTGTTTTCGGAAAGGCGCTGAAAAAACTGCCGGGAGCGCTGCAGAATGTTTATACGCTGTTTTTCGTGGTGATTGGCTGGATGATTTTTGCCTTCGATAATCTGGGGGCGGGAACGGGCTACGTAAGGGCGATGTTTGGCGGCGGCGCGGGCTTTGCCGACAGCAACACCATATACCTGCTGTATAATTATGCGGTGATGCTGCTGGTGCTGATACTTGGCTCTACGGAGCTGCCGAAGAAAGCGGCGGCGTACATTCTGAAAAAAGCGGGAGAGCAGTCCTGGGCGGCGACGGCGCTGCACTGCGTATTTTATGCGGGGGTATTCCTGCTTTCCGTGGCGTACCTGGTGGATGCGAGCTACAATCCGTTTTTATACTTCCGGTTCTGAGCAGGCGGCACATGGCAGGCATGGCTGATCTGCGGCCGCCTTCCGGAACCTTCATGGCAAAAGAAGTGGATTACGAATGCTTTTTGGGGAGAGACTTTTATGACGAAACGACAAAACTGGATTCTGATTTCTTTTTTCCTGCTGCTGGTGTTCGGCTTTACCATCGGAAGTCTGTTAAAGCCCGATACGGCGTTTTCTGAGGAGGAGAACCGCGAGCTGGCGCAGATGCCGCGGATTACGCCGGAGGCTGTGCTCAGCGGGGAATTTTCCAGGGACTATGAGACGTATCTGACCGACCAGTTTGTATTCCGCAACCAGTGGATCGGCGCAAAGACGCTGGCAGAGCGGGCAATCGGCAAGCAGGAGGTAAACGATATTTATTTCGCGAAGGACGATTATCTGATCGAGAAGCACAGCAACACCTTCGATACGGAGACGGCGCAGAGAAATATTACTTATCTGGCATCGTTTCTGGAAAGCCAGGCAGAGCGGCTGGGCGGGGAGCATGTGAAGGCGATGATTGTGCCGAATGCGGTTGATACCCTGAAGGACAAGCTGCCGCCGTTTGCGGACAGTACGCAGGAGGATACTTACCTTCGGAAAATAGAAGAAGCGCTTCCGGATGGCAGCTTTGTGAATCTGCAGCCGGTGCTCGGCGCGCATAAGGAGGAATACATTTACTACCGGACAGACCATCACTGGACGACGCTGGGCGCCTGGTACGCCTACGAAGCGTGGTGCCGGGCGGCAGGCATACCGTATACGCCGCAGGAGGACTACCGGCGGGAAACGCTTTCGACGGAATTTTACGGGACGGTGGCGGCGAAGGTCAATATTTCGGTGCCGGCGGATACCATTGAGGCGTGGTACCCTCTGAAGGAGGTTTCCTATACTGTGCGCCAGAACCACGGGGATGAGACGCGGGATACGCTCTACGAGGAAAGCTATCTGCAGGTGCGGGATAAATACGCTGTGTTCTTCGGCGGCAACCAGCCGCTCACAGAGATAACCACGGCAAATACTACCGGAAGAAAGCTGCTGGTTATCAAGGATTCCTATGCAAACTGCTTTGTGCCGTTTGCCGTGCAGGACTTTGACGCAATTTCGATGGTGGATATGCGCTATTTCAACGAGCATCTGAGCACCTACATTGAGGAAAATGAATTTACCGATGTGCTGGTACTGTATAATGCCGCCGGATTTGCGGAGGATACCTCGCTTGCGAAGCTGTTGTTATGATACCGGGCAGGAGCTGGAAAGCCCTCTGCTGCCTTCAAAATACGAGCAGGAAAGGACAGAAATATTATGAGCTATGCTGACAGATTATTTAAGGAGACCTGCCGGGACATCCTGGAAAACGGCACGGACACCAGAGGAGAGAAGGTGCGTCCGCGCTGGGAGGATACCGGGGAATTTGCGTATACGATTAAGAAATTCGGCGTCGTAAACCGCTACGATCTGCGCAGGGAATTTCCGGCGCTCACGCTGCGGCGGATAGCGCTGAAAAGCGCGATGGATGAAATTTTATGGATCTATCAGAAAAAATCGAATAATATCCATGATTTAAACAGCCACATCTGGGACCAGTGGGCGGATGAAAGCGGCAGCATCGGAACCTGTTATGGAGACGTCATCCGGCGGAAGTTCCTATATAAAGGAGAAGAGACGGACCAGATGGACTACGTGCTCAGACAGCTCAGGGAAAATCCCTACAGCCGGCGGATCATGACAAATATGTATCAGTATGAATACCTGCATTCCGGCGCGCTGGACCCGTGCTGCTACAGTATGACGTATAATGTCACAAAGACGGAGGAGGGGCTGGTGCTAAATGCCGTTTTAAATCAGCGCAGCCAGGATATGCTTGCCGCCAACGGCTGGAATGTCGCGCAGTATGCCATTCTGCTGATGATGGTGGCGCAGGTGAATCACATGATTCCGGGCGAGCTGGTGCACATTATCGCGGACGCGCATATTTACGACCGTCATGTGCCGGTAATCCGGGAGCTGCTGACGCGGGAGGAGCATCCGGCGCCGAAGGTGTGGCTGAATCCGGAGGTGACGGACTTTTATGCATTTACAACAGCGGATCTGCATGTGGAAGACTATGAGACAGGAGAGCAGATTAAAAATATACCGATAGCGGTTTAAGGAGGAAAAAAGGATGAATCTGATTGTAGCGGTTGATAAAAACTGGGCGATTGGCAAGGATAACAAGCTTCTGGTGAGCATTCCGGCGGATATGAAATTTTTCCGCCAGACAACGACCGGGAAGGTCGTGGTGATGGGCAGAAAGACGCTGGAGAGCTTTCCGAACGGGCTTCCGCTGAAAAACCGCACCAATATCGTGCTGACTGGAAATAAAAATTACAGGGTGCAGGACGCGATTATCGTGCACAGTCTGGAGGAGCTGAAGAGCGAGCTGAAAAAATATAACAGTGAGGATATTTATGTGATCGGGGGCGACAGCGTCTACCGGCAGCTTCTCCCGTACTGCAGTCTTGCACATGTTACGCGGATAAATCACGCATACGAAGCGGATACCTGGTTCCCCAATCTGGATGAGCTTGAGGGATGGCAGATTGCCGGGGACAGCGACGAGCAGACATATTTTGACCTGGAATACGGATTTATGCTTTATCAGAATCGTAACCCCCAAAAACTCTGATATCTAAAATTTCTCGAAAGGAATTGCCAATTTTTCATATTTTTGTTATAGTATATGTTTAGATAAGGAAACATAAGGATAGACTCACATGAAAAAGAGGAAAAAAAGATGTGCGGAATTGCAGGTTTTGCAGGAAAACAGGATAACAAAGAAGAGATATTAGAGCGGATGATGGACGTGATAAAGCATCGCGGACCGGATTCAGAAGGAAAATATACAACGGAGGATGTGGCGTTCGGATTCCGGCGCCTGAGCATTATTGACCTGGAGAGCGGCTCGCAGCCGATGTTTAATGAGGACGGGCAGATAGCGCTGATTTTTAACGGCGAGATCTACAACAGCCCGGAGCTGCGCGAGCGTTTCCAGGCGAAGGGACATGTGTTCGCCAACCGCTCCGATTCCGAGACGCTGATACACGGCTACGAGGAATACGGGGAAAAGCTGGTGCATGAGCTGCGCGGCATGTTTGGCTTTGCCATCTGGGACAACCGCAAAAAGCGTCTGTTCCTGGCGCGGGACTTCTTCGGTATCAAGCCGGTGTACTACGCCGTTATAAATAACAATCTGGTATTCGGCTCGGAAATCAAGAGCATTCTGGAATTTCCGGGATATAAAAAGGAAGTAAACATGGAAGCGCTGGAGCAGTATCTGTCCTTCCAGTATTCCAGCCTGCCGGAGACTTTTTTCAAGGGCATATACCGGCTGCTGCCGGGACATTACCTCACCTGGTCAAACGGCGAGCTGAATATAACGCAGTATTTTGACCCGACGCTGGAGCCGGTATCAAAGGACAGCCAGGAGACGCTGGTGAAGAAGCTGGACGAGGTGCTGGATGATTCCGTGCAGAAGCATATGCTTGCCGACGTGGAGGTCGGGGCGTTCCTTTCAAGCGGTGTGGATTCCAGCTACATCGCGGCAAAATATTCCGGAAAAAAGACGTTTACCGTCGGATTTTTTGATAAGGAAAACCAGTACAACGAGACGCATTACGCAGAGGAATGCGCAAAATATCTGGGGCTGGAAAACTACAGCCATACCATCACGGAGGAGGAATACTGGGGCGAGATGCCGAAAATCATGTGGCATATGGACGAGCCCCTGGCGGACCCGGCGGCAATCGCGCTTTATTTTGTGGCGCGCGAGGCGGCAAAACAGGTGAAAGTCGTCACCTCCGGCGAGGGCGCGGACGAATTTTTCGGCGGCTATACGATTTACCGCGAGCCGCTTTCCCTGCGGTGGATAAACTGGCTTCCGGCAAGCTGGAGACGGGCGATGGCAAAGCTTGCGGAAAAGCTCCCGGAAGGAACGAAGGGCAGAAGCTACATCATCCGTGCGAGCAAGACGGTGCAGGAGCGCTTTATCGGAAACGCAAACATCTTTTCTGCGCAGGAGCGGAAAGAGCTTCTGAAGGAAAAGACAAATGCGGTGACGCCGCAGGAGCTCCTGGCGCCGCAGTATAAAAAGATGCAGCAGTACGACGATACGACGAAAATGCAGTACATTGACCTTACCAACTGGCTGCCGGGCGACATTCTGCTGAAGGCGGACAAGATGAGTATGGCGCATTCTCTGGAGCTGCGCGTGCCGTTTCTGGATAAGGAAGTGTTTAAGGCTGCCAGAAGCATCCGCACGAATATGAAGCTGAAGGATAAGACGACGAAATTTGCATTCCGTCGTGTGGCAGAGAAATATCTGCCGGAATTTACCACGAATAAAAAGAAACTCGGTTTTCCGGTGCCTATCCGCGTATGGCTGAAGGAGGACACCGGATACGGAAAGGTGAGGGAGGCGTTTACCGGAGCGGCGGCGAACAGATTCTTTTACACAGATAAGATTCTGCGCCTGCTGGACGACCACAAAAACGGCGTCCGCGACAACAGCCGCAAAATCTGGACCGTCTACACTTTTCTTGTATGGTATAAAGTATTTTTTGAGGATGTAAAAAGCGCATGACGAAAAAAGAATTTAGAAAACTGGCAGAGGACATTATTATTTTAGACGGAGCGACCGGTTCCAACCTTATGAAAGCGGGAATGCCGCGCGGAATCTGCACGGAGCAGTGGATACTGGAAAACGAACAGACGCTGATTGAGCTGCAGCGCGCGTATGTGGAGGCGGGCAGTCAGATTGTGTGTGCGCCGACTTTCGGGGCAAACTGCAGAAATCTGGCGGCGCACGGGCTGAGAGACAAGCTGGCGGATATGAATAAGCGGCTGGTGGATATATCTTTGCGGGCGACCGAGGGGCGCGCCTACGTGGCGGGCGACATGTCCACCGGCGGGGTGGCAATCGGCTCCTCGCCGGATGCGACCTACGAGGAGGCGTTTGAGCGCTATGCGGAGCAGATCACGCATCTGGTAAACGCGGGCGCGGACCTGCTGCTGGCGGAAACGATGATCAGCATCGACGAGACGGTAGCCGCCGTGGAGGCGGCGAAAGAGATATGCGATCTGCCGATTCTGTGCAGTATGACAGTGGAGGCGGACGGCAGCCTTTATTTTGGCGGAAGCGCGCTGGAGGCGCTGGAGACGCTGCAGGAGGTAGGAGCGTCGGCGGTCGGCATCAACTGCTCTGTGGGACCGGACCAGCTGGAGGCGGTCATCGCAGAAATGAAAAAAATCGCACGTGTTCCGGTAATCGCAAAGCCGAACGCGGGAATGCCGAAGATTACGGAAAAAGGAGAAGCCCTCTACAGCATGACGCCGGAGGACTTCGGAAAACATATGGAGCGGCTGGTGGAGGCGGGAGCCGGTATTGTGGGCGGCTGCTGCGGAACGACGCCGGAGTACATCAGAGAAATGTGCAGCAGAATTTTATCTGTCTGACGTAAAGACTGGGTCTGCGGGATACCCGCCCCGGTCTTTTTGCATACAGCGCTGTACGCTGTCGCGGGAGTTGCCCCAGTCTTTATCCTTATTGCGGTAATCATACTTTTCGGTAAACCAGGTGACTTCCTCCTCCAGGCGCTTCATGTTTGTCTGCATGAGGGAGAACAGCGTCGGGTAAAACGTCTTTTTGTGTTTGTCATCCAGACGGGTATCGGCGGTCTCCACCAGATGGGAAAAATGATGCAGGCAGAAGCCTTTGCTGTTTTCAAACAGCGCACGGAACTCTTCGCTGTTCACATACAGCTCAAAAAAGGTATCTATGTAGCGCCCGTAATTGGCATGGATGTGGTCGCAGACGTAGCAGTGCGCCTCCTTTTCCGCCACCCAGGCGCCGATGGAGGTCTTTGGAGCCTCCGTATCCGGGGAGGACTTTTTCATCCGTCCGAAAAGCGAAGACTTTCCGGGAGAAAACTTCTTAACCTGCTCGGAAAGCTCCTCATTCAGCTTTTTAAAATGCGTGCTTAAAATCAGGGCGCTGCCCAGCCGGTTGCCATAGTCAAACATCATTTTATAATGATGGCGGCAGAAGCCCACCTTATCGGTCTGGGCGCGGACATCGTCCTCCATATAGGAAGCCTGGCTTCCAAGAGCAAAATTAATAGCGTGCTGTTCCAGGTTGCGTTCAATAAAGCAGAACGGACACTCGTCGTCCGCCTTAAACGCATCCATCAGCGGGATAGTGTAAATAGATTCCTTCATAACGTAAAACCTCCTGATTAATTATATTAAGTATACTACATGGCGAACATTCGTGCAACCGTTGCAAAAAAATAGAAATTTGGTATAATATGTAGAATAAGCAACGAGCGCATGGACGAACGGGAAATACGACGACTGCTCGCAGTCAGTCGGGTTTCACGGAGGACATATGTGAGTGCAACGAACAATGAGGAAACCAAAGGTTTCCGAATAGGCGCTCGTTGCGCAGGAATATCGCGCATGGACGAACGGGAAATATATAAATGGAGATTGCAGAGAGGAGAATGCACATGGCTTCAGACCGCACAAAAGAAGATTTTCGAAAGATTACAGACACGGCGGAGCCGGTGCGCATCAATAAATACCTTGCGCAGGCGGGCATCTGTTCCCGCCGCGAGGCGGACCGTCTGATTGCGGAGGGAAAGGTACTGGTGGACGGCGCAGCGGCAGTCGCCGGACAGAAGGTACTGCCGTCACAGGATATCCGTGTGGAGGGCGAACAGGCGGTGCGCAGTCAGGAGCGGATACTGCTTGTCGTAAATAAGCCCCGCGGGGTTGTGTGCACGACAGACAAAACATGGGGCGACACCACGCTGGAGGAGCTGGTGGATTATCCGAGCCGTGTGTTTTATGCGGGAAGACTGGACAAGGATTCTGAGGGACTGATTCTTATGACCAACGACGGAGAGCTGCAGGATAAGATCATGCGGGCGGCAAACCGTCATGAAAAGGAATACCTGGTGAAGGTGGATCGCACAGTGGACGATACATTTTTAAAGAAAATGGCAAAGGGCGTGTATCTGCGGGAGCTGGATACGGTCACACGCCCGTGCAGAGTGGAGAAAACCGGGCGCAGAGCCTTCCGCATCGTACTGACGCAGGGATTGAACCGGCAGATAAGACGCATGTGCGCGGCGCTAGGCTATCAGGTACAGGAGCTGCGGCGCGTGCGCATCATGAACATCCGTCTTGGCGGTCTGCCCGCCGGACAGTACCGTGAAGCGACCGATGAGGAGCTGCGGGAAATCTGTGCGCTGGCGGAGGCGGGGAAACCGGTCCGGATGTGACACCTGGACAGGACTTTTAAAATATGGGAAATGAGGACAACCGTGGAAACGATACAGCAAAAAATAGAAGAATTGAGAAAGACGCTGGAATATCACAGCGACCGTTATTACAACCAGGACAATCCGGAAATTTCGGATTATGAATACGACCAGATGATGCTGGAGCTGAAAAGCCTGGAAAAGGAGCATCCGGAGCTGATCACGCCGGAATCGCCCACACAGCATGTCGGAGGGACGGCAAAGCGCGAGGCGGGGGTACTGGTAAAGCACCGCGTGCCGATGCTGAGTCTGGCGGATGTATTTTCGCGTGAGGAAGTGGACGCTTTCGTGCAGGATATGCAGGCGCAGTTCGGCAATCCGGAATTTGTAGTCGAGACAAAAATCGACGGGCTTTCGATGGCGCTGCGCTATACGGACGGCGTGCTGACGACCGCGATCACGCGCGGAGACGGCATTATCCAGGGAGAGGATGTTACGGAAAACGCCAGGGTGATTAAAGACGTGAAAACGCGTCTGAAGCATCCGATTCCCTATCTGGAAATCCGCGGCGAGGTCTATATGACCGATGCGGCATTTGAGAAGGTAAACGAAAAGCAGGAGCTGCTTGGGAAAAAGCTGTTCGCCAATCCCAGAAACTGTGCGGCGGGAACGCTGCGCCAGCTCGACAGCCGCATCACAAAGGAGCGGGAGCTGTCGCTGTTCGTTTTTAATATACAGGAAACGCAGGGACGGGAATTTACCACGCATACGGAAGGCTATGAGTATTTAAAAAGCAACGGCATCCGCGTGATAGACCACTATAAGGTCTGCCGCACGGCGGACGAGGTGTGGAACGCCATAGAAGAGATCGGCAGTATGCGCGGCGAGCTCGGCTACGATATCGACGGGGCGGTGGTAAAGCTCAACAGCCTTGCCCAGAGAGCCATTGTCGGGGCGACCTCCAAGGTGCCGCGCTGGGCGGTGGCATATAAATATCCGCCGGAGGAAAAGGAAAGCGTGCTGCTGGACATTGAGCTTTCTGTTGGAAGAACCGGGCGGATAACGCCGACAGCCGTCTTTGAGCCGGTGCGTCTGTGCGGGACAAGCGTCTCCCGCGCAACGCTGCATAACCAGGATTTCATTGATGATCTGGATATCTGCATCGGCGATACGATTGTCGTTTATAAATCGGGCGAGATTATCCCGAAAATCCGGGCGGTAAAGAAAGAAAAACGCCCGCAGGGAGCAAAGCGCTTCCGCATTCCGGATGTCTGTCCGGTCTGCGGCGCACCGGCGGTGCGTGAGAAGGACACGGCGGATATCAGATGTACCGGCAGCAACTGTCCGGCGCAGCTCGAACGGCACATCATCAATTTTGTCGGGCGGGACGCGATGGACATCAAGGGATTCGGTGCAAATTATATCATAGAACTGGTACGGCTGGGGTACCTGAAAAATGTCGCTGATATCTTTTCCTTAAAGGAACACCGGGAAGAGCTGATTGAGCAGGGAATTATCGGCAAGGAGAAAAATACCGACAAACTCCTGAAGGCGATCGAGGACGCGAAGGCAAACCAGCCGGACCGCCTGCTGACCGGGCTTGGCATCCAGGGCGTCGGGAAGGCGACAGCACGGTCGCTGATGAGCCACTTCGGAACCATAGAAAAGCTGGCCGGGGCGTCGCAGGAAGAGCTGGAGAGCGTCTCCGATATCGGAAGCATCAGCGCGGAGGCAATCCGCAGCTACTTTGCGGAGCCGGATAACCGCAGGCTGCTGGAAAAGCTGCGGGACGCTGGCGTCAACATGGAGGCGGAGCAGGAGGAAGCGGGCACTGTTTTCGCAGGCAAAACCTTCGTGGTGACGGGAACGCTGCCGACGATGGGCAGAAGCGAGGCGGTCAGCCTCATTCAGAAGCTTGGCGGAAAGGCGGCGGGGTCCGTATCGAAGAAAACCAGCTATGTACTGGCAGGAGAAAATGCAGGAAGCAAGTTGACAAAAGCACAGCAGCTTGGTATTCCGGTAATTGATGAAGCAGAATTTCTGGAAATGGCGGCTGCGGAAAATCAGGGGAAATAGGATGGAAAACGAAAAGGAGAAAGAAAAGCAACTGTTGACAAAACCGAAAGAAAAGCTGAAGAAGGGCAAACAGGGAATCCTGCACGTTATTTTCAGCAGAACCGGTATCATTTTTCTGATGATACTGATACAGCTCGGCATTCTGCTGATCTGCTTTAAGCTGATACGGGACTATGTGTTTATCACATACTGGGCAATGGTATTCCTGGGATTCTGTCTTGTGATTGTGATTATCGGCAGGCGCGGAAATCCGGCGTTCCAGATAGCCTGGATAGTTCCGATTCTGACGGTTCCGGTATTCGGCGCGCTGTTTTATCTTTATTTTTATGCGCAGATTGGAAGCAGGCAGCTTAACAAGCTGATTCTGGAGGAGCAGGCGAAAACGGCGTCTCTGGTGGAGCAGAATCCGGAAACCGAACGGATGCTGCAGGAGGAATCGCAGCAGATGACGCATCTGGCAACCTATCTGAGAAATGCCAGCGGAAGCGCCGTTCACCGGAATACCTCGGCGAAATATTTCTCCAGCGGGGAGGAAGCTTTTGAACCGCTGCTGCAGGAGCTGCGCGGCGCGAAGAAATTTATCTTTATCGAATTTTTTATTATCGGTCCGGGCTATATGTGGGAATCTGTGCTGGAAATCCTCAAAGCAAAAGCGCAGGAGGGCGTTGAGGTCCGCCTGCTCTACGACGGAATGAACGAGCTGTTCCGTCTGCCGCGCGATTATCCGCAGGAACTGGAGAAATATGGAATAAAATGCCGCGTCTTTGCACCGATTATCCCGGCGCTCTCCACGACGCAGAACAACCGTGACCACCGCAAAATCGTGGTGGTGGACGGAAGAATGGCGATGACCGGCGGCATTAATCTGGCGGACGAGTACATCAACCGCAAGGAGCGGTTCGGTTACTGGAAGGACGCTGCCGTCATCATTGAGGGAGAAGCGGTAAAGAGCTTTACACTGATGTTTTTGCGGACCTGGAAGGTAGCAAATCCGAAAAATCAGGAGGAAGTGGACTACCGGAGCTACATCGATGTGCCGCCGGCAGAAAGAAAGTATCCGGAAAGCGGCTATGTGCTTCCGTTTGACGACAATCCGCTGGACGGCGAGCTGACGAGCGAAACCGTTTATATGGACATTCTGTATTCGGCAAAAAAATATGTGCACATCATGACGCCGTATCTGGTGCCGGACCACGAAATGATTGTCGCGCTCACGTATGCGGCAAAGCGCGGCGTGGACGTAAGAATTATGATGCCGCATATACCGGATAAAAAATACGCCTTTCTGCTGGCGCGCACCTATTACGATGAGCTGCTGGATGCAGGCGTGAAAATATCCGAGTTTGAGCCGGGGTTCGTCCACACAAAGGCAATCGTCTCCGACGATGAAAAAGCAGTCGTGGGAAGCATCAACATGGATTTCCGCAGCTTTTATCTGAGCTTCGAGTGCGGCGTCCTGCTTTATCAGAACACCGCCGTCGCAGAACTGGAAAACGACTTCCAGACAACACTGGAAAAATGTCTGACGGTAACGCATGACTTTTATCAAAAGCAGCCGCTCATTTTCAGAATCGCAGGAAAAGTGCTGAGGCTCTTTGCGCCTTTGATGTGAGCGCATGGACGAACGGGAAATACGACGGCTGCACAGAAAAAGCATGGACAACAGGAGGAATTTTTTATGCCAGTAAAAGTACAGGGCGAACTGCCCGCAAAGGAAATATTAGAGAGAGAAAACATTTTTGTGATGGACGAGAACCGGGCTATCCACCAGGATATCCGTCCGATTGAGATTGCCATCTTAAATCTGATGCCGCTGAAGGAAGAGACGGAGCTGCAGCTTCTGCGCTCGCTTTCCAACACGCCTCTGCAGATCAGCATCACCTTTATGATGGTATCGGGACACCAGTCAAAAAATACCTCGACAAGTCATCTGAACCAGTTTTATGTGACCTTTGATGAGGTAAAGGAAAAAATGTTTGACGGCATGATTATCACAGGCGCGCCGGTAGAACAAATGGAATTTGAAGAGGTAGACTACTGGGAAGAGCTGGTAGAGATTATGGACTGGACAAAAACGCATGTGACAAGCACCATCCATCTCTGCTGGGGAGCGCAGGCGGGACTGTACCACCATTTCGGGCTGAAAAAACGTATGCTGGAAAAGAAAATGTTCGGTCTGTTCTGGCATAAGGTATCCAACCGCAAAATCCCGCTGGTGCGCGGTTTTGACGACGTCTTTCTGGCGCCGCATTCCCGCCATACGGAGGTATCAGCGGAGGACATTCACAACTGTAAGGAACTGATGGTGCTTGCGGAATCTGAGGAAGCAGGCGTATTTCTCACCATGACGCACGACGGGCGGCAGATTTTTGTGATGGGACATCCGGAATATGACCGCGTCACGCTGGACGGCGAGTATAAGCGGGATCTCGGAAAAGGGCTTCCAATCGAAATCCCGAAAAACTATTATCGTGACGACGATCCAGCGAATCCGCCGCTTCTGATGTGGCGTTCCCACGCCAATAATATGTATACAAACTGGCTTAATTACTATGTTTACCAGGTGACTCCGTACGACCTTATCGGAACCCCGGATTTTTCGGGTGTTTGAGCGGTTTGCTGGCACTTTATTGCACAGATTCATCTCATCGGGAGCAATCAGTCTGAGCTGAAGTGCCTGCAATTTATCTTCTCAAAGAATACTAATATTAGAAGAAGTAGTAAATATGCTTCGAGAAATTCAGGAATTTTATGGCTTTATTTCACCGGAAATGAAGCAGCACGCAGCAGAAGCGCTGGGAGTAAAGGAAGGAATATTGACCTGCTTAATTCGGCGGTTTCCAAGTCTGAAGGAGGCAGATTATCAACATACCGTAACAGTTTGCACAGGGGAGCGCTGCGGTAGAAAGCAGGGGATGAAAATTCTTCAGGAAGTAAAGAGAGAATTGCAGATTGATGAAGAATACTCTTCAAGGCAACCCATGCTTTCAAAAAATGGGAAATGTTTGTTGAAAACACAGAATTGCTTAAAACAGTGCCGTACCGCTCCCAATTTGATGATAGATGGGAAAGTGTATCACCAGATAAAATTAGAGGATGTGCATAATTTGCTGTTGGAAAAAAGCATAATTTGCTGTTGGAAAAAAAGCTTATTGACATTGGGAAGGCAATAAGCTAATATAGAATTATATCTCAAGAAAGAGCAGGTAAGTGGATGTTAATTGTTTCTGTAAAGACAAAAAACAACTAAATTTTATACGAGGGTAAGCACGGAATAGCGTGTTTTATTTGTGTTACCCTTTTCAGCATTGTTGAATGCTGGTTGTTTCTGCCTTACAGAATACTGTGTACACCGAAAATAATTGTCTTATTATGATGGATAAGAACGTAGGGAAAGTATGACTGTGGTAGTCATGCTTTTTTTATTTGGGACTGACCGTGAAATGTGGCGTGTTTTAGGACATTGCGGATTTCCTTTTATGGGAAGGTCCTGTTATGTTGCATCATTCGGGATATAGGGAGCAGTGGTTTCAGTCTATGTATGATAGGCAGAAACCACGTTTTTTATGCATTTTTTACTGTTCTGGAAACATTATTTAAACGGGAGATTTTGAAGATGAAAATTATTGAGACAGAAAATTTAACAAAAAAGTATAAGCGATACAAAAAGCAGGAAGGTCTGGTCGGAAGTATTAAAGGTCTGTTTCACAGGGAGTATGAAGAAAAAATAGCAGTAGATGCTATTCATATGGATGTGAATGAAGGTGAATTTGTAGGATTGATTGGACCGAACGGAGCTGGTAAAACAACCTTGGTGAAGATGCTGACCGGAATCATTGCGCCAACAAGCGGTAAGATACAGGTTTTGGGATTTTATCCGAATAAATTGGAGAAGGCATTTAAGCAGCAATATGCTGTAGTTATGGGGCAAAAGAGCCAGTTGTTTTTTGAACTGACAGCGGAGGATACGCTTAAGCTATTTAAAGAGATATACTGTATTCCGGAAGATGAGTATAGGAGAAATAAGAATTTTTTTGTGGATTTGTTCCAGGTACAGGAGCTTATGAATGTGCAGGTAAGGACCTTATCTCTGGGCGAACGCATGAAAATGGAACTGATTGTTGCGCTGCTCCATAATCCCAAAATACTGTTTCTGGACGAGCCGACCATTGGACTGGATGCCATAGCAAGTAAGCAGATCCGGAATTTCTTAAAAGATGTGAATGAATCAAGAGGAACAACCATTCTGCTTACCTCGCATTATATGGAGGATATTAAAGTATTGTGTAAACGCTCCATAGTAATGAATCACGGCAGAAAAATATATGACGGCGATACGGATCTGTTATTCGGGAAATATCAAAAATGTAAGAGAATGACGATATACTTTGAACACAGTGTGGAACCTGATGTGCCGGATGATTGCAGGGTATTAGAAAAAACGAATGACAAACTGGTACTTGAAATACCAAAACAGAATGCAGAAAAAGTTCTGGAATCTTATATAGGACATTATCCAATCCAGGATATTGGAATTGAGGAAGAAGAAATAGGTTCTGTAGTAGAGCGTATCTATAAGGGGGTGTAGGACATGAAGAAATATTTAGAAATTGTCAGGGTATATATGAAAGCACAGTTGATCTGGAGGCCGGATACCTTTGTTGATATGATTCTGGCAGTGGCAAAAATCCTGTTTGCATGGATTTTATGGAGTATTCTGTTTGAAGGAAAGAATCAGATAGCGGGCTTAAGCTTTCAGACTATGATCTCATACTATATCATAAGTTCTTATGTATTCCAGTTGGATAAATCTGCTGAAATCAGCCAGCAAATGACCGGAATGCTGAGAAATGGCACTTTTTCAAAATATATGGTGATACCGGTACAGACACAGGGGTATTTTGTAGCGATGGAAGCCGGGAAGATTGCATTTTCGGCAGGCATTGGTTTTTTCGTAACTTTTCTGTGGTTCTGTTTGTCAGGGATTCCATTTGTGCATACAGCCAATTTAAAGATACTGTTATGCGGAATCATCATGGTTGTTTTAGGATTGTTGTTTATGGCGGAGCTTAATTATTTCCTTGGAATTTTAACTTTGAAATTTGAGGAAATCAGCACCTTTCTTATGATAAAAGATAATTTTTCAGCATTTGTGACCGGGGCGGTCATTCCGCTTGCTCTTTTGCCGGAATGGATGACAGCAGGTATGAGGTTTTTGCCTTTTTATTATGTCACATATCTTCCGAGTATGCTGTTTATAGGGAAATGTGAGGATGAAGCAGTCACAGGCATATTTGTTTTAAGCATATGGTGCATTGCCTTTATTGTTTTCAATCAGGCAACTTATAAACATTATCGAATTAAGTATGATGGAGCAGGAATATGAAAAATAATTTTAAATTTTTATCAGCATTAATCAAATTAAGATTATCCCATATTATGACATTTCGTTTGGGATTCTTTGGACCGTTTTTTATCAATACCAGTTATTTTCTGGTTCAGCTTTTTGCTTTTGAGGCAATCTACGGGCATGTAGATAATATTCGTGGATGGGGACATGGAGAAATACTTATTTTTATTGGGACATTTTCCCTGATTGATGCTCTGAACATGACAATTTGCTTTTTTGGGGTAATTTCCATACCAGAGAAAATACAAACAGGAGAGTTGGACTTATATCTGACAAAACCGGTAAATCCACTGCTGCGGATTACTTTTGAAAAAGTAAATCCAGGTGCCATGCCACTTTTGCTGTTCAGTGCATGTATCATTATATATGGGGTGAAAGAAAACAGCATGAGTCTTTCGTATTCCAATATCATTGGATATTTGTTTCTGGTTCTTCTGATGACAATACTGTACTATGATCTGGAGCTTCTGATACGGTGTTTTGCTTTTTTTGTTTTCTCCGTAAACAATCTGGTGAAAATAGAGAATACAGCTACTGATCTGTGTTTGAAAATACCTGGGATTGCTTTTTCTGGAATCTATAAGATTATTTTTTACTGTGTACTGCCATATGGGGTAATTGCAACGCTGCCAACGCAGGCATTAATAGGGGCGTTGTCGGCAAAAGGATTGATTTTGGGGTTGATAATCGTGTGCATTTTTACACTGCTTGCATTGTCTTTTTGGAATTACGGGGTACATAGATATGAAAGCGCAAGCAGTTAATAAATTCCAGAAACAGGTGGGATCGCATTCTTTATTGAGACGGCGAAGATGATTGGTGAGGACAGAATGGAAGTGACGTGGAAATTTCAAGATGTAAATGAAAAGATTATAGGCGAAATGCAGGGATAGTATGATATAATAGAGCCGGCTGCCAAAGAACAGGCATCCGGAAATGATTGGCGGCATCCGGCTGCTGTATGGATATGGCTGGTGGCCGAATGAGATTATGAGAAGTTATAATGGATGTGTGAGGATATGTTAAATATAGCGATTGTGGAGGATTCAGAGGCGAGTGCAAAAAGGCTGACAGAGTTTCTGGAACGTTTTTCAGAGGAAAGCAAAGAAACACTCCAATACATGCACTTTACGGGGATAGAGCCGTTTCTGGAAAGCTATCATTTCCAGTTTGATATTGTATTTCTGGATATCGAGCTGCCGGATGGAAACGGGATGGAAGCGGCGAAGAAGCTGCGGGAAAAGGACCCACTGGTAGTGCTCATTTTTATTACCCATCTGATGCAGTATGCGGTGAACGGCTATGAGGTGGATGCCCTCGATTACATAGTAAAGCCGCTGCGCTATCCCACATTTGCGCTCAAGATGAAGCGGGCAATCCGGGAGTGCGGACATGTGCGGGAGGATGAGGTGATGCTGGAGCTGAAAGAATATTCCATCCGGCTTTCGGTATCTTCCATCAAATACATTGAAATTTATAAGCATCATATTATATACCACACAGAAAACGGCGATTATGAAACCTACGGTGTGCTCAGACAGATAGAAAAGCTCCTGCCCGAAAAGGAATTCTTCCGTCTGGGCAGCTCCTACATTGTCAATTTCCGGCACATCGAACGGATAACCGGGCAGTACGTGACGGTGGACGGAAAAGAGCTTCCGGTCAGCAGACTGCGCAGGCAGGAATTTCTGGAAGCCTGTCATAAATATTACATGGGAAGAACACTGAGGTGAGCGTATGATTGCAGGGTGGGCAGTTTTCTTTTTGCAGAATGACTTAAATTTCTTTCTCAGCATGTGCGCCGGCGTTACGATGGCGGGACAGAATCTGAAAAAGCGGTCGCGGTTCTGGGTATGGCTGTTGCTGTATGCGCTTATGATATTTGCCTGGAGCATGGCGTTTTACCTGACAGACCGGAAAGGCTGGGTCAAATATCTGATTGCCTATGCAGTCACCGCCGTATGGACGCTGCTCGTGTTCCAGTGTCGTCTGATCACGGCGCTGTACTGCGTGACGGTGGCGTACTGCCTCGAACATATTGCGCAGCGCGGGCATGAGCTGCTGTGTACTTTCCTGCGGATTCCGGACGGACCATATGAAAAAATCGTTTTGTACGCGGCGATTGCCCTGGTATTTTTCGCCGGTTATTTTCTGGCACTGAAAGGACGGACCTTCCGGGAGGAGGACATGCAGGGGGAGGACCGCGTGCTGATAGTGCTGGCGTTCTTTGTAATTCTTGCGGATATTGTTATCAGCATCACGATGATGGGCGTTTATTCTGCAACAGGAAATGAGACGTTAAAAATATGCACGCATCTGATGTCCATGATGATATCGGTGCTGGCGCTGACCGTGTGTGTGAGCCGCTTCCGCGAGAGCGCCGCCAGGCGGGAGCAGCAGGCGATACGGCAGCTTCTCGATATGGAGCAGGAAAAATATCAGCGGGAAAAGGCGGTCACGGAAGTGATTAACCGGAAATGCCACGATTTGAAATACTATCTGGAGGGGCTGAAAGAACGGATGAGCCGGGAGGAGCTGCAGGAAATCAGCCAGGCAGTCGACGTCTATGAATCCGGCTTCCACACAGGAAACGGTACGCTGGATGTGGTACTGGCAAATAAAAATCTGCTCTGCCAGAGCCGCCAGATTGAATTTACCTGCATTGCGGACGGAAAAATTCTGGCGTTCATGGAAGAGCAGGATATTTATGCACTCTTCGGAAACCTTCTGGATAACAGCATCGAGGCGGTGCAGAAGGTTTCCAATCCGGAAAAACGGGTAATTTCCATGACGGTCACAGAGAAAAACGGTCTGGGATTCATCCACATGGAAAATTATTACCAGGAGGAGATTCTCTTCGAGAACGGAATGCCGAAGACCACAAAGCAGGACCGGCAGTATCACGGGTACGGTACGCAGAGTATCCGCTATCTTGCGGAAAAATATGGCGGGGATGTGCAGATGCAGACAGAGCAGGACATCTTTCTGACAGATATTATGATTCCGCTCAGAAGCAGAAAGTCATGAACAGAAAGATACGAGTGGAAAGTCATAGGCAGAAAGACATAAACAGGAGCCGCTTGCGGCGCAGGTGAGAAATTATCAGCGCCGCAGCGGTCTTTTTGTTGCTGTGAACGGAGTAAACGGCTGAATTGTGACGCATATTAAGCTGTGAAAACGGCAGATAAAGCTATGGCTCTTGCGGGCGGGACGGGCAGCCAATATAATGAATCCAAAGAAGCAATGGGGGTCATTATATAAAGGAGGATATGGGCATGGTTTCGGTTGCGATTGTGGAGGATGACGCGGGTTACACAAAGCGTTTGCAGGAGTATTTGAAAAAGTATGAGGAGGAATACCGGGAGCCGCTGGAGGTGACCGCCTATTCAGACGGGGATGAGATCGTAGAGAACTACCGCGGACAATTTGACCTGATTCTGATGGATATCGAAATGCGGTTTATGGATGGCATGGCGGCTGCCGAGCAGATACGGAAACAGGATTCGCGTGTCATCATCATTTTTATCACCAATATGGCGCAGTATGCCATCCGCGGCTATGCGGTGGATGCGCTGGACTATGTATTAAAGCCGATTTCGTATTTTGCATTCAGCCAGCGGATTAAGCGGGCGATGGAGCGGATGAAAAAGCGCGAGGAGAAATATCTCATGGTAAATACCAAAGCGGGGGTGCATAAAATCGCGGTATCGCAGCTCTGCTGGGTGGAGAGCCAGGGACACCGTCTCACTTATCACACGAAGGATGCGCAGTACGAATCGACAACGACCAGCATTGGGAAGCTGGAGACGGAGCTTGGCAGCGCCAGCTTTTTCCGCTGCAACAAATGTTATCTCATTAATCTGCGATATGTCACAGGGATTGATAAGGACAATGTGCTGCTCGGCGATTTATCCATTCCCGTGAGCCGCGCAAAGAAGAGCGAACTGAAAAGGGCGCTGGTGGCATATATGGGGGAGGCGATGAAATGAACGGCGTAATCGGAATGGTTCCGGATATCCCAAAAGCCTATACGGCGATTGCAGAGTGGCTTTCCTGCGTGGTATGCATCGGTCTGTACCGCAGGGAGCATCATCTGACCTTCCGCCCGACGAGAAGAGAAACGCTCTGCGCTCTGGCGGCGCTTGCCATCCTTCTGCTTCTGCAGCACGCGCTCGGCGTGATTAATGTGGTGTTCTGGCTTCCGGGGATGGCGGCGGCAATTCTGGTGATGTACTGGATGATTATGAGCTGCTGCGATATGAACAAAAAAGCGGGCATTTACTGGATGTCTATCACCTTTGTGATGGCGGAGGTCGCGGCGGCGCTGGAGTGGCAGCTCTACTATTTCTGGGCGGAGGGCGGCGGTCTCTTTGCCGGAGAGCTGGCGTCCGCGCTTTTTATGCTGACGGTGTACGGCATCTTTTTTGCCGGGGCGTACTGGTTTCAGAGCCGCCGGGGACATCACTGGACGGAAATTACGACGCAGGAGATGCTGACCTCTGTGCTGATTGCCGCCATCACCTTTGCACTGAGCAATCTGAGCTATATTTTTTCCGATACGCCCTTCAGCACATCACTGGCGAAGGAAGCGTTTCATATCCGCACACTGACCGGCGTGGGCGGCTTTGCCATTCTTCTGGCGTATCAGCGTCAGTGCAGCGAGCATCACATACAGCTTGAGCTGGAATCCGTGTATACAGTGCTGCGGACACAGTATGCGCAGTACAAGCAGTCCCGCGAGAGCATGGAAATGATTAACCGGAAATACCACGACCTAAAGCATCAGATTGCCATTCTGCGCAGCGAAAAGAACCAGGAGAAAAAGGACCTCTATCTGGACGAGCTTGAACAGGAAATCCGCGATTACGAGACGCAGTACAAAACAGGCAACGGCGTGCTGGACACGATACTGACCGGAAAAGGCATGTACTGCGCGCAGCACGGCATCACACTGACCTGTGTGGCGGACGGAAAGCTGCTGGAGAGCGTATCCGTCATGGATCTGTGTACGATTTTCGGCAATGCGCTGGACAACGCGATTGAATGCGAGCTGTTTATCGAGCCGGAGGAAAAGCGCTTGATTCATCTTTCTGTGTCGGAAATGAACCAGTTTGTGCTGATCCGTATAGAGAATTATCTGGAAGAAAATCTGCGGTTCGCCAACGGGCTTCCGGTGACGACAAAGGGAAGCCGCGACGAGCACGGTTTCGGGCTGAAAAGCATCCGTTATCTGGCGCAGAAATACGGCGGCTCCATGATGGCGGCGGTGGAGGATAACTGGTTTATTCTGAAGGTGATGCTGCCGCTTGGGAAATAAAACGACCGATTATGCAACGTGTGATTCAAATGAAAAATGATATGATAAGATACAGTCACAGACAAAAAAGAAGGGAGGGATAACGTGAAAAAACAGGCAGTAAATCCATATCTTCCGGAATACGAGTACATACCGGACGGAGAGCCGTATGTTTTCGGCGACCGGGTCTACGTGTACGGTTCGCATGACCGCTTCGGCGCTCCGATGTTCTGCATGAATGATTACGTCTGCTGGTCGGCTCCCGTAAAGGATTTGAGCGACTGGCGGTATGAGGGCGTGATCTACCGGAAAAACCAGGACCCGAAAAACAGGCTTGGTCTGCGCCTGCTCTTTGCCCCGGATGTGGCAGTGGGAGCGGACGGCAGATACTATCTTTACTACGCTTATGATTTTATGGGGATTATGGGCGTGGCGGTGAGCGATAAACCGCAGGGACCATATACGTATTACGGACATGTCCGTTACGCGGACGGCACGATATGGGGACGCAGGAAGGGAGATTCGTTTCCGTTTGACCCCGGCATCTTTGTGGATGATGACGGAAGAGTCTATCTTTATTCGGGATTTTATACCCCGGTCCCATCTATCGTGACGGGCGGCAGACGCCTGCGCTTTGAGGGCGGCTATGTGCTGGAGCTGGAGAAGGATATGGTAACGATTAAGGTGCCGGAGACACTGCTTTTTCCGAAAGAGGGAGAGGGTTCCTTTAAAAATCACGAGTTTTTTGAGGCAAGCTCCATGAGAAAATACGACGGGAAATATTATTTCGTCTACTCCTCCAGGCACAATCACGAGCTCTGCTATGCGGTGAGCGACCGCCCGACCGGCGGCTTTACCTTTGGCGGCACGCTGGTGAGCAACGGGGATGTTTTTCTGGACGGAAGAACGTCGGAGAGCGACGCGCGCAACTATCTGGGAAATACCCACGGCGGGATGCTGCGGATCGGGGAGGAATTTTATATTTTCTATCACCGTCAGACTAACCGCAGCTCCTATGCAAGGCAGGCGTGTGCGGAGCGGCTGCAGCGGCTGCCGGACGGCAGTTTTGCACAGGCGGAAATGACAAGCTGTGGATTAAACGGTGCGCCGCTGCGCGGAAGGGGCATCTACGGCGCAAGAATCGCCTGCAATCTCTGGTCGGCAGAAGGCTGCGGAAGATACGACGGGAGCAGTCCGGCAAAAAGGCTGAAGGCTCATCCGTATTTTACGCAGGATGAAAAGGACGGCGACGAAGCGGCACGTCAGTATATCGCAAACATGCGGGACGGCGCCGTGGCGGGATTCAAATACTTCTCCCTGTGGCGGCTGGAACAGGTAGCCGTCCAT
Source organism: Marvinbryantia formatexigens DSM 14469 (assembly GCF_025148285.1). Lineage (NCBI taxonomy): Bacteria > Bacillati > Bacillota > Clostridia > Lachnospirales > Lachnospiraceae > Marvinbryantia > Marvinbryantia formatexigens. Next base: position 4,341,045 of record NZ_CP102268.1, on the reverse strand, counting down.
GTGCGGGGAAACGCGGAGGGCTGTATGGAGGTGTCGGCGGACGCCGGGTTTGAAAAGCTGCTCTGCAGCATTCCTGTGCGGGTGCGCACAAACGACTGGCACCGCTTCTCCGATACCGCAGAGGCGGAGGACGGCGTAAGTGCATTGTATTTCCGCTTCCGCGGCGAAGGTGCGCTGGATTTCCTGGAATTGGAATTAATATGATGCCCAGGGTTCAAAAGTCATGTATTTCACGCTTGCGTGAAAAAACATGACGTTGGAACCCGTAAAACATGAATTGGCAAAGAGGGGGTGAACTATGGAGAGCGTAAAAACAGCCTGGCGGTCGTTTGACAGCCGGCATCCGGGCATCGCGCAGTTTCTGATGTTTTTCATTGTCTGCAATGGCGTTACGGTGCTGCAGCTTATCTTGATGCCGTGCTTTAAATGGATATTCGGAATGACCTCTATGGTGGATGTGAATTTCCAGGTGCTGCAGGTAGGGCAGAATGTGAACGGAACGCCTTATTACATCTTTGATTATGCAGCCGGTTCCATCGCGGAGGGCGGAGGCGGCGGTCTCGCCTACTTTGCGGCGGTGGAGCTGACAATGGCGATTGCCCAGGTAATTAATTTTATCACACAAAGAAAAGTAACCTTTAAAGCGACGGGAAATGTCTGGAAGGCAGCGGCGTGGTACGTGCTGGCATATGTCATCATTACCATCGGCGCGGCGGCTCTGCAGGGCGTCTATAAAGCGCCGCTGTACCGGTTCCTGATAGAACGGATGGGAAGCGGCACCGGCACGACGCTGGCGGATATCGTCACAATGATCATCAACTGTGCGATTTCCTTCTGGGTATTTTATCCGATTATGAAGCTGATTTTTAAGCAGAAATAAAAAACAAGGAAGGAGTTTTGGGAGAATGAAAAAAATGAGAAAACAGATTTCTGTTCTGGCAGCAGCCGTTATGATGACCAATCCGGTTGCGGTTATGGCGGAGACAGTAGTGCCGGAGGGGAATACCTACGGTTTTGCCGGCACAGGCGGCAGGTATTATACGGATTACGCGACGCTGGAAGATGAGCAGCTTGCGGCGCGCGAGCTGGCAATCGAAGCGGCGGCGGAAGGCTTTACCCTGCTGAAAAATGAGAACAATGCACTGCCACTGAAAAAGGGCGGCTATGTTTCCTTATTCGGTATGCATTCTGTGAATCTGGTAGCCTCCACGGTCGGTTCAGCCGCCGGTTCTACCGGAGCGAACGGTCTGGAGGAAAGTACATTGCAGATGGCAATGGAACAGGCGGGCTTTAAGGTAAACCCAAAACTGGTGGACCTTTACACAAAGCACGAAGCGCTTGGCACTACGGATAATGAGCTCCCGATGGAGTACTACTCGAACGCAACAGTAAGTACCTACAATGGTTACGGAGATGCGGCGATTCTGGTGTTCTCGCGGACCGGTTCTGAGGGTATCGATAAGGTGGCAAGCAACGTAGCCGGTCACTCTGACCCTGCCGACCATGAGATGATGCTGGACGACAATGAGAAAGCACTGGTAAAGCACGTTAAGGAAAACTATCCGGACAAGCCGATCATCGTGCTGATTAACTCTTCCAATATTTTACAGATCCCGGAGCTGGCGGCGCCAAAGGCGGAATCAGAGTATGGCGTTGACGCGATTTTCTGGGTTGGAAATACCGGAAACAATGCGATTGAAGCGATTGGACAACTGTTAAACGGAGACGTCAACCCCAGCGGACATACGGTAGAGGTGTGGGAAAAAGATTTCACAAAAGGCCCGACCTGGACAAACTTCGGACAGCAGACACAGAATGGCACAGATGCTTACCTCTATACGGAAGACGGAAACGCTACCATTTACGCGAATATAGAATATCGTGAGGGCATCTACCTGGGATATAAATATTATGAGACTGCCTATGACGATGCGGCCGAGGAAGAGAAAGATGCAGCGTATGAAAATGTTCTGTATCCTTTCGGCTATGGATTAAGCTACACGACCTTCGACTGGGAGCTGGTTGAAAATGAGGAAAGCACCATCTCCGATGCATGGCAGAAGATGGCGATGCAGGTAAAGGTGACAAACACCGGCGATACGGCTGGCAAGGATGTGGTTCAGATTTACGCAAATCCGCCGTATACACCGGGCGGAATTGAGAAAGCCTCCGCTAATCTGGTTGGCTTTGCAAAGACAGACCTGCTGCAGCCGGGAGAAAGCCAGACTGTTACGATAGAGTGGGTGGCACAGGATATGGCGTCCTTCGACTGGAACGACGCAAACGCTAACGATTTTGCAGGCTACGAGCTGGAGGCTGGCAGCTATGAAATTACGGCGCGCCGCAATTCTCATGATGTAGTGCTGGAAAAAACATACACTGTTGACGAGGGCATCCTCTGCACCAATGATTATACGACTGGCAACGAGATTACTCCGCTGTTTGTAGATGACTGGACGACCGTAAACGATTCTCTTCTGGATCATACTATTTCCAGAGCAACGGGAATGGTTCAGCCGGAGGTTTCCTCTGTGGAGGACCGCACCATCGACAGCGATTATCTGGAAATGATAGACAATCAGTACACGTATCGCTCATACATGGATCAGGGCTATGAAGACTGGTATGTAGACGAGGGCGGCATCCCGTCCACCTGGACGCAGGCGACCGCGCGCGGCGAGGAAGATAAAGCGGAAATCACCATCCAGGATATGACGGGTATAGATTTCACGCTGGATGTGGAAGACGGAGCGGTAGTACAGGGCGATGACGAAGGCTCTCAGAAATGGGAAGCTTTTATGAATCAGTTTACCTGGGAAGAACTCACCGATATGGTCCGCAATGGCGGAGGCGTAGTTTCTCTTCCGTTCGCCGGCATAGAAGGAGCAGGCGCTGACGAAACACCGCTGCAGCTTGCAGGCGGAACCATGTGGGCGTGCCCGCCGATTCTGGCAGCCTCCTTTAATGTAGAGCTGGCGGAGCGCGTTGGAGTTATGATGGGTAACGAAGCACTGTTCAAGGGCTGCTCCTACTGGCAGGGCAATGCAATGAACATTCACAGAAGCCCGCTTTCCGGACGTAACGTAGAGTATTACAGCCAGGATGGTATGCACGGCGGCGCGTTTGCGGCGGCAGTGGCAAAGGGCGTTACCTCTAAGGGCGTTACCTGTGAAATCAAGCATATGATGCTGAATGACCAGGAATCCTATCGCGACCTTAACGGCGGCGTATTCACCTGGGCAACGGAGCAGGTAATCCGTGAGATCTATGCAAGACCGTTTGAAGCAGCTCTGAAGGAAGGAAATGCAACCGGTGTTATGGGTTCCTTTAACCGTCTTGGAAATATCAATTCCCAGCTCAATCCGGCTGTGAAAGCGCTGGTTCGTGATGAGTGGGATAACCGGGCGATTTTTGAAACGGACGCATGGCAGGGAACCTATTGCCCGATCGACTTAATGGTTCGTCAGGGAAATAACCAGATCCTTGGTTCCGGTTCGACCCTTCCGGTAGTTGATCTTGAGGTTGGAACATGGAGCGCAGAGGATAACTGTGTACTGGTTTCAGACGGCGGCGAAGGAACCTTTGCTTCCCAGACACATTACGCGGCGGTTCGTAAGAGCGCACAGGAAATGCTGTGGAATTACAGCAATGGAAACGCTATCCGCAATGGTTATACGACACTGGACGATGCGGTAATGATTTTTGACGCTCACGTAGGTCAGTCTCTGGCAATTAACTTTGAAGGCGTTGATTTTACAGAGGTAAGTCTGGCAGAAGGAGCAGAACTTCCGGCGGGATTTACGTTAGAGGGCGGAGTTATCACAGCGGACGGTTCCCAGGACATCTCGGAATTCACGGTAGGCGTTGTGCTCACCGGCATTGACGGTTATATTACGATGGAAGCAAATGTAGATGTGAAGGTAATTGACCCGATTCATGTATCTTCCACAGAACTGAAAACGGGTGAAGCGGCGGATATTACGATTGACGCACCGTCTTATCCGTATCAGGCGCTGGTGACGATGTTTGGCACATATGTCAACGGCATCACAGATAACGATGGAAACGGAGTTCCTTCCGCAGAGGGCGAGCTTTTTGGAAATCCGGTAACAATTCCGGGTACCGGCGACGCGGTAAGCGGCGATTTTAATATCATAAACTGGTACTGGGTAGACGCGGCGCAGCCTTATGGACAAACAGGCTATGATACGGTTGGACACATTCCGGCTACAAATTCACAGTCCACAGATACCCGCATGATTGAACTGGAGGATATTGCGGCTGGCAATTATTACAAGGCGTTTGAATACGGCTATACGGTATCAGACGAAGATATCGCGAAGCTGGCGGAATACGGTCTTACCTTAGAAAAAGTCATGACGGATTCCGGTTACAGCTATGACGTAAATACCGGTTTGAAGATTTCCGGCACACCGGCGCAGGCGGGAACGGTTGAATTTGGCGTTACTTTAAATCTGCCGTTGGCTCGCGGGTTCGGGTCTGCTTTCCCGAACAATGTTAAAGTTTGCTCACCGGCATATGTGCAGATTCCGACAACGGTAACGCTTACAATCGCTGAGTAACTGTGATACTGGATCCAAAGGTCATGCCTGCATGAAAAACATGACCTTTGGAATCCAAACGTCACAACTGTTTGAAAATCAAGAAAGAAGGAAAAGGTATGAAGAAATTTTTGAAGGCTTTTAGCCGGACTGGTCTGGCGCTTGTAACAGTGCTTTGTATGATGTCGTCTTTTGCGATGGCGGCGGATGAGCTGCCGGGACCGGATACCTCCAAAGAGGTGAAGGAGCTTGAAGTTTATCAGCTTCCGGACAAGACGGTCTATCTTGTAGGAGAAGAATTCAGTGCAGAGGGCGGTATCGTCAAAATTATTTATGAGGATGGCAGCGAAGGCTACATTTCCATGACGGATGAAGCGATTACCATGAAAGCGCCTGCTATGAAAAGCGTAAATACGAAAAATGTGCAGATGAAATATGAAGGAGCAAAGCTGACCTTTAAGGTGGAGGTAGTTGCCGGCATGTGCAATGTGACCTTCATTGCAGAAGGATGCGATGACCAGGTGCAGGAGGTTTCAAAGGGAGATACTGCCAAAGAGCCGGAGGAACCGGCAAGAGACGGATATGTATTTTCCGGATGGTATGCAGACAACGATTATACCCATCTGTATGATTTCAGCGCCGGCGTGCAGGAGGATGAAAATGTTTATGCACTGTGGGTGAAGGATGGAGCAGAGCTTGTCAATGTAACGTTTGATTATGATTACTATGGAACAGCGCTGAGCCAGTACACCTATCCGGTGGAAAGCGGGGCGTGTGTGGCACAGCCCTCCAATACGCCGGAGCGCACAGGCTACAGCTTTGAAAAATGGGTTGGCGAAGATGGAAACGATTTTGATTTCTCCGCTCCGGTTACCGCCGATACCACGATCAAAGCGCAGTGGACAAAGACAGCGACGGATGCGCAGACCTGGGTGTTTGAGGCGGAGGATACTGATCTTTCCGGAAAAATCGGACCGAGTTATTCCGGTTCCGCGCAGGAAGAAAGCATGATCATTTTCAATGACAGTGTGGAAGCAAGCAATGACCGTATGGTAGGTTATCTGTATGAGTCGGGAATTTCACTGGAATTTTATGTGGCTTCCGATATGGATGTGGATGATGCAGAGCTTACGGTCCGCATTGCCGGCGAATATGTCACCATGAGCTATGACAGCAATGACTATCAGGTACTTGTAAACGGCGAAGCTCTGACGTTCCCGCAGGTGACAGTTGAAGCGGATACAGCGACAGCGATTACGCCCTGTGATGACCTTATCAAAATCAGCGGGGTCAGCCTGAAGGAAGGCGAAAATCTGATTCAGCTGGTGACAAACAACAACAATGCTGTTTCGGGTACAACTTTTAAGGCAAATGCACCGATTGTTGACTGCATTAAGCTCACAACGACTGCAGTGGTAATCTGGGATGAAAATCACGGACTGCCGATGACGGAAAATTATCAGAAGTAATTGTAAAAGGGCATGGAGGCATATGCAAGAGGCGGCAGAATCCGCACGGCATATGCCGCGTGTGATTATGAGAGGTGAAGAAAATGTCTGCAAAGACGAAAAAAATGAAAAAATCGAAAGCGGTACTGGCGTGGGGGATTTCGGCGGTATTGATCGGCAGCGCCCTTGGTGCGGGCAATTACCTTGCCTATCATTCCTTCAGCGGCCTTGCAGATACCGTGTTCGGCGGGGTGCGCCCTGTTTATAATACGGATGTGATATCCATGTATCCGGCAACAAATGCTTCCTCAAAGGAAGAAGCGTTCCAGAATGCGCAGGAGGTGAATCTGCGCGTGGCAGAGGAGGGCTTTGTGCTCCTGAAAAATGAGGCGGAAGCATTACCGCTGCAAAAAGGAGCAAAAATCAGCGTTTTTGGAAAAAACAGCGTGAATCTGTCTTATGGCGGGTCCGGTTCCGGCGGCTTTGATACCAGCAATAACCAGAATCTGTATGACAGTCTGGAGAATGCAGGATTTGATATTAACCAGACGCTTAAAAAATTTTATGAGGACAACGGGGCGTCCGGTCCGGCGCGTTCCGCAAACTCCAGCGATCTGGACAGCGGCGATAATCAGCGCATTGCAACGGCGGAAACGCCCCAGAGCAAGTATACGGATGCGGTAAAGGCAAGCTATGATTCTTATAAAGATGCTGCCCTGGTGGTGATTACACGTATTGGCGGAGAAGGCTTTGACCTGCCGCGTTATCAGGGAACGACAGAGGGAGCGGTGAGTGCGGACAGTCATTATCTGGAGCTGGATCAGAATGAACGCGATCTGTTAGCTGCTGTATGTGAGGAAGGCTTTGAGCATGTAGTCGTAGTATTTAACGTGCCTTCCAGCTTTGAAGCGACATTTTTAAAAGACAGCGCCTATGCTGCTTTTTCGGATAAGGTTGACGCAGCTGTATGGATTGGCTTTACCGGCTCCAACGGAATTACGGCGCTGGGAGAGATTTTAAATGGAGAGGTGAACCCCTCCGGACGTCTGGTGGACACCTGGGCATCTGATTTCACGCAGAATCCTTCCTTCCAGAATTTTGGAACCGGGCATACGGACCAGACGACGGATAAATATGATGCCGGTATGTATTATTCCGTAGATTATGAAGAAGGCATTTACGTCGGTTATCGCTATTATGAAACACGCGGGCTGACGGACGGAGAAGAATGGTACGAAGAAAATGTGACATATCCTTTCGGCTATGGATTAAGCTATACGACGTTTGAGTGGAATGTAGGCGAGGCATCTGCAGACGAATTTGACCTGGAGTCTGTGATTACGGTTCCGGTAACGGTAAAAAATACGGGAGATACGGCGGGTAAGGAAGTGGTCCAGCTTTATGTTTCTGCTCCATATACGGAGGGCGGCATTGAAAAAGCCCATAAGGTGCTGGCCGGATATGCGAAAACATCTCTTCTGCAGCCGGGGGAGAGTGAAACCGTGACGGTTTCCTTTGAGCCGTATTCCGCAGCCAGCTATGATTACCGGGATGCAAACGAGAACGGATTCTGCGGATATGAGCTGGAGGCGGGAGAATATACCCTGTATGTATCCCGCAACGCGCATGAGGAAGAGAGTGCGATTACACTGACATTGCTTGAGGATATTCAGATTGGAGAAGATCCGGTGACAGGCAATGAGGTCGTCAACCGCTATACGGGCATAGAGGATAATCTGGACAGCGACTGGCAGCTGGATACTGTGCTTTCCCGTGCAGACTGGGAGGGAACCTGGCCCACAGCACAGACGGACGAAACACATGCCGGAAGCGCGGAGCTGCTTGCCCAGATCGAAGATATTGAAACCAATAATCCGACCGACTTTGAGGAAGAGGATGCGCCCTGGTTCGGAGAGGATGTGATCAGCGTTCTGCGCGATTTACTGCCGGAAACGCCAGCAGCGGATTATCATGCGATCGTTGATTATGATGATGACCGTTGGGAAGAAATCCTTGATGCCTGCAGTGAAGAGGAGATGCTGGAGCTGATTAACAACGGCGCGTATCACACGAAAGCGCTGGAAACGGTGGGACTGCCCGCCACGATACACGGCGACGGCCCGGCGGGCTTTACCTGCTTTATGAACAGCGAGCAGGTGAACGGTACCTGTCAGTACGTGAGCGAGCCGGTGATGGCGGCGACATGGAATGATGCATTGCTTGAGGAAATCGGAGAAGCGATGGGAGAGGAAGGTATCCTTGGCGATAAAGCAACTTCCCAGCCATATTCCAGCATTTATGCGCCGGGCGTAAATATTCACCGCAGCCCGTTTGGCGGACGCTGCTCTGAATATTATTCCGAGGACCCGTATATTTCCGGTATGATGGCATCCGCACAGATTCGTGGATTGCAGGCAAAGGGCGTCGTTCCCATGCTGAAGCATTTTGCGGCAAATGAGCAGGAGACGCACCGCTCCATCGGAGGGGACCTCTCATGGGTTACGGAGCAGAGCCTTCGCGAAATCTATCTGAAGCCGTTTGAGCTGGCTGTCAAGAATGGAGAAAGCCGCGGTATCATGAGCTCCTTTAACCGCATCGGCGCGCGCTGGACCGGTGGTGACTATCGTCTGCTGACAGAAATCCTGCGCGATGAATGGGGCTTCAGGGGAACCGTTATCTGCGATTTCAATACGATTCCGCAATACATGGTACCGCGTCAGATGTTCTATGCGGGCGGCGACCTCGACCTGGCGACCCTGGAAACCAGTATGTGGACAGATGCCGATACCTCTGAAAATGGTGATGCAATCGTACTGCGAAATGCAACGAAAAATATTTTGTACTCCTTTGTAAATTCAAACGCCATGAATGCGGAAGTAATCGGATATAATCCGCCGCTGTGGCATGGATATCTGCTCTGGCTGGACATCGGCGTGGCAGCGCTGCTGCTTCTGTGGGGCGTACTGGCATTTATTCACCGGGCAAAACACAATAAAAAGCTGCAGAGTATGACGGCAGATTCATAAACGGCGCCGGAATACAGATTCTGAAAAAAGCTCCCCGCCCGGCAGTGAGTGAAACCATTCACTGCCGGGCGGGGAAGTTTGTAGTATTGATTCTATAAACTTTATTTTTTGAGAAGTTTATAACATACTGCAGACAATGGTTGATATATTCCGGTCAATCAGGCGGAAAAATTTTAATTCTCGCGAGTAATGAGCTAAGTGCCGTGCTTGCACGAGTATTTGGCGGGCGCATTGCTGTAACGCAAAAGCTTTGCTTGCCGTGTCCGCTGTTTCATGCTAAGATGAAAAAAAGAAGCAGGTGAAAAATCAGGGAAACCGGCAAAACGGTCCGGAGACAGGGACAGGAGCGTGATGATAGCATGGAAATGAGGAAAAAGAAGCTCCCCATCGGGATTGAGGATTTTCAGGAAATCCGGACGGAAGGCTTTTACTACGTAGATAAAACGGAAATGATTCGGGAGCTGCTTGAAAACTGGGCGAAGGTGAATCTGTTTACCCGTCCGAGAAGATTTGGCAAATCTTTAAATATGAGTATGCTGAAATATTTTTTCGATTTGAATACGGATAAATCCATTTTTGACGGACTGAAAATTTCGGAGGCGAAAGCGCTCTGCGAGGAATATATGGGAAAATTTCCGGTGATTTCCGTATCTTTAAAAGGAATTAACGCGGGGAATTATGAAACTGCGCGGGCTATGGCAGTATGGACGATTAATGAGGAAGCCAGCCGGATGCAGTATCTTCTGGAAAGCGACAGGCTTACGCAGTATGATAAGGAGAAATTCTCAGATCTTTTGAGCCGTAAAATGGACGATGCAACGCTTTTTGGAAGTCTGCGTGAATTATCGGGACTGCTGAGAAAGCATTACGGTCAGAAAGTGGTAATTCTGCTCGATGAATATGATGTTCCGCTGGCAAAAGCGTTCAGCCAGGGATATTATGAGCAGATGATAGTGCTGATCCGCAATCTGTTTGAACAGACGCTGAAAACAAATGAAAATCTGCAGTTCGCGGTGCTGACCGGCTGTATGCGGATTTCAAAAGAAAGTATCTTTACCGGACTGAATAATCTGCGTGTGCTGTCCATAGCGGATGTTCGGTTTGATGAATATTTTGGGTTCACAGATGCAGAAGTGAGGGAATTGTTAGACTACTACGGATTATCCGGAAGCTATGATGCGGTAAAGGAATGGTATGACGGATATCAGTTTGGAGATGTGGGCGTATATTGCCCTTGGGATGTGCTCAATTATTGTGATTCGCTGAGAGCGGATTCTGAGGCGCAGCCTCAGAATTACTGGTCAAATACCAGCAGCAATGATGCGGTAAAGCGATTCATCCAGCAGGTGGATATGGAACCGACAAAGCAGGAGATTGAACGGCTGATTGCCGGAGAGACAATCAAAAAGGAAATTCATCAAGAGCTGACCTATCAGGATATGTACAGCTCGATTGAGAATCTGTGGAGCGTCCTCTTTACGACAGGATATCTTACCCAGAGGGGAAAACCGGAAAAGAAGCTTTTCAGCCTTGCCATTCCCAATATGGAAATCCGTGAAATCTTTACAGAACAGATTATGACGCTTTTTAAAGAGGATATCCGGAAAAACAGGGAGACGGTGGACGATTTCTGCCGTGCGCTGCAGGAAGGAAATGCGGCAGAAGTGGAAAAGCAGTTTTCGCAGTTCTTAAAAAAGACAATCAGCATCCGCGATACCTTTGTAAAAAAGCAACTAAAAGAAAACTTCCACCCGGAGGGCGTGCCTTCGGTATATCACGGAATTTTACTTGGAATCCTTGGCAGCTATCATGCCTGGATTGTATCCTCAAACCGGGAAGCGGGAGACGGCTACAGCGATATTCTGCTTTACATGGACGAGGAAGAGCTGGGTATCGTAATTGAAGTAAAATATGCCCAAAACGGCAGGCTGGAGGAGGGATGCCGGGAAGCACTCGAACAGATAGAAACGAACCGGTATGAAGAAGCGCTCAGGGAAGAAGGCGCAGAGCACATCTTAAAATATGGAATTGCCTGCTATAAAAAGCGCTGCCGGGTCATACTTGCGGATATGGCGGAATAAAAGGGACGAATCAGCCCCCATCTTACGATGGGAGCTGATTTTACAGATGCGGCAGATGCTTTCTGTAGCGCCGCAGCTCCTGCTCACTGACATCAGAAATAATCCGTTCAAGCGTTTTCAGAAGCTTTTCTTTATCCTCCGGCAGTCTGCCTCTGAGCTGGAATGCATTGGAGGCTCCCATTGCAGCGAAATACGTTTCAATATGCAGGTTTTCAACCAGAGTGTGAAGCTCCCGATATTTTTCCAGCTCTCCCTCCTCCTGCCAGTTTCCATTCCGGATTTCCCGATAAAGCACAGAATCGGGATAAATGGTCAGCATGTTAGGTCCGACCAGAAACGGATGCAGTTGATTAAAGATTTTTGCGGTGGCTTTTGCACCGGATTCGCCGTTCCCTTTTCCGGAAATACCGGTCAGATAGAAGAAACCGTAGGAGATATCAGCCTGCTCCAGCCTTCTGCACTGCGTAAGAATATCTCTGGCTGTATAGCCCTTCTGCATAAAGGACAGCGCCGCGTTGTCCCCGGTTTCTGCCCCGATGGTCAGCCTGTTATAGCCCGCCTGTCTGAGCAGCGTAAGCTCTTCGTCCGTCTTTTTTACGGAATCCGTTACGCGGGCAAAGCAGCCGATGGATTCGACGGAGGGCAGATATTTTCGTATGATTTCTGCAATTTCCAGCAGCTTATCTGTTTTCAGAACAAACGGGTTGGCGCCCGTCAGAAAAACCCGCCGGATCGGTTCTGGACAGGATTTCCCCGAAAGAATATTCAGCATTTTTGAATGAGGATTTGTGCGAAGAATCTGTGCTTCCAGCAAATCACTTTCGATGTCCTTCAGGGGAGACATCCGGAATTTAAACGGTAAATCACTGTACAGCGTACAGAATTTGCAGTTGTGGTGCGTGCAGCCTGCCGTCACCTCCAGAAGAAGCGAATCCGCCTCATAGGGAGGACGCCAGATCGTTCCAGTATAATGCATAAAAACACCTCACATAGATGGATTATGTGCAGGCAACGGGAAACCTGCACACGACTGTCCCGTTGGGGATATTATAACAGGGTACAGCAAAAAGAAAAGTACAGTACTTTTTTGCAGTACCTTTCTCACCCGGAAAAATGTGTTATACTGATGAAAAAGGGAGGATGAGGCATATGAGAAAATCAGAGGCGGCGGCAGAGCGGTGCAAAACGATTTCCGCTATGCAGAAAATGCTGGGCGGGAAATATAAAATCGAGCTGCTCTGGTATATCGGAAAATGCGATGTAAGGAGATTCGGACAGCTTCGTCGTCAGATTGGAGAGATTACGGAAAGCTCGCTGACGAAACAGCTCCGTGAGCTGGAGGCGGAAGGCTTTATCGTCCGCACCGACTTCCATGAGGTGCCGCCGCATGTCGAATACAGTCTGACAGACCTGGGAGAGAGCTTTTTATCTGTTCTTGATTATATGAAAGAATGGGGCGATAAAAATCTGAATGTTTTTCAAAAAAAGGAATAAAAAATATAAAATAAGAAAAAAGAATTGCAATAAAGAAGGCAGGTGTGTTAGAATATAATCTATGGAGGAAGAAAGCTATGGAGAGTATCATAAGGTTGGCTTCGCTGAAAATTTCGAATATTAAAAATGTAAAAAACGGACAAATTATGATGCCAAATGCCTGTCGGAAACAGTTATCCTACAAAAATGCTGAAGTATTGGGCATATATGGCCAGAATGGTTCTGGAAAAACGGCTATAATTGATACGTTGTATTATTTACAGGAAATTATGACTGGCAGGACGGTTGAAGAAGAAGCGGCAGATTATATCGATGTAAATGATAATCGGGCGGAGATTTCTGCAGATTTTTATATTTTTATAGAAGAGACCATTTATGAGGTAAATTACAGGGTTATTTTGCAGAGAGATGGAAAGCGGGCAGAAATTGTCCGGGAAACTATAAGCTGTGCCATAAATAAAGGTAATTCCAGAAGTAATAAAACAGTATTTATGGATTTTCAGCGCGCAGACAGAGAAAATATATTTCTTCCGAAAAAGAGACTGGATGAGGTTGTGGAAGCCAATACAGAAAACAAAACGGACCTTATCGTAGCAAGAAAGATGGCAGAGAAGGGTAATTATTCTTATATTTTCGGAGAAAGCAGCAGAGAAATTTTCTGCCGCATATACGAAAATAATTTCAAACCTTATTCAGAGGTAATAAGGGCATTGTTCCGATTTGCATTAAGGGATTTGTTCGTCATCCGCAATGCACATTCCGGGATGATTTCCGCCAATTTTTTGCTGCCGGTGGCATTTCGGATTGAACAGAATGAAATTGGAATGAAAGGAGATTTGGCTGTTCCGCTGACAGAGCCGGTTATTCTAAATGAAGAAAGAAAAAAAATCCTGGATACCATTGTTGAGCAGATTAATATGGTTTTGTTCACTATTATTCCGGGAATGAGGATAGACATTTATAATTACGGAAAACAGTTGATGGATTCCGGCGAAGACGGATACCGAGTGGAGCTTGTTTCTGTCAGAGAAAACATGCCTCCGATTCCAATCCGGATGGAGTCAGAAGGAATTATTAAAATTATTTCTATTTTGAATGTTTTGATTCAGGCATTTGGCGATGCTTCAGTTTGTCTGGCGATTGATGAACTGGATGCGGGCATTTTTGAATATATGCTCGGAGAATTGCTTGACATTTTCAATAAAAGCGCAAAAGGGCAGCTGATATTTACTTCTCATAATTTACGTGCGCTGGAGATGCTGGATAAAGACAGTATTATGTTTTCCACAGCAAATCCGGACAGAAGATATATCAGGATGAAGAACATAAAAGCGTCAAACAATCTCAGGGATATGTATCTCAGGGGAATTACACTGGGAGGCCAGGATGAAGTAATTTATGAGGAAACGGACAGTCTGAGAATTGCACGTGCCTTCAGAAAGGCAGGAAGGACAATACTGCATGATTGAGAAGAAAGTTGTTGCGTTCATCGTGGAAGGTCCAAGCGATGAAGCAGCGCTTGGGACTATTATGAAAGAATATTTTTCCAGCAATGAGGTGCAATTTGTTGTTGTGCATGGAGATATTACTCTGAAGGATTATGTCTCCACAGATAAGATTCTGACAAAAATAAATGAACAGATTGAAAATATAAAAAGTAAATATCGGTATCATCAGGATGACTTCATAAAGATTATTCATATTGCAGACACTGATGGTGTGTATATTCAGAGCACAGATATAAAAAAAGCAGATATAGAAGAAATACGGTATTATGAAGAATGTATTGAAGCTCCTGATGTAGGTGCAATTATAGACCGGAACAGGCGAAAAGGTGCCGTTTTATTTAAACTGAGAAAGACCGGAAAAATAAATGGCATTCCTTATCGGATTTATTTTAATTCCTGTAATTTGGAGCATGTATTGTATAATGAATTAAAGGCATTTACAGATGAGGAGAAACAAATACTATCAGATGATTTTGCTGAACGCTATGATGGAAAGGCAAATGAATTTATAGATTTTATATCAGACCCGGCTGTAGCTGCTCCGGGGACATATCAGAAAACATGGGATTATATTGAAAAAGATAAGAATTCTCTTAATCGGCACTCTAATATGCATTTGATTTTTACGTAGAATAAAAGTCTTCTTACCATAATCAGATTGCTTTGGGAGGCGGACAGATTTGACACAGATATTTTTCATAGAAGACGATGAGGCGCTGGCGGAGGGCATTTCGTTTGCGCTGGAGCGGGAGGGCTATCAGATAAGCTGCTTTTCCACCTGCCGCGCAGGGCGGGAGGCGATTGCAGAACGGCAGCCGGACCTGGTGCTGCTGGACTGGAATCTGCCGGACGGCGACGGGCTTGCGCTCTGCCGGGAGATTGCCGGGACGGCGGGCGTGCCGGTGCTGATGATTACGGCGCGCGATATGGAGATCGACCAGGTGATGTGCCTGGAGAGCGGTGCGGACGATTACATTGCAAAGCCTTTTTCACTGGCGGTTTTAAAGGCGCGCATTGCGGCGCTTCTGCGCAGGCGGGGCGGGCAGGATTCCTCCGGATGGCTCATTTCCGGGGATATCCGTCTGCAGGAAAAAGAAATGAAGGCGTACCTCAAAGACAGAGAGCTGGACTTAAGCCTTACAGAATTTAAGCTGTTGAAATACTTTCTGGAAAATAAAAACCAGGTGCTGCTGAAGGAGCAGATCCTGGCGCGCGTGTGGGATAGCGGCGGCAGCTTTGTGGAGGAAAACACCCTGATGGTAAACATCCGGCGCCTGCGCACAAAGGTGGAGGAGGATGCCTCGCATCCCAGATATATCAAAACAGTACACGGCATGGGCTATCTGTGGGAAGACAGACCGGCAGAACAGGTAGATGTGCATTAAGGAAGCTGCCGGGATTTTTGCGCATTGCAGAGTCCCGCCATATCAGAGGAGAACATAATGAACAGGGAACAGATGACAGTAGCTGCGGCGCTTACTGTGGCGGCGCTGGCACTTCTGGCGGCACTGCTGATGGGCGGATATCTGCTGCGCACGCTGAACCGTATGCAGAAGCTGCTGCGCGATTACCGGGAAAAGGGCAGCGCCGCATTCCAGACCATGAAAGAGACGCGGGAATCCAGGCTGGAGAGCAGCCTGGAGCGCATTTTGCAGCAGGCTGCCGGAAAGGAAGAAGCGGCGGAGCGGGAGCGTGACGAGGTGGCGGCGCTTCTTTCCGACCTCTCGCATCAGTTAAAAACGCCGATGGCAAATGTGCGGATGTATACCGAGCTTCTGGAGGACGATACACTCTCAGAGGAGCAGCGCCGCCGGTTTGCGCAGCAGGCAAACGCACAGGCGGAGAAAATGCAGTGGCTGCTGGAGAGTATGCTGAAAGCCTCGCAGCTTGAACGGGGTATGATTGTATTCACCGCGCAGTTTTCCGGCATCCGGGAGACGATTGGCAGGGCGGTCAGCGGAATCTATGCCCAGGCAGAGGAAAAAGCGATTACCCTGCAGGTGGAGCCGTTTGAGGACCGGCGCCTCTGGCACGAGCCGGGCTGGACGGCGGAGGCGCTCGGCAACCTGCTTGACAACGCCGTAAAATATTCTCCGGAGGGCAGCACGATTACCGTACGCGTGCAGCCGATGGAAATCTACACGCAGATAGAAATCTGCGACCAGGGACAGGGAATCGCAAAGGAGGAATACAATAAAATTTTCCAGCGCTTTTACCGCGGGGAGAATACCGGTCACACCGGCGGCAGCGGTCTGGGGCTGTATCTTGCGCAGTTAATTTTAAATAAAGAAAAGGGGTATATCACGGTCGATTCCCGCGAAGGCGCGGGAAGCTGCTTTCGGGTGTTCCTGCTGAATGAAGTATGAAGTCATCATTCACGCCAGCCTCAGACACCCGCCGCGGCGCAAAGCCAGCCCTGCGTGTGACGGTTCTGACAGTTTTGTAAGAACTTTTTTCTTTTTTGTCAGCGGAGTGTCAGAAAGGGATGCTAGTATAAAAGCATCCGAAATGCTGATAAGAAAGGGGACTATCATATGGACATCTTAAAAACAGTCAATCTGAAAAAGTATTACGGTTCCGGGGCGAATCTTGTAAAGGCACTGGATGGAGTGAACCTCACGGTCGAAGAGGGCGAATTTCTGGCGGTGGTCGGAACGAGCGGCTCCGGCAAGAGCACGCTGCTGCATATGCTCGGCGGGTTGGATTACGCAACGTCGGGGGAGGTCATCGTTTCCGGTAAAGAAATTTTCAAGCTGAACGAATCAGAGCTGACGATTTTCCGCAGGCGCAACATCGGCTTTATCTTCCAGAATTATAATCTGGTGCCGATTTTAAACGTCTATGAAAATATTGTGCTTCCAATCGAGCTGGACGGAGAAAAGCCGGACCGCGCGTTTATTAAAGAAATTATGAATATGCTCGGCATTCTGGAAAAAAAGAACAGTATGCCGAACCAGCTCTCCGGCGGACAGCAGCAGAGAGTGGCAATCGCGCGGGCGCTCGCCAGCAAACCTGCCATTATTCTCGCGGACGAGCCGACCGGAAATCTGGATTCCAGAACATCGCAGGAGGTTCTGGGGCTTCTGAAGCTGACGGGCGAGCAGTTTCACCAGACAATCGTGATGATAACGCACAATGATGCGATGGCGCAGCTTGCCGACCGCGTCATCCGCATTGAGGACGGGAAGATTACCGGAGGACAGAGCACACCGGAGGCATATGCGCCCAGAGAGCGGATGCAGAGAGGAGCGCGCCATGAAAAATAACAACAGCGGGGTGGTGCGCCGTCTTTCCATGCGGAGCCTCAAAAACAATAAGATGCGTAATATCTTTGCAGTCGCGGCAATCGCGCTCACCTGTATGCTTTTTACGACGCTGGCGGCGATGGGAATCGGCATGATAGACGTCACCCAGGAATCCACCATGCGGGAGGTGGGCGGCAGATTCCATGCCGGTCTGAAAGCCGCCACCCGTGAGCAGATGGAAAAGGTGACAGCGGATGAGCGGGTGAGATCGTACACCTGGAATATCTTTATCAGTCAAGCGGAAAATCTGACACGACGCCAGTACGAGCTGCGGCTGGCGCAGGGAGAGGAGGAGCTGGAGAACTCCTTTATCACGCTGGCGGAGGGTGCGATGCCGGAAAAGGAGGAGGACATTATCGTCGACACCTACGTGCTGGACGAGCTGAAGCTGCCGTATGAGACGGGCGTGGAAATCCTGCTGGAATTTACCTTTCACGGGGAGAAAATCAGCAAAACCTTCCGGGTCTGTGGCTGGTATGAGGGCAGTCAGATCAGTCACGCCTCCGAGCTCTATATATCAGAAGCATACTGGAAGGAACTGAAGGGAAGTCTCACCGACGAGGATTTTGTGGCGTGGGGCGAATCGCATCCCAACGAAGCCGGAGCCGGTCTGTATGCGGTCGGTCTGTACTTTGACAGCGCGGCGGATATTGAGCAGACGGTGCGTTCCATCATTGAGGACGCGGGCTACGATCCGGACGTCACCTTAGGGTATGGGGTGAACTGGGCGTACATGCAGAACCGCGCGGAGGCGGCGGACCCGTTCTCAGTGGTAATTCTCGTGGGTGCACTGGTGGTTATTCTGATTACGGGCTATCTGATTATTTATAATATTTTTTACATTTCCGTTTTTCAGGATATCCGTTTTTACGGATTGCTGAAGACAGTCGGCACCACCGGGCGTCAGATACAGGGAATGATCAGGCGGCAGGCACTGGTGCTCTCGGCCATTGGAATACCAGTCGGTCTGGCGGCGGGTTATCTGGCGTCCCGAATCGTATTTCCCTTTATGCTGCGGGTGACCGGCTATGACAGCCTTGGGGTGGAAATGAAATTCAGTCCGCAGGTCGCGCTGTTCGGTATCGTATTTGCGCTTATCACTGTTTTTATAAGCTGCCGCAAGCCGGGGAAAATAGCCGGCAGCGTGTCGCCGGTGGAGGCGGTCCGCTATACAGAGGGCAGCGGTGTGCGCAAAAAGGAAAAGAAATCCGAGACGGGGGCGCGGATTCACCGTATGGCGCTCTCCAATCTCGGACGCAGCAAAAAGAAAACAACGCTTGTTCTTTTGTCTCTGTCCTTCAGCATGGTGCTGCTGTGCGTGGTGCTGACCGGCATCGGAAGCTTCCGCATCGACGCCTATCTGGAGCAGCGGCTGCTGGGTGATGTCCTGCTGGCGCCGACCTATATTACCGGAGGCGGAACAGTGATGTCTTCCGGGGTAGATGAGGCATATATAGAGCTGGCGGACGCACAGCCGGGCGTCCTCTCCAAAAACGAGCTGTGGCAGATTTTCAACAGAACCTATATCTCGCTGGACGAGACGGGACTGGAGCGCTACCAGAGCTTTGAGGACCAGGGCATTCTAAGGGAAGGCGACTGGGGGACAAGTGTAATTAATACGGCGAAGGAGCAGCGGCAGCTTAACGCTGACATATATGCATACGACACGGATATCCTGTCCAACTTAAAGGTGCTGGACGGAGAGCTGGATATCGAAAAATTTTCGCAGGGCGGCTATGTGCTGCTGACGGAAATTATCGGCGATCATACAGAGGGCGCGCGCATCTATCGTCCGGGTGAGAAGCTGAAGGTTCTCACGGTAACGGATGATTCGGAAGCTATAGAGATAAAAGACGAGGCGGGAAATATTGTCGATTACCGTTTTACAAATCTGGAAGAAAAAGAGTACGAGGTGATGGCAATCGTGGAGATTCCATCCAGTATGACAGACCAGTCCAGCCCTGTCAACGGTGTGCGTGCAGTGCTGCCCAAACAGGATGTACAGACATCCCCATATAGCTGGTGCTTCGGCGTATCCTACACAGTAGAAGAAACACAGCTTGACAGCTTCGTGCAGGAAATCGAAAACTACTGCGAAAACATAAACCCGGAAATGGGCTATCTGACAAAGGCGTCGCTGATGGAAGGCTTCGACAGCATGATTACGGCAATACGCATTATCGGAATCGCTCTCAGCGCGGTAATCGCCATTATCGGGGTGCTGAATTTCATAAACTCCATCGTTACGGGAATCATCGCCCGCAAACGGGAATTCGCCATACTCTGCAGCATCGGCATGACGCAGCGGCAGCTAAAGCGGATGCTGGTGGAAGAGGGGCTGTATTACGTGCTGATATCCGGCGTCATCAGTCTCATACTGGGAACCGTGCTGTCCTGGGCAATCATGACAGCGCTCAACAACGTGATCATGTTCTTCGCCTACCGCCCGAACTTCCTTGCCTATCTGATCATGCTGCCCCTGCTGGCGGTCCTTGCGGTGATAGTACCGTTCGCGGCATACCGGCGGACACAGAAGGAGAGCATCGTACAGCGATTGCGGGACACCGAAAACTAAAAAGACATGCAGAGACTGCGGGATACCTGGAATCAGAAAACCCGCAGCATCCTGCGGGACACAAACCGGCGTCATGAATCCGGCGCCAACTAAAAAACGTCCACTGGATATTTTTGTTGTATGCATGGCAATACAAAAGAAGAATCCGGCGCCATAATTCCGGCGCAGACAATAGGCAGATTTTGCAGGATTTGCGAGCATAGCGACCGCTGTTTTTGTCGACCAGCTTCTATGGAGACAAAACAGCGGTCAATAAGCGGCGCAGCAAATCCAAAAAATCAACGTGTCTGCACTGGAAATATGGCGACCGGATTCTGTGCGTTTTATGGTCGCGCATTTAATGATTGCGCGTTTAATCTAATGGCTGCACATGCTACAACTGTGCGCTTTATGGATTATACTGCTTATTTACGCATCCTTCGCAGCCGCCGCCTCTTCCTGCCGCTGTGCGCGCAGATTTTTCTGGGCGGTACTGAGCATCAGCTTAATACGGTTAAGCTGGTTTACCTCGCTGGCGCCCGGATCGTAGTCGATTGCAACAATATTCGCCAGCGGGTGCTGCCTGCGGATTTCCTTGATAACACCCTTGCCGACCACATGGTTCGGCAGACAGCCAAAGGGCTGCGTGCAGACGATATTATTTACGCCGCTATGTATCAGCTCCATCATCTCACCGGTGAGGAACCAGCCCTCGCCGGTCTGATTGCCGAGCGATACGATCGGCTTTGCGTATTCCGCAAGCTGTGAAATCTTTGTTGGGGCATCGAAATGACGGCTCTTCTGAAATTCCTTCACGGAGGTATTCCGGATAAATTCCAGAAGCTTGATTCCGGCGTTGGCAAGCGTTGCCGTACTCTTCTTCATGCCAAGCTCCTGTGCCTTAAAGTTCGAGTTATAGAAGCAGTAGAACAGGAAATCAAGCAGATCCGGCACCACCGCCTCGGCGCCTTCCGCCTCCAGAAGGTCCACCAGATAATTATTCGCCGCCGGCATAAACTTCACCAGAATCTCGCCGACAACGCCGACGCGGGGCTTTGGAATACCACGGATGGGCAGATTATCAAAATCTGTGATAATCTCGCGGCAGAGCTTTGTAAAGCCGTGGTAGGACGGATGCTTCTGCGTCAGGAACTTAATACACTCTGCCTCCCATTTCAGATGCATTTCATTCGCCGAGCCGGGAATCACTTCGTAGGGGCGCATACGGTAAAGGCAGCGCATAAAAATATCCCCGAAAACAACGGCGTACATGCCCTTCATCACCATCGGAAGCGTAATCTTAAAGCCCGGATTTGTCTCAAGCCCGGAAACGTTCAGAGAAATTACCGGAATCTCCGGGTGCCCCGCCTTTGCCAGCGCGCGGCGGATAAAGCCGATATAGTTGCTGGCGCGGCAGCCGCCGCCGGTCTGCGTGATAATAACAGCCGTCTTTGACGTATCATACTTTCCAGAGAGCACGGCGTCCATAATCTGCCCGACCACCATCAGAGAGGGGTAGCAGGCATCGTTATTTACGTATTTCAGTCCGACGTCCACGGCGTGCTTTCCGTCATTTCTCAGCAGCTCGATATGATAGCCGCAGCTTCTCAGCGCAGGCTCCAGTATGCGGAAATGAATCGGCGACATCTGCGGACAGAGGATCGTGTAATCCTTACGCATTTCCTCGGTAAACAGCACACGGTGCATATTGGCGGGAACGATGGTGCGCTCCTCATGCTTCTGCTCCTTCGAGCGCAGCGCGGCGATCAGCGAACGGATACGGATACGCGCCGCTCCCAGATTGTTTACCTCGTCGATTTTCAGACAGGTATAAATCTTGCCGGAGCCGGTCAGAATATCATTCACCTCGTCGGTAGTAACCGCGTCCAGACCGCAGCCGAAGGAATTTAACTGGATAAGGTCCAGAAAATCCGTCGTTTTTACGTAATTTGCCGCCGCGTAGAGACGGCTGTGATACATCCACTGGTCGCTGACAAGCAGCGGACGCTCCGGCTGGTTCAGATGCGATACGGAATCCTCAGTCAGTACGGCGATGCCGTAGGAGGTAATCAGCTCCGGAATCCCGTGGTTAATCTCATTATCAATATGATACGGTCTGCCCGCCAGCACGATGCCGTGTTTGTGATTTTTCTTCAGCCACTCGATGGTCTCCTCGCCTTTTCTGTACATTGCCTGGCGCGTTTCCTCCTGCGCTTTCCAGGCATTTGCGGCAGCCGCCTTCACCTCTGACGCCGGAATCTCCGGAAATGCCTTGATGAGCTGTCCGGTGACAGTTTCCAGGCTGGTGAGCGCCATAAACGGGTTGCGGAAATCAATATTCGGGTCCCGCAGCGCCTCCACATTGTTTTTGATGTTTTCTGCATAGGAGGTGACAATCGGGCAGTTGTAGTGGTTGACGGCATCCGGGAACTCACACCGCTCATAGGGGATGCAGGGGTAGAAAATAAACCGTACGCCCTGATGCAGCAGCCATTCAATATGTCCGTGCGCCAGCTTTGCCGGGTAGCACTCCGATTCACTCGGAATCGATTCGATGCCGAGCTCGTAGATCTGCCGGGTACTTGCCGGAGAGAGTACGACCTCGTACTTCAAATCGGTAAAGAAACGGTGCCAGAACGGGTAGTTCTCGTACATGTTCAGCACGCGCGGCAGACCGACCTTTCCGCGCACAGCCTGGTCGCTCTCCAGCACCTCGCGGGAGAACAGCAGCTTGTTTTTGTATTCAAACAGATTCGGGATATCGCTGTTTTTCTTTTCCTTTCCAAGACCGCGCTCACAGCGGTTTCCGCTGACGAACTGGCGTCCGCCGGTAAAGCGGTTGATGGTCAGACGGCACTGGTTGGTGCAGCCCTTACATTTTGCCATGTGCGTGGTAAACTGCAGGCTGTTGATTTTTTCAATCGGCAGCATGGTGGTCTGCCTGCTGGAATCATAACGCTCACGCGCAATCAGCGCGGCGCCGAAAGCGCCCATAATGCCGGCGATATCGGGACGGATCGCTTCGCAGTTTGCGATGCGCTCGAAGCTGCGCAGCACCGCGTCGTTGTAGAATGTACCGCCCTGCACGACAATATGCTTTCCGAGCTCGGAGGCGTCGGAAACCTTGATTACCTTATATAAAGCATTTTTGATGACCGAGTAAGCAAGTCCGGCGGAAATATCCGCGACGGAAGCGCCCTCCTTCTGCGCCTGCTTTACCTTGGAATTCATAAAAACGGTACAGCGGGTGCCGAGGTCGATCGGATGCTTTGCAAACAGTGCCTCATGCGCAAAATCGCTGACACTGTAATTTAAGGACTTTGCAAAGGTCTCGATAAAAGAACCGCAGCCGCTGGAGCAGGCTTCGTTGAGCTGCACGCTGTCCACAGTCTGGTTTTTGATTTTGATGCACTTCATATCCTGTCCGCCGATATCCAGGATGCAGTCCACCTCCGGGTCGAAGAAAGCGGCGGCGTAGTAGTGTGATACCGTTTCCACCTCGCCCTCGTCCAGCATCAGAGCCGCCTTGATAAGCGCCTCGCCGTAGCCGGTGGAGCAGGACCAGGCAATCCGCGCATTGGCGGGAAGATGCTCATAGATTTCCTGTATCGCCTGGATGGTGGTCTTTAAGGGACTGCCGTTGTTGTTGCTGTAAAAAGAATATAAAAGGGAGCCGTCCTCACCGACGAGGGCCGCCTTTGTGGTGGTGGAGCCTGCGTCGATGCCGAGAAAGCATAAGCCCTCGTAGGTGCTTAAATCATCCGTGACAACGTTGTACTGGTTCTGACGCTCGTTAAAGGCGTCGTAATCCTCCTGGGAGGCAAAAAGCGGCTCCAGACGCGCTACCTCAAATTCCAGCTTGATGTTACCGGATAATTTTTTGATAAGCGCCTCCGTGTCCGTGAGAACAGCCATTTCGCTGTTCATGGCGGAGCCGATTGCCGCAAACAGATGCGAGTTTTCCGGCGTGATGGCGTGCTCGTCGTCCAGCTTCAGCGTGCGGATAAATGCCGCTTTCAGCTCGGATAAAAAGTGCAGCGGACCGCCGAGAAACGCCACATGACCACGGATCGGTTTTCCGCAGGCAAGACCGCTGATGGTCTGGTTGACGACCGCCTGGAAAATAGAGGCGGACAAATCTTCTTTCGTCGCGCCATCGTTGATGAGCGGCTGGATATCGGATTTTGCAAATACACCGCAGCGCGCTGCGATGGGATAGATGGAGCGGTAATTTTTTGCAAATTCGTTCAG
Organism: Marvinbryantia formatexigens DSM 14469; assembly: GCF_025148285.1. Classification (NCBI taxonomy): domain Bacteria; kingdom Bacillati; phylum Bacillota; class Clostridia; order Lachnospirales; family Lachnospiraceae; genus Marvinbryantia; species Marvinbryantia formatexigens. Next base: position 4,316,816 of record NZ_CP102268.1, on the reverse strand, counting down.
TCCCGATGCATCCGTCTGGAGCAGGGACGCCATCTGGTCGATGAAGGAGCCGGTACCGCCGGCGCAGATACCGTTCATACGCTGCTCCACACTGCCGCCGTCAAAGTAAATGATTTTTGCATCCTCGCCGCCAAGCTCGATGGCAACGTCGGTCTGGGGCGCGTAGTGTGAGAGCGCTGTGGACACGGAGATGACCTCCTGTACAAACGGTACCTCCAGATGCTTTGCAAGGGAAAGTCCGCCGGAACCGGTGATCACCGGAGAAACCTTCAGGACGCCAAGCTTTTCCTCGGCTCTTTTTAAAAGGGTGACAAGTGTTTCCTGTATATTAGCAAAGTGACGCTCGTAGTCCGCGAACAGGAGCGTGTCGTTTTCGTCCAACACTGCAATTTTTACAGTCGTAGAACCAATGTCAATTCCAAGCCTGCAGGCTGAATTCTGCTGAGTCATAATTTTCAGAGTAAACCTCCTTTTAAACATATATATATTGCCGGATAAGGCATGAAAACCATCTGAAACCGGCTTATTTCATTTCATCGTGTTACAGTATACGACAAATTTCGGGAGAGTGCAAGTTGCAGATACTGTTAAAATTCTATAAAGCATTTCGAAAGTATCCGGAAGTGTTCAAGGGGCAGCCCTCTTGTTTTTTGCGGACAGATGTGGTAATCTGAATCCGTCATTGATGTTGGGGTCAAAAGCCCTAAATATGATGCGAATTTATCCTGTGATGCAGCGGGCGAAAACAAAATGAAATGAGGAAAAGAATGTATCAGATTAAGAAAACAGAAGGACGGGCAAAGCGTGCGGAGCTTGTGACCGTTCACGGAACGATTCAGACGCCGGTGTTTATGAATGTAGGAACGGCGGCGGCTGTCAAAGGGGCGGTTTCCACGATGGATCTAAAGGAAATCGGCACCCAGGTGGAGCTCTCCAATACCTATCATCTGCATGTGCGTCCGGGGGACGATGTAATCCGGCAGCTCGGCGGACTGCACAAGTTTATGGTCTGGGACAGACCGATTCTTACGGATTCCGGCGGCTTCCAGGTGTTTTCCCTGGCGGGGCTGCGCAAGATTAAGGAGGAGGGCGTATATTTCCAGTCGCATGTTGACGGGCGGAAAATTTTTATGGGACCGGAGGAGAGTATGCAGATTCAGTCAAACCTCGCCTCTACGATCGCGATGGCGTTTGACGAGTGCCCCTCCAGCCGGGCGACGAGGGAATATGTGCAGGCATCGGTGGACCGCACGACGCGCTGGCTTGCGCGCTGCAAGGCGGAAATGGCCAGGCTTAACAGCCTGCCGGATACCATCAACCGGCAGCAGCTTCTCTTCGGCATCAACCAGGGCGCGGTTTACGAGGATATCCGCATCGCGCACGCCGATGCAATCTCGGAAATGGACCTGGACGGTTACGCTGTCGGCGGGCTTGCCGTCGGGGAGACGCACGAGGAAATGTATCATATTCTGGACGAGGTGGTGCCGCATCTTCCGCAGAATAAGCCGACCTATCTGATGGGCGTGGGAACGCCGGCGAATATTCTGGAGGCAGTGGAGCGCGGAGTGGATTTCTTCGACTGCGTATATCCCAGCAGGAACGGCCGCCACGGACATGTGTACACGGCGCACGGAAAGCTGAATCTTTTTAATGAAAAATATAAGCTGGATGAGCGCCCGATCGAGGAGGGGTGCGGCTGCCCGGCATGCCGTCATTACAGCAGGGCGTATATCCGCCATCTGCTGAAGGCGAAGGAAATGCTGGGGATGCGTCTGTGTGTGCTGCACAACCTGTATTTTTACAATCACCTGATGGAAGAGATACGGGACGCGCTGGATGAAGGGCGTTTTTCGGAGTACAAAGCGGAAAAACTGGCAGGATTTGAAAAAATGACTTGATGAACCGCGTAATTTTGTGTATGATGGTATGAGTATTATCTGTGCTGTGCAAAAATATGCGCGCGGCACGGGAGAAAGAGAGAAAGGAAGGAACACCAATTATGTTTTTATTGACAGAGAGTGCGGCGGCATCCGGTACAAGCAGTATTATTATGCTGGTATTTTACGTGGTGATTATCGGAGCGGCAATGTATTTTATGGCAATCCGCCCGCAGAAAAAGGAACAGAAAAGAATCAACGCAATGCTTTCGGAGCTGGCTGTCGGGGACAGCGTCGTGACGACAAGCGGTTTTTACGGCGTGGTAATTGACCTTACGGATGAGGATGTAATTGTAGAATTCGGCAGCAACAAAAACTGCAGAATTCCGATGCGCAAATCCGCCATCGCAGAAGTAGAAAAGGCGGACGCACAGTAAGACAGCAGAATCAGACATAAGCTGGGGACATGGCACATTCTGCTGTGTCCCCCGTTTGTAAAAATGACGTAACAGTGCGGTCATCTGACGCCGGCGCTTTTGCGGATGGCGCGGCCGGGCTGTTGCGAAACGACAGCAGGGCGGAGGAATAGGATTATGAATTATAAAATCGCAGTGATTCCGGGCGACGGCATTGGTCCGGAGATTGTCGCGCAGGCGAGAGAGGTGCTGGACGCGGCGGGGAAAAAATATGGATTTCAGCTTGACTATACAGAGCTGCTGATGGGCGGGGCATCCATTGATGTGTACGGGGTTCCGCTGACGGATGAGACGATTGAAGCGGCGAAGGCAAGCGATGCGGTGCTTATGGGCTCTATCGGCGGAGACGCAAAGACGTCGCCGTGGTATCAGCTGGAGCCATCTAAGCGTCCGGAGGCGGGGCTTCTGAAAATCAGAAAGTCCCTGAATCTGTTTGCGAACCTGCGCCCGGCGTACTTATATGAGGAGCTGAAGGCGGCGTGTCCGCTGCGCGATGAGATTATCGGGGACGGCTTCGATATGATGATTATGCGCGAGCTGACCGGCGGTCTGTACTTTGGCGAGCGCAGGACGGTGGAGGAGAACGGCGTGCGCAAAGCAATCGACACGCTGACCTACGATGAGAATGAGATCCGCCGCATCGCAAGACGCGGATTTGAGATCGCGCGGAAAAGAAGAAAGAAAGTGACCAGCGTCGACAAGGCGAATGTGCTGGATTCCTCACGGCTCTGGAGAGCAGTTGTAGAGGAGGTCGCAAAGGAATATCCGGATGTGGAGCTTTCCCATATGCTGGTAGACAACTGCGCAATGCAGCTTGTGCGTGATCCGGCGCAGTTCGATGTGATTCTCACGGAAAATATGTTTGGCGATATTCTGTCGGATGAAGCGAGCATGGTGACAGGCTCTATCGGGATGCTGTCCTCCGCAAGTCTGAATGAAACAAAATTCGGTCTGTATGAGCCGAGCCACGGCTCCGCGCCGGATATTGCCGGAAAGGATATTGCAAACCCGATTGCCACGATCCTGTCGGCGGCGATGATGCTGCGTTTTTCCCTGGACCTGGACGAGGCAGCGGACGCTGTTGAGCGGGCGGTAAAGCAGGTGCTCAAAGACGGCTACCGCACGGGCGATATTATGTCGGAGGGCTGCACGCAGGTAGGCTGCCGTGAAATGGGACGGCTGATCAAAGAACGAATCTGAGGGAGGAAAAGTGATGAAAAGTGACGCAGTAAAGAAGGGGATGCAGCAGGCGCCCCACCGTTCCCTGTTCAACGCGCTGGGAATGACGGAGGAGGAAATGAAGCGGCCGCTTGTCGGCATCGTGAATTCATATAATGAGATCGTACCGGGACATATGAACCTCGATAAGATTACCGAGGCGGTAAAGATGGGCGTTGCGCTGGCGGGCGGTGTACCGCGCGAATTTCCGGCGATCGCTGTCTGTGACGGCATTGCGATGGGACATGTCGGCATGAAGTATTCTCTGGTAACGCGCGACCTGATTGCGGATTCCACGGAGTGTATGGCGATCGCGCATCAGTTTGACGCGCTTGTCTGCATTCCGAACTGTGATAAAAACGTGCCGGGACTTCTGATGGCGGCGGCGCGCCTGAATATCCCGACCATTTTTGTGAGCGGCGGACCGATGCTCGCCGGACATGTGAAAGGACAAAAACGCAGCCTTTCCAGCATGTTTGAGGCGGTCGGCTCCTACGCGGCGGGCACGATGACGGAGGAGGACGTCTATGAATTTGAGTGCAAGACCTGTCCGACCTGCGGCTCCTGCTCCGGTATGTATACGGCAAACAGCATGAACTGTCTGACGGAGGCGCTTGGCATGGGGCTTCCGGGCAACGGAACTATCCCGGCGGTATATTCTGAGCGCATCAAGCTGGCAAAGCTTGCCGGCATGAAGGTGATGGAGCTTCTGGAAAAGAATATCCGTCCGCGCGATATCATGACGGAGGAAGCGTTCCACAATGCGCTGACCGTAGATATGGCTCTTGGATGTTCCACAAACAGTATGCTGCATCTTCCGGCAATCGCACACGAGGCGGGCGTAGAGCTGAACGTGGATATCGCCAATGAAATCAGCGCGAGAACGCCGAACCTCTGTCATCTTGCTCCGGCAGGTCCCACCTACATGGAGGATCTGAACGAGGCGGGCGGCGTGTACGCGGTCATGAATGAGCTGGATAAGAAGGGACTTCTGCATACCAATCTGATTACGGTTACCGGAAAGACGGTAAAGGAAAACATCAGCGGCTGCGTAAACCGCAATCCGGAGGTTATCCGTCCGATAGACAATCCGTACAGCCCGACCGGCGGCATCGCCGTGCTGAAGGGCAATCTGGCGCCTGATTCCGGCGTGGTAAAGCGCTCTGCGGTAGTGCCGGAAATGATGGTGCACGAGGGTCCGGCGCGCGTGTTTGACTGCGAGGAGGACGCTATCGAGGCGATTAAAGGCGGCAAAATCGTGGCAGGTGATGTGGTGGTCATCCGTTACGAGGGTCCGAAGGGCGGTCCCGGTATGCGCGAAATGCTGAATCCGACCTCCGCCATCGCGGGCATGGGGCTTGGCTCCTCCGTGGCGCTGATTACGGACGGACGCTTCAGCGGCGCTTCCAGAGGCGCTTCCATCGGGCATGTATCTCCGGAGGCGGCTGTCGGCGGACCGATTGCGTTCGTGGAAGAGGGCGATATTATTAAAATCAATATTCCGGAAAACAAGCTGGAGGTTGCGATCTCCGATGAGGAGATGGCGGCGCGCAGGGCAAAATGGCAGCCGAGAGAGCCGAAGATTACCACCGGTTATCTGGCGCGCTACGCGAAGATGGTAACATCCGGCAACCGCGGAGCCATCCTGGAGCTGAAATAAAGTACGGGACGCCGGAAAACCCGCGGAAGCGCAGCGCGTCAGGCAGGGAATCCGGGCGCTTCAGACGGATTTATGGACAGATAGAGGAGGATTTATATGAAATTAACAGGTTCACAGATTGTAATTGAATGTCTGAAGGAGCAGGGCGTGGATACCGTTTTCGGCTATCCGGGCGGTGCGATTCTGAACATTTATGACGAATTATATAAGCACGGGAAGGAAATCACCCATATTCTGACCTCGCACGAGCAGGGGGCGTCCCACGCGGCGGACGGCTATGCGAGAGCGACCGGAAAGGTGGGCGTCTGCCTTGCGACCTCCGGTCCGGGCGCGACCAACCTGGTAACTGGTATCGCCACCGCGTACATGGATTCCGTTCCGATCGTGGCGATTACGGCGAATGTGGGCGTTCCGCTGCTCGGAAAAGACAGCTTCCAGGAAATCGACATTGCCGGTGTGACAATGCCGATCACGAAGCATAATTATATTGTAAAGGATGTGGCAAAGCTTGCGGATACCATCCGCGACGCGTTCCGCATTGCGGCGGAGGGCAGACCGGGTCCTGTTCTGATCGATATCCCGAAGGACGTGACGGCGGCTGTGACAGAGTACGAAAAGCAGGAGCCGGAGAAAATCGAGCGGAAGACCGATTATATCCGCGAGGCGGACCTTGAGAGCGCGGTAGAGCTGATTAATCACAGCAAACGTCCGTTTGTTCTGGTGGGCGGCGGCGCCGTGATCTCCGACGCGGCTAAGGAGCTGAAGGAGTTTGTGGATAAGGTCCATGCGCCGGTCGGCGATTCGCTGATGGGCAAGGGAGCGTTCGACGGAAGAGACGAGCGCTACACCGGCATGACAGGTATGCACGGAACAAAGTGCTCCAACCTTGGCATCACGAAGTGCGACCTGCTGATTGCCATCGGTATCCGCTTCAGTGACCGCGTGGTCGGCAATGCGAGCCGCTTTGCGAAAAATGCGAAGATTCTGCATATTGATATCGATCCGGCGGAAATCAACAAAAATATCATGGTAGACTGCAGCATCCAGGGAGACGTGCGTGAGGTGCTCCGCCGTCTGAACCCGCGGATAGAGGACCACAACCACGACGAGTGGCTGCAGGAAATCCATGAGATAAAAGAAAAGCATCCGCTTAAATACGAGCACGGAAAGCTGACCGGTCCGGCGGTTGTGGAGGAAATCTATAAGGTGACGGAGGGCGACGCCATTATCGTGACCGATGTCGGACAGCATCAGATGTGGGCGGCACAGTATTATAAATACAAAAAGCCGCACACGCTTTTAACCTCCGGCGGACTTGGCACGATGGGCTACGGTCTTGGTGCCGCCATCGGCGCGAAGATGGGACGCCCGGAAAAGACGGTCATCAACATTGCAGGAGACGGCTGCTTCCGCATGAACATGAACGAGCTGGCTACGGCGGCGCGCTACAACATCCCGATTATCGAGGTGGTTATCAATAACCATGTTCTGGGCATGGTGCGCCAGTGGCAGACACTGTTCTACGACGAGCGCTACTCCGCGACCGTATTAAACGACAGCGTGGACTTTGTGAAGGTTGCCGAGGCGCTGGGAGCCGTTGGCATCTGCGTGCGCAGCATGGAAGAGCTGACACCGGCTCTGGAAAAAGCCATCGCACTTGGCAGACCGGTGCTGATCGACTGCCAGATAGACCAGGACGACAAGGTATTCCCGATGGTACCGGCAGGCGCGCCGATAGAGGAAGCCTTCGACCAGGACGACATGTAGATACCAGGCTTGAAAAGACAGGCGCTGCATGTTTACATGCGGGCGCATGTCCTTGAGAGCCGCGAAAACATGAGAAAGAAGCCCGACAGGGCGGATTTCGAATGTTTTCAGGATTTCGAAAGTGCGGAGCACGGAGAAATCCGTGGTATCGTAGGAATTGCATAAATCCGTGGTATCGTAAGAATTACACATATTTTATGTTTTTCTGGATATATGTAGCTGATTTGAGAGAAGTGAGGAGGAGAAATTATGAGAAGAGTGTACAATTTTTCTGCAGGTCCAGCGGTTCTGCCGGAGGAGGTGCTGCAGGAGGCTGCCGACGAGATGCTGGATTATCGCGGCAGCGGAATGTCTGTGATGGAAATGAGCCACCGCGGGGAGATTTTTGACGGAATCATTAAAGAGGCGGAGCAGGATCTGCGCGATCTGATGCACATTCCCGATAACTATAAGGTTCTGTTTCTGCAGGGCGGCGCTTCGCAGCAGTTCGCCATGATTCCGATGAATCTGATGAAGAATAAGGTGGCGGATTACATTGTCACCGGACAGTGGGCGAAGAAGGCGTACCAGGAGGCGCAGAAATACGGGAAGGCGAATAAAATTGCCTCCTCCGAGGATAAAACCTTTTCTTATATTCCGGACTGCTCCGATTTACCGGTGAGCGAGGATGCGGACTATGTCTACATCTGCGAGAACAATACCATCTACGGCACCAAATTTAAGGAGCTGCCCAACACCAAGGGCAAAACGCTGGTGGCGGACGTTTCCTCCTGCTTTCTTTCTGAGCCGGTGGATGTCACAAAGTATGGCATCATCTACGGCGGCGTCCAGAAAAATATCGGACCGGCGGGCATGGTAATCGTGATTATCCGCGAGGATTTAATCACGGAGGATGTTCTTCCGGGCACACCGACGATGCTTACTTATAAAACACATGCCGATAATAACTCACTTTACAATACGCCGAACAGCTACTGCATCTATATCTGCGGCAAGGTATTCAAGTGGCTGAAGAAGATGGGCGGTCTGGAAGCCATGAAGGAGCGCAACGAGAAAAAGGCGGCGATCCTGTACGACTTTCTGGACAACAGCAGGCTGTTCCACGGAACCGTGGAGAAAAAGGACCGCTCTCTGATGAACGTGCCGTTCGTGACCGGAAATAAAGAGCTGGATGCAAAATTTGTGAAAGAGGCAAAGGCAGCCGGTCTGGAAAACCTGAAGGGACACCGCAGCGTCGGCGGAATGCGCGCCAGCATCTACAACGCCATGCCGCTGGAGGGCGTGGAGGCGCTTGTCGCATTTATGAAGAAATTTGAGGAGGAGAATCTGTAATGTTTCATTATCATTGCTTGAACCCGATTTCACAGGTGGGACTGGACGGCTTCTCCAGCCTTTATGTACAGACAGATAATATAAACGATGCGGACGCCATTCTCGTGCGCAGTGCAGCGATGCACGACCTGGAGCTTCCGGAAAATCTGGAAGCGGTTGCGCGCGCAGGCGCCGGCGTCAACAATATTCCGCTGCAGAAGTATGCGGAACAGGGAATTGTAGTATTTAACACGCCGGGCGCCAATGCAAACGGCGTAAAGGAAGCGGTGCTTGCGGGACTTCTGCTGGCATCAAGAGACATTGTCGGCGGCATCAACTGGGTGCAGTCGGAGCGTCAGAATGACTTGATTGCGAAGGACGCGGAAAAAGAAAAGAAGCGCTTTGCCGGAAATGAAATCATGGGCAAGCGCCTCGGCATCATCGGTCTTGGCGCAATCGGCGTCCTTGTGGCGAACGCCGCCGCCCGCCTTGGCATGGAGGTTTACGGGTACGACCCGTATATTTCTGTGGATGCAGCGTGGAATCTGTCGCGTGATATCCGGCACATCAAAGAGGTGGATGAAATTTATCGCGAATGCGATTACATTACCATCCATGTGCCGCTGATGGACAGCACGCGCAAAATGATTAACAAGGATGCCATCGACAAGATGAAGGACGGCGTGGTGCTTTTGAACTATGCGCGCGATTTGCTGGTGGATGAGGAAGCGGTGGTCGATGCGCTGCGCGCTGGCAAGGTGAAGCGCTATGTCAGCGATTTCCCGAATCCGACGACAGCGGGAGCAAAGGGCTGCATTGTGACGCCGCATATCGGGGCTTCCACGGCGGAATCCGAGGATAACTGCGCGAAAATGGCGGTAAAAGAGCTGATTGACTATCTGGAGCACGGCAATATCCATCATTCGGTGAACTATCCGGAGTGCGACATGGGCATCTGCAGCACGGTGTGCCGGATCGCCATCAATCATCGCAATATCAAAAATATGATCGGACAGTTTGCGTCCGTGCTCGGCGAAGCCGATTTAAACATCGCCAACATGGCGAACCAGAGCAAAGGCGAGTATGCCTACTCCCTCTTTGACCTGGATACGATGGTGACGCCGCAGGTAATTGAGACGCTGAAGAAGATCGACGGTGTGCTGAAGGTACGCGTATTAAAATAGGCGGAGGGAAAAATGGCACAGATTAAACCATTTTACGGAATCCTTCCGAAGCGGGAGCTTGCCTCCCGCATTGCGGCGCTGCCTTACGATGTCTACAGCCGTGCGGAGGCAAAGGCGGAGGTGGAAAGAGAGCCTCTCAGCTTTCTTCGCATCGACCGCGCCGAGACGCAGTTTGACGATGAGACGGATATGTATGCGCCTGAGGTTTATCAGAAAGCGCATGACCTTCTCTGGAAAATGATTTCGGAAGGAAGCTTTGTAAAAGACGGACAATTATGTTATTATATATATGAGCTGGTAATGGATGGGAGAGCGCAGACCGGACTGGTGGCATGCGCCGCCGTGGACGATTACGTAAACGGCGTGATTATGAAGCATGAGAACACCCGCGCCGAAAAGGAGCTGGACCGCATCCGCCACGTCGATGTGTGCGGAGCGCAGACCGGTCCGATCTTTCTGGCGTACCGCAGAAATGAGACGGTCAGCGACTGCCTGCGGAGGGCAAAAGAGCAGGAGCCCATTTTCGACTTCGTGTCGGAGGATGGCATTTCGCACCGGGGCTGGAGAATCTCGGATGAGGCGATGATAAAGACCATCGCGGAAGCGTTTGCGGGAATTTCGCGGATTTATATCGCGGATGGACATCATCGCGCCGCTTCGGCTGTCCGGGTCTCACTGATGCGCCGCGAGGAAGCGAAAAAACGCGGGGAAGCAGCGGACGGCTGTCAGGAATACGATTCCTTCCTGTCGGTGCTCTTTGCCGACGACGAGCTGCGCATTATGGATTACAACCGTGTTGCCGCTGATTTAAACGGCGATACGCCGGAAGCATTTCTGGAGAAGATTGGTCAGAAATGTGAGATCCGGGAAAACACTGTTTTGGAGCATACCTGTGAGGGCGGAATCTGCCGGATGGAGCGGAAGAATCTTCCCTGCAGACCGCAGGAAAAGGGCTGCATGGGCATGTATCTGGACGGAAAATGGTACGAACTGAAGGTGAAGGAGGAATACCGCAGCAGTCATCCGATCGACGGGCTGGATGTTTCCATCCTGCAGAGGGAGATTCTGGAGCCGGTGCTCGGCATCGGGGATCCGACGACGGATGAGCGGATTCATTTTGTCGGCGGGATCCGGGGACTTTCCGATCTGCAGCGGAGGGTGTATACCTATGGAGGGGTGGCGTTTGCCATGTATCCGACCTCTATGGAGGAGCTGTTTGCGGTGGCGGATGAGCATCTTTTGATGCCGCCGAAATCCACCTGGTTCGAGCCGAAGCTGCGCAGCGGACTTTTCATCCATGCCATTGGGGAACGCGCGAAAGAGGGGCAGCCGGTCCCCGGTTAATGCGACCGGACATTTACAGGAGGGTGAATTATGGGAGAAGACAAACTATATGATTTGATGGACTGGGCGCAGATTGAGGCGCTGATTTATTCGGAGGAGGACAATCCGCACGCCATTCTCGGACCGCATCTGACGGACGACGGCGTACTGATTCAGGCGTTTATCCCGACGGCGGACCGCATTATGGTCCAGATTACCGGGAAAAAGGAATCCTATGAAATGACGATGGAGGATGAGGCGGGCTTTTTCGCGGTGCTAATTCCGGGGGATAAGATTCCGAAGTATACGCTGTACGTAATCTTTGATAACGGAACCTCGCTGGAGTATATCGACCCGTATGCGTTCGAGCCGGTGCTGACAAAGCAGGAGACGGCGAAATTCAACGCCGGTATCTGCTACGATATCTATGAAAAGATGGGCGCGCATCCAATGACGGTGCAGGGCATAAAGGGAATTCACTTTGCCGTGTGGGCGCCGAACGCCGTGCGTGTCAGCCTGGTGGGGGATTTTAACCTCTGGGACGGCAGACGTCTTCCCATGAGGCGGCTCTGGGACAGCGGCATTTTTGAGATTTTTGTGCCGGGGATCAGCGTCGGGGAAATGTATAAGTATGAAATCAAGGCGCAGGGCAACATTACGTATCTGAAGGCGGACCCGTATGCCAACGCGGCGCAGCTCCGTCCGGATACCGCGTCCATCGTTGCGGATCTGACGCAGTTTCAGTGGACGGACGACGCCTGGATGAAGCAGAGAAAGAAAACGGATTCCAAGAAGAAGCCGATGGCAATCTATGAAATGCACCTTGCCTCCTGGAAAAAACCGGAGGACCGGGATTTCTACAATTACCGCGAGCTTGCTCCGATGATTGCGGAATATGTGAAGGAAATGGGCTATACGCACATCGAGCTGCTGCCGGTGATGGAGCATCCCTTCGACGGCTCCTGGGGCTATCAGGTGACGGGCTATTACGCTCCGACTGCGCGCTACGGCACGCCGGAGGACTTCATGTATTTTATGAACTATATGCATGAGGCGGGCATCGGCGTGATCCTGGACTGGGTACCGGCGCATTTTCCGCGCGATACCTTCGGGCTTGCCGCCTTTGACGGCACCTGCCTGTATGAGCATCTGGACCCGCGGCAGGGAAGTCATCCGCACTGGGGCACGCTGATCTACAATTACGGCAGACCGGAGGTGAAAAACTTCCTGATTGCCAATGCGCTGTTCTGGGCGGATAAATATCACGCGGACGGCATCCGCATGGACGCAGTCGCTTCCATGCTGTATCTTGACTACGGCAAAAATGACGGCGAGTGGGTTGCCAACATATACGGCGGCAATGAGAATCTGGAAGCGGTGGAGTTTCTGAAGCATTTGAATTCCGTATTCAAAAAGCGTAAGGATGGCGCAATCCTGATTGCAGAGGAATCGACGGCGTGGCCAAAGATCACGGGCGCGCTGGATGACGGCGGTCTTGGCTTTGACTATAAATGGAATATGGGCTGGATGAACGATTTCATCGGCTATATGTCGCTGGATCCGATTTACCGCGCGAGCAATCACGGCGGTCTGACCTTCAGTATGATTTACGCGTACAGCGAGGACTTTATTCTGACGCTGTCCCACGATGAGGTCGTGCACGGCAAATGCTCTCTGATTAACAAGATGCCTGGAGAGACGGAGCAGAAGTTTGCAAACCTGCGCGCGGCATATGGCTATATGATGGCGCATCCGGGCAAGAAGCTGCTTTTTATGGGACAGGAATTTGCCCAGTATAAAGAGTGGAACGAGACGAAGGGACTGGACTGGGAGGACCTGGAGCAGGAACCGAACCGGCAGATGCGCGATTATTATAAGGCGCTGCTGGAGTTCTACAGGACGCATCCGGCGCTCTATGAGCTGGATTACGAGCCGGAGGGATTCACCTGGATCAATGCGATCAATGCAAACGAGAATCTGCTGGTATTTACCAGAAACACGGCGAAAAAGGATGAGACGCTGCTGATTGTCTGCAATTTCTCACCGCTTGTTTATGAAAACCATAAGGTGGGCGTCCCCTGGCCGGGAAAATATAAGGAGATTTTCAACAGCGACCGCACAGAGTTCGGCGGGAAGGGCAATCTGAACCCGCGTGTAAAGCAGTCGAAGAAGGAAGAAGCGGACGGACAGGAAAATTCCATTACCGTGAAGATTCCGCCGATGGGTATCAGTATTTTCTCCTACGCAAAGGCAGATCCGAAGGCGGCTTCCAATAAAGCGGCAAGGGAAAAGAAATCCGCCGGCGAAAAGAAAACAAAAGCGGTTCCGAAAAAGGTATCCCTGAAGGAAGAGCTGATGCAGAAGATGGAGGCGGCGAAGGAACCGGAGGCTGCAAAGCCGCAGAAAGAAACGGTAAAACAGCCGAAAGCGGCCGCGAAGCAGCAGAAGGAATCCGCGGGGCAGCCGAAAGCGGCTGCGAAGCAGCAGAAGGAATCCGCAGGGCAGCCGAAAGAGACTGCGAAGCAGCAGAAACCGGGACAACAAAAAAAGAAAGGCTGAAAAAGTATGAGCGGACAGGGCGAAAAACCCAGAAAGCATACGCACGTTCTGGAAGACGGAACAGTTATTGAGCATACACATGGGGCGGCAGAATCAGCCGCCCCTCACAGCGAAGCGGCTGACGGGCACGCGCACAGTCATGGAAACGATGCGGCGCACACGCACAGCCACGACGGCGCCGGACACAGCCACGACGGCGCCGGACACAGTCACGGCGCAGAGAGCGTGCATACGCACAGTCATGGAAACAGCGTGGCACACACGCACAGCCACGACGGCGCCGGACACAGTCACGGTGCAGAGAGCGTGCATACGCACAGTCACGGCGCAGAGGGCGGGCACGCGCACAGCCACACGCACACGCACGACCCGGAGCATGTGAAATCGGTGCTGAACCGGATTTCCCGCGCTATCGGACATCTGGAATCCATCAAGCGCATGGTGGAGGACGGGCGGGACTGCAGCGAGGTGCTTATCCAGCTCTCGGCGGTGAAAGCGGCAATCAATAACACCGGAAAGGTGATTCTGCAGGATCATATTGCGCACTGTCTGGTGGACGCTGTGGAAACGGGCGACATGGAAACGATAGAGGAGCTGAATAAGGCGATAGACCGCTTCATCAAGTGATGTTAAGAAAAAACATCTGATAGTATGAGGCCGGATGAAAAAGCCGCATGTTTCAGAAAAAACAGCAATAAAAAAAGCTCCTGGCCGGACTCGAACCGGCGACCTACGCATTACGAATGCGTTGCTCTACCAACTGAGCCACAGAAGCTTATATGTGAAGTGCTTCACACAACGGATATTATATACAATCTTTTTAAAATTTGCAAGCATTATTTTCAAAAAAATAAAAATTTGTGAAAAAAGAGGAGATATGAAAAAATGAGTAAAGTAAGAACACGTTTTGCACCAAGCCCGACGGGACGTATGCATGTAGGAAATCTGCGCACAGCACTGTACGCCTACCTGATTGCGAAGCATGAGGGCGGGGATTTTCTGCTGCGCATTGAGGATACCGACCAGGAGCGTTTTGTGGAGGGCGCGCTGGAGATTATTTACCGCACGCTGGAGCATGCGGGCTTAAAGCATGACGAGGGTCCGGATATCGATAAGGGCTACGGACCGTATGTGCAGAGCGAGCGCCAGGCGCAGGGCATTTACCTGGAATATGCGAAAAAACTGATTGAAAAAGGTGAGGCGTATTACTGCTTCTGCGACAAGGAGCGTCTGGAATCCTTAAAGCAGGAGATTGCCGGCAAGGAGATCGTGGTGTATGACAAGCACTGTCTGCATCTGTCAAAAGAGGAGGTCCAGGCGAAGCTGGATGCCGGGGTTCCCTACGTTATCCGTCAGAATGTGCCGAACGAGGGCACGACAAAATTTGAGGACGATATTTACGGAACCATTGAGGTGCCGAACGCCGAGCTGGACGATATGATTCTTATCAAATCCGACGGCTTCCCGACCTACAATTTCGCGAACGTGGTGGACGACCATCTGATGGGAATCACCCATGTCGTGCGCGGAAATGAGTACCTCTCCTCGGCGCCGAAATACAACCGTCTCTATGAGGCGTTCGGCTGGGAAATTCCGGTTTACGTGCACTGCCCGCTGATCACGGACGAAAATCACAAAAAACTCAGCAAGCGCAGCGGTCACTCCTCCTATGAGGATCTGCTGGACCAGGGCTTTCTGTCGGAGGCAATCGTCAATTACGTGGCGCTGCTCGGCTGGTGCCCGTCGGACAACCGCGAAATCTTTTCGCTGGAGGAGCTGGTGGAGGCGTTCGATTATCACCATATGAGCAAATCCCCGGCGGTATTCGATATCAACAAGCTGAAATGGATGAACGGTGAGTATATAAAGGCGATGGATTCCGATAAATTCTATGAAATGGCGCTTCCGTACATGAAGCAGGCCATTACCAGGGACGTGGATTTCCATAAGATTGCGGAAATGGTAAAGACCAGAATCGAGATATTCCCGGATATCCCGGCGCTGATTGACTTTTTTGAAGAAGTGCCGGAGTACGATGCTTCCATGTACACGCACAAGAAAATGAAAACGACACAGGAGACCTCCCTTGCCGTGTTAAAAGAGGTGCTGCCGCTTCTGGAGGCACATGAGGATTACAGTAACGATGCGTTGTATGAGCTGCTGGTGAATTTTGCAAAGGAGAGAGGCTATAAAAACGGTTACGTGATGTGGCCCATCCGCACGGCAATGTCCGGAAAGCAGATGACGCCGGCGGGCGCGACCGAAATCATGGAGATTCTTGGACACGACGAGACGATTTCCCGCATGAAGGCGGCAATCGCAAAACTGGAGCAGGCATAATATGGCTTTGTCAAAAGCGCAAAAAGAAGCAGTAATGCACCGGGAGGGTCCTGCAATCGTTCTGGCAGGACCCGGCTCCGGGAAAACGACCGTTATCACAGAACGAACAAAATATCTGACGCAGCAGTGCGGTATACCACCCATTCATATCCTGGTTGTCACCTTTACGAAAGCGGCAGCGATGGAAATGCAGAAGCGTTTCCTGGCGCTGACAGACAGCAGACAGACACAGGTTCGCTTTGGGACATTTCATTCGCTCTTCTTCGAAATCCTGAAACACGCATATCATTATACAGCGGCAAACATTGCGTCGGAAGAGGAAAAGTACCGCATATTGCGGGAAATCATCTCACCGATGGATATCGGGATAGAGGATGAGGCGGAATTTCTGCACGATACGGCGCGTGAAATCAGCAGGGTAAAAAATGAGCGGATTCCTCTGGAGCATTATTATGCGGCCGGGGTGCCACAGGAGCTGTTCCGAAAGATCTACGGCAGCTACTGCCGCGGCATGGAGCGTGCCGGAAAGCTGGATTACGATGATCTGATGGTATATACCTGGGAGCTTCTCTCTGCCCGCCCGGATATTCTGGAGGGCTGGCGGAAGAGATTCCGCTATATTCTGGTGGATGAATTCCAGGACATTAACCGGCTTCAGTACGATATTATAAAGCTGCTGGCGGCGCCGGAGAACAATCTTTTCGTGGTGGGGGATGACGACCAGTCGATCTATCGCTTCCGGGGTGCGAAGCCGGAGATTATGCTGAATTTCCCAAAGGACTATCCGCAGGCAAGGCAGCTTCTGCTGGACCGCAATTTCCGCTGTCCGGGAAATGTCTGCGACCTTGCCGCGCGTGTAATCAGCAGAAATACGGTGCGCTATGAAAAGAAAATCGAGAAGGTAAAGGCGGACGGGCTTCCGGTGGAAAAGCTTCTTTTCCGGAACCAGGAGCAGGAGAGCCTTGGAATTATCCAGCGCATCCGGCAGGGGCTTGCGCAGGGACGCCGCTATGAGGATTTTGCGGTGTTGTACCGCAGCAATACGGACGCCGGCGTGCTGTCGCAGAAGCTTCTGGAGTATAATGTGCCGTTTAAGATGCGCGATACGCTGCCAAATCTGTTTGAGCACTGGATTTCGCGCCAGGTGATTGCTTATTTAAAGCTCGCTCACGGTGATTACAGCTGCGCCAATGTTCTGAAGATTATCAACAGGCCGAAGCGTTACATCGAGCGGAGCTGTCTGGATACGCAGCAGGTGGATTTTGAGCGCCTGCGCATGTATTATGAGGATAAATACTGGGTAATCCGGCGCATCGATAAGCTGGAGCAGGACCTGGCGGCGCTCGCCCGGATGCAGCCCTATGCGGCGGTGCAGTACATACGCCACGGAATCGGCTATGAGCAATATCTGGAGGAATACGCAGAGTACCGGAAAATAAAGGCGGAGGATCTTTATGAGGTGCTGGACCGGCTGGCGCAGAGCGCAAAAGGCTACGAAACCTGCGAAGCATGGTTCGCCTATATGGAGGAATATTCGGAAATGCTGAAGGAACAGGCAAAAAATGGTGCCCAAAAGCAGGACTGTGTCACGCTCACCACGCTGCACAGCGCAAAGGGACTGGAGTTTCCGTTTGTATTTCTGATTGATGTGAATGAGGGGATTATCCCGTACAAAAAGGCATTGCTTGCCAGTGATGTCGAGGAGGAACGAAGAATGTTTTACGTGGGGATCACACGCGCTTCGGAGCAGCTTACCATCTGCGTTCTGAAAGAAAAATACGGCAAAAGCCTGAAGCCTTCGCCGTTTTTACTGTAGAATAGAGGTACGGAGCAGCCGGCTTTCCCGTGTGTGGTACTGTCGGCTATTCTTCCTCGTCGTCCAGAAGCTCGTCAAATTCCTGCTCATCCAGCATTTCATCGAAAGCGTCCGCTGCAGCCTCGTACTCATCGTCATCCTCGATGTTTTCCAGGGACGGATTGCCGTCTACCTCCGTGTAGCGGTACAAGAACACCTCTCCATCCTCGTTTTCGCCGTTCTCATCCAGCGGAAGCAGCGCGATATACTGTCTTTCGCCCACTTCATAGATCGTCAGAATGGCACATTCCAGCACCTCGTCATTGTCCAGGGTAAGGGTGACCGTTGCCTGTTCGCAGTCCTCGCCGCAGGAGGCGCAGTTTCCGCCGCAATTTACATCATTTTCGCTCATAAGTTTAACCTCTCTTTTTCTTTTATGGGGTGAGTATGACGCCCTACGGACTGCTTCGCGCTCTGCGCCTTCGCTGTCCGTGCATCATGATATACGATATTACCAAAAACTTACGCTAATTGCAAGTAGATAACGCATAAAAATCAGTCTTTATGCCATGCACGGTCTGTTTTTCCATTTTTCTGCATGGCATAACTGTTGCAAAAAATGTTATACAAATGGGTGGAAGTTATGATATACTGATTTTAAGAATGCTTACGGAAAGGATGAGAAAATGTTGCAAGAGAGGCAGAAAATATGGACAGTGGACAGGAGTGCGGCACTTTTCTGTACACCCGGCGCCGTAAAGGAAAAAGATGGGGTCCGGTTTACCGTTGCCGCAGAAAGGGGACAGAAGGCGGAGCTTCTGCTGTACGACAAAAAGAGCGGCGCTCTGATGCAGGAGGAGGCATTTCCCGGTGAGGCGGCAATCGGCGGACTGCGCACCATGAAGGTAAACGCTCTGCCGTGGAAGCAGTATACGTATCAGTTCAGAATCGACGGGGAGACGGCGGGGGACCCGTACGCGACGGTGCTCTGCCCGCAGAAGGAGGAGCCGGAAAGCTGGGAGGATATCCGGTGCGGGATGGCGTTTTCGCCCTACGACTGGAAGGGGGACAAAAAGCCCGGCATCGCCTGGGAGGACGCCGTGATGTATCACCTGCACGTGCGCAATTTTACCAGACATTCCCGGTCAAAGGTGCAGAGCAAGGGTACCTTTAAGGGACTGCAGGAGAAGATACCGTACTTAAAAGAGCTCGGCGTCAACCAGGTGAAGCTGATGCCCGTCTACGAGCCGGCACCGCAGCCATGCCCGAAAAAGGGGCATCCGCAGATGCACATGCCGGCAGCCGGAAAAAATTACTGGGGCTATGGAGCGGGAAATTATTTTGCGCCCAGGCGCAGCTTTGCGGCGGCAGATCCGGTAAAGGAGCTGAAGGACTGCGTGCGCATGTTCCACGAAAACGGCATGGAGGTGCTGCTGGATATGTATTTCACGCCGGAGGTGCCGGTGCGGATGGCGCTGGACTGCCTTACCTTCTGGGTGCGGGAATATCATATCGATGGATTTCATATTATGGGAAAGGAAGATATCTGCCGCTGCCTGGCGGGGGATGCGCTCCTTGCGGGCACAAAGCTGCTGTCGGGCAATATTGCCGGCTGGTATAGTGGCTCTGATAGGAAGACGGGAAAGACGGAACGCTGCTTTGCGGAATGCAATGACGGATTTCTGGTGGACATGCGCCGTCTCTTGAAGGGGGACGAGGGCGTCCTGGATGCGGCGGCGTGGCGCAGCCGCAGAAATTCCGCAGATTTTGGCATCATCAATTATATTACAAACCACGACGGCTTTCCTCTGCAGGACCTGGTGAGCTACGACAGCAAGCATAACGAGGAAAACGGGGAACAGAATAACGACGGCGCTGTCTGCAATTTCAGCTGGAACTGCGGGACGGAGGGTCCATGCAGAAAGCGTGCGGTTCTCGCGCTGCGCAGAAAGCAGGTGCGCAATGCCTTTCTGCTTGTGCTGCTCGCCCAGGGCACGCCCATGCTGCTGGCGGGGGACGAATTCGGTAATTCCCAGGGAGGCAATAACAATCCCTACTGTCTGGACAACCAGGTATCGTGGGTGGACTGGAGCGCGTACCAGAAGAACCGTGACCTGACAGAATTTGTAAAGAAGGCGGTCGCCTTCCGCAGGGAGCATAAGATTCTGCGTCTTCCGGAGGAGCCGCAGATGACGGATTACAGATCCTGCGGATATCCGGACCTCTCTTATCACAGCAGCCGCGCCTGGTACGGCGATTTTTCGTACAACAGCAGGCAGCTCGGCGTTATGCTGTGCGGCAGCTATGCAGGGGATGAAGAGTATCTGTATATCGCGTACAACTTCAATCCGCTTCCGCAGGAATTTGCGCTGCCGAAGCTCCCGAAAGGTTTCCTGTGGCATATCGCCATAGATACTGCCAGGGAGGATGCTTTTCTGGCGGAGCCGGAGCCGCTGAACGGTCCGGAACGGATAAAAGAGTTTCCGGAGAGAACGGTGGTCGTTTTAATCGGAAAGAAGGGAAGGAAGAAGGATGAATCCAATCGGACACTTTTGCACAATCACCGGACACAAGCTTCTGGTGATGGAGCATTGCTTTAAAATCGGACTGTACTGGCAGGGACTGACACACGATTTATCGAAATATATGCCGTCGGAGTTCCTGGTCGGAGCAAAGTATTACCAGGGCACACGCAGCCCGAATAATGCGGAGCGCGAGGATAAGGGCTACTCGGCGGCGTGGCTGCACCACAAAGGAAGAAATAAGCATCATTTTGAATACTGGATCGATTACAGTCTGGAGGATAAGGGTCAGGCGATGGCGGGAATGCGGATGCCGCGCCGCTATGTCGCGGAAATGCTCGCAGACCGGATTGCCGCGTCGAAGGTTTACAACCGGGGAAGCTATACGCAGCACGACCCGCTGGCGTATTTTCTGAAGGGAAAGAGTCATTATATGATGCATCCGAAAACGCAGCAGGAGCTTGAGCACCTGCTGCGGATTCTGGACAAATATGGGGAAAACGCCTGCTTTTCCTATGTGCGCAACGTATACCTCGGCAGACCGAAGCGTATCCGCCGCATGATGCGCAGATTCCGGAAAAAAGGAGCGGCAGCCGTCTCCATAATAAAGGGATATGACAGACCATAACGAATCGCAGGCTTATCTGACGGCACGCATTTTTGTGCGGCAGCCGCCGGATAACCTTAAGAAGGCGTGCGGCAGATAAAGCCGGTCTGCCGGGGCTGCGTCCTCAGATGGGATATTCCAGCCGGTCTGGCGTGATATGCTCAAGAACCTTCAGATAGCGGTCCGCCAGATAGTTTGCCATACCAAGATTGTGGTCGAGGTAGTTTCCGCAGTCCTTTGCCTCTGCTCCCGGTATTTCCCCGCGGAAATCGCGGATAAAGGTGAACATGCCGGTAATCAGCGGAAGGATATCGCGGGAGCTGTAATCCCCGGCGAGCAGAAGATAGCAGCCCGTGCGGCAGCCCATCGGTCCGAAATAAACGACCTTCGGGCCAAATTCGCTGTCGCTGCGCAGATAGGTGGCGCCAAGATGCTCCAGCGTATGGACCTCCGCCGTATTCATGACGGGCTCCTCGTTCGGGGAGGTCATGCGGATGTCGAAGGTGGTGATGACGGTATCCCCGAAGGTGTCTTTCCGCGACACATAGAGACCCGGCTGCAGTTTGATATGGTCAATCGTAAAGCTTGCAATTTTTTCCATGAGAATCTCCTTTTTGAATTTGAATAATATCCTGCGTCAGCCATGCAGACAAAAGACCGCCTGCAAAAGCAGCTTTTGTCTGTAACTGATATTCAGTATGCATGATGCAGATGCAAATGTCAATGATTGACTTTCGGGGATTCAGATGATAAACTACTATTGTTCACGTCAGCCTCAGACATCTGCTGCGACGCAAAGACGGTTCTGTGGGTCCGGGGCGTAAGAACGTGATTCAGAGATAAGGAAGGCGGCATAATTATGATTCAGGATAAAAAGGTATTATTCAGCGGTATGCAGGCGACGGGCAATCTGACGCTCGGCAACTACCTGGGGGCGCTGAAAAACTGGGTAAAATTGAGCGATGAGTACGAGTGCTTTTACTGTGTGGTGGATGAGCACTCCATTACGGTGCGGCAGGACCCGGCGACGCTGAGAAAGCGTGCGCGCGCGCTGCTTACGCTGTATATTGCGGCGGGACTGGACCCGGAGAAAAACTGCATTTACTATCAGTCGCATGTCTCCGCACATGCGGAGCTTGCCTGGATTTTAAACTGCTACACCTATATGGGTGAGCTCAACCGGATGACGCAGTTTAAGGACAAGGCGGCAAAGCACGCGGACAATATCAATGCGGGACTGTTTACCTACCCGGTGCTGATGGCGGCGGACATTCTGCTGTTCCAGGCGGACGTAGTTCCGGTGGGCATCGACCAGAAGCAGCATCTGGAGATTACGCGCGATATCGCGCAGCGCTTTAACAGCATATACGGGGATACCTTTACGATACCGGAGCCGTACATCGGCAAAGCGGGCGCCAAAATCATGAGCCTGCAGAATCCGGAAAAGAAGATGTCCAAGTCGGATGAAAATCCGAACGGCAGCATTTATCTCATGGACGATACGGATACCATCATCCGCAAGTGCAAACGCGCGGTGACGGATTCGGAAGGATGCGTCCGCTACCGCGATGAGCAGCCGGGCGTAAAAAATCTGATCGATATTTACTGCGCCTGCACCGGTAAGCTTCCGTCTGATGTAGAACGGGAGTTTGACGGAAAGGGCTATGGCGAGCTGAAGATGGCAGTCGGCGAGGCGGTTGCCGCACAGCTTGCACCGCTGCAGTCGGAGGTGGCGCGCCTGGAAAAGGATAAGGCGTATATCGATGGCGTTATTAAAAATAACGCGGAAAAAGCGGCGTATTTTGCAAATAAAACGCTGCGGAAGGTACAGCGGAAGGTCGGTTTCCCGGACCGTATACGATAGAAGAGAATAAGGCAGCGCTTTCCCGGCAATACTACCGGGGAGAGACCTGCCGGACAGGGAAAGGAAAGGCAGGTGAGCGCAATGGACGCAGGTGGCAGTTACCCTTCTTTGGAGGACCGATTATGCAATTTCATAAAGAGAAGGGAGAATGGATATGGACAGAGAAATTTTCGAAGGACTGCTGTCTGCGCGGGAGTTCAAGGCAGTGAGAAGCATTCTCAATGTCATGAACGCCGTGGACATTGCGGTTCTTCTGTCAGAACTGGAGGATAAGGAGCTGGTGCTGGCATTCCGTCTGATTCCGAAGGATAAGGCGGCGGATGTGTTCGCAAACATGGACGGAAACCAGCAGTCCGACCTGGTAGAAATGTTTACAGAGCGGGAGCTGAAGGTTATTCTGGATGAGCTGTTTATGGATGATACCGTAGACCTTCTGGAGGACCTTCCCGCCAATCTGGTCACCCGCATTCTGGAGGCGGTGGACCCGGAAAAGAGAAATAAAATCAATGTGCTGCTGAATTATCCGGACGACAGCGCCGGCAGCATTATGACGACGGAATACGTCGACCTGCGCAAGCACACGACGGTCGCGCAGGCGCTGATGCATATCAAGCGCGTCGGCATTCATAAAGAGACGATTTATACCTGCTACATTCTGGAGCACCGCAGGCTGGTCGGCATCGTGACGGCAAAGGACCTGCTCACGATGGATGACGATATTACGATGGAAGAGATTATGGAAACGGAGATCAAATCCGTTTCCACGCACACCGACCAGGAGGAGGTCGTGCAGCTTTTCCGCAAATATGACCTGCTGGCGCTGCCGGTGGTCGACGCGGATAATCTGATGGTCGGCATCGTTACTGTCGATGACGCAATCGACGTCATGGTTGACGAGGTGACGGAGGATATCAGCAAGATGGCGGCTGTCAATCCGTCCGAGGAATCCTACTTCGATACGTCTGTTTTCCAGCACGCAAAAAACCGTGTGCCGTGGCTGCTGTTTCTGATGCTGTCCTCCACGGTGACGGGAATTCTGATCACCAACTATGAAAAAGCGTTCGAGGCGGTGCCGCTTCTGGTTTCCTTTATCCCGATGCTGATGGGCACCGGCGGAAACTGCGGCTCCCAGAGCTCCGCGCTGATTATCCGCGGGATTGCGCTGGATGAGATTCATTTTAAGGATATATTCCGGGCAATGTTCAAGGAATTCCGCGTATCGATCGTGGTCGGCGTTATTCTGGCGATTGCCAATGGTATCCGCATTCTGATTATGTATCAGGATCCGCTCATTGCCGTTGTCGTGGGCTGTTCGCTGATTGTGACGATTATAATTTCCAAGCTTATCGGCTGTGTCCTGCCGCTGCTTGCCCAGAAAATCAATATCGACCCGGCGATCGTCTCGGCGCCGATTATCTCCACGCTGGTGGACACCTGCTCGATTCTGGTATTTTTCAATATAGCAACCATGATACTGCCGCAGCTTTAACGCTGCGGCTTTCTTTTTTTAAAAAAACTATTGACAAACAGAGAAAATGTGGTAAACTGTCATTAATAACATAGTAATCAAGTAGGAAATATAGGAAAAGAAAGAGAGGAAAAAATTATGGGAAACGTTTATCAGGGAACACTTGGACTTATCGGCGGCACACCGCTGGTGGAGGCGGTAAATCTGGAGAAGAAGCATCAGCTTGCGGCGCGCGTTCTGGTAAAGCTGGAATATTTTAATCCGGCAGGCAGTGTGAAAGACCGCGTGGCAAAGTCGATGATTGAGAGCGCGGAGGCGGAGGGAAAGCTGAAACCGGGCGCGGTTATCATAGAGCCGACATCGGGAAATACCGGAATCGGACTGGCGGCAATCGCGGCGGTAAAGGGCTACCGCATTATCCTCACCATGCCGGAGACGATGAGCGTGGAGCGCAGAAATATCCTGAAAGCTTACGGGGCGGAAATCGTGCTTACCGAAGGTTCCAGAGGCATGAAGGGCGCCATTGAGAAGGCGAAGGAGCTGGCGGCGGAAATAGAGAACAGCTTTATTCCGGGACAGTTTGAGAATCCGGCAAATCCGCGGATTCACCGGGAAACCACGGGTCCGGAAATCTGGAATGATACGGACGGCGCGGTGGACATTTTCGTGGCGGGCGTCGGCACCGGCGGCACCATCACCGGCGTCGGGGAATATTTAAAGAGCAAAAAGCCGCAGGTAAAGATAGTGGCTGTAGAACCGGCCGCCTCACCGGTACTTTCCGAGGGCAAGGGCGGACCGCACAAGATTCAGGGAATCGGCGCCGGGTTTGTGCCGGATGTGCTGAATACCTCCATTTATGACGAGATTATCAAGGTGGAAAACGACGATGCCTTTGCGGCGGCAAAGGAGCTTGGTAAGACCGAGGGTGTTCTGACCGGAATCTCCTCCGGAGCGGCACTTTATGCGGCGCTGCAGCTCGCAAAGCGCCCGGAAAACAAAGGAAAGACCATTGTAGCTCTGCTTCCGGACTCCGGCGACCGCTATTACTCAACACCGCTGTTTGTGGAAAACTGATTTGTCATAGTCTGATACTCCCTTACATATACTGGAACAGTACAGGTAAGGGGGTATTTTTTTGAAGCTTGGTCGATTGGAATTGTACATACCCAAATGGGTGGAAATGCTTCCGCCGGAGCATCCGGTGAAGGAAGGGCTTGTAAATATTACAAAGGAGCTGATGCAGGAGGAGCCCGACAGTGAGACGCTGGGAACAGATGGACTGGCGAAAATCCGGGCGCTGGAATTTGTGGAAAAAGCGGGGCTGGAGAGCGGCGGCGGGGAGGACGGAAGCGCGCGCATCCGCGTGGATGTGGACGACGTCTGGTATTACCGGATGCTGAGTGAGCTCGCTGGCGTGGAGATTGCAGGAGAGTACCAGCTTATTTCTATGGTAAAAGAGCTGTCTGCGCTGAAAACGGAGTATGAACAGGCACGGGAGGCGCTGGCGTCCGTGCGGAATACCGGATACGGGGTGATTACGCCGCGGCAGAACGAGATCCGCATGGAGGAGCCGGTCGTTATCCGCCAGGGAAACAAATTCGGCGTAAAGCTGAAGGCAGTCAGTCCGTCCATCCATCTGATACGGGCGGAGATAGAGACGGAGATTTCCCCGATCGTCGGAAGCGAGCAGCAGGCACAGGATCTGATCGCCTATATCAGGGAATCAGCGCAGAACGGGGACGGTATCTGGGATACCAATATTTTCGGAAAATCCATCGAGCAGATGACAGAGGACGGCATCCGCGGGAAGCTCTCGCAGATTACGGAGGAGGGCAGGCAGAAGCTGCAGCAGGTGATGCAGAGAATCGTCAATGAAAACAGCGGCGGGTTTATCTGCATCATTATCTGAAACAGAGGGACAGTTTGTACACAAAAAAGGCGGTCAGTCCGCTTTTTTTGTGCGCAATTCTGCCCTGTTTTTGTGCAATATAGAGAAAGTATTGCAGAAAGTTGACAAAACAGAGGGGGAATGTTATAGTAAGAACATATATTTAATATTTTTGTAACAAAATATATGGGAGAGGATTCTTAAAGTCAGTTATGAAAAAGAAACGGACAGTGTTTTTTGTGCTGACGGTTCTTCTTTGCGTATTGTCCTTTTCCGCGGTGTGCAGTGCGGGGTGGAAACAATCCGGGGAAAAGACACGCTATTACGATACAAAAAAGAAGACCTATGTAAAAAACAGCTGGAAGAAAATCGGCGGGAAATGGTACTACTTTGATAAAAAAGGGTACCTGAAGACCGGGCGTTTCCAGGTGGACGGCAAATATTACTATGTAAAGCGTTCCACCGGGAAGGTGTGCAGCAGGCAGGTCGGAAGCTATTATTATAATAAAGACGGCGTGATGGTAAAGAACCGCTGGGTAAAAATAAAAAAGCATTATTTTTACTTTGGGGCAAACGGAAAGCTGAAGACCGGAAAATTTACCGTCTCCGGAAAGACGTATTACTGCACAAAGAGCAGCGGGCGCGTCACCAGCAAACGTGTGGGAGACTATTATTATAATTCCAGAGGCGAAATGGTGAAAAACCGCTGGGTGAAAAATTATTATTATGGAAGCAGCGGAAAAGCGAAGTACGGCGTATTTACGGTCAGCGGAAAGACCTATTGCTGTATCAGATCATCCGGCAAAGTGGTAAACCGGTGGTATGAGAAGCATTTTTACGACGCGGACGGCGTGCTGGCGACCTGCCAGTGGATTGGCAGCGGCAGCAACAAATGCTACGTGGACGAAACCGGAACGATTATAAAAGGAAATAAAAATCCCAAGGACCCTCCGTCCGAGGCGGATATCCGCCTGCTTGCCGCCATCACCTATCTGGAAGCGGGGAACCAGTCCTACCGAGGAAAGGTCGCGGTGGCAAGCGTTGTGATCAACCGCCTGGAGAGCAAAAAATTTCCGAACACCTTAAAAAGTGTGATTTACCAGAGCGGGCAGTTTACGCCCGCCATGAACGGGTCGCTCACGAAGCTTTATTACAGCAAAAAAAGCATCCAGAAGGAATGCGTGAAGGCTGCAAAAGAGGTGCTCACGGAGGGCTCGAAGCTGAAGGGCTATTATTATTTTAATATTTATTATGGAAAGCTGAAAATAGGAGACCACTGGTTTAGCTGAGAAGGGAGAATTGTATGAAAAAGAGAGGATTGTATGTTATTGTAATGCTGTTTGCTTTTTTGCTGCTGGCGGGGGTTCCGCTTGGCGCAGAGGCGGCTACCTATAAGTGGGTGAAGGTTGGCAAAAACGGGGACATGCAGTGTTATAAAAACGGAAAGACTCTGGTGAAAAACCGCTGGGTGGGGGACCGTCATCTGAACACAAACGGCTATATGGACCGCAACACCTGGGTGAAAAAGAGGGAAAACGGCGTAGTGAAGCGCGTTTTCGTGCGGGACGACGGACGCCTGGTGAAAAACTTTAAGGAGGGCTTCCAGAAAATCGGAAGCAGGTACTATTACTATACTTCCGCCGGTGTCATGCTGAAATCGAAGTGGATTACAGTTCCTTTGATTGGAAAGTATTATGTAAATAAAAACGGCTACCGGCTGACCGGGCTGCGGAAAATGCCGGACGGCTATCATTATTTTGCTTCGAACGGCGTATGCCAGTATGGCTGGAAGACCATTAACGGCAAAAAGTATTATTTCCAGAAAAGCAAGAACGGTCTTGCCCTTGCAAATGGCATCTACAAGCTGGGCAGCGGCAAATCCTACTGCTTTGACAGCAACGGTGTGCTGCAGACCGGCTGGCAGAAAGTGGACGGCAAATGGTATTATTTTGATAAGTACATGAAAACCGGCTGGCTGACAGTGAAGGGAAAGAAATATTATCTGTCCGAGAGCACCGGCGAGCGCGTGAGCGGCATCTATTCCATCGACGGAAAGCTTTACTGCTTTAAGCCGTCCACCGGCGTCATGGTGACAAGTAAGACTGTTACCTGGAAGGGACGGAAATACATAGCGGGTGCGAACGGGGAGTGTACGCTGGTACCGGATACCACCGCCACGCCGTCCAGCGACATGCTGTTTTTCCTTACGTTTGAATCGGGGTCCCTGGCGTACAACCAGACCGGCGGGGATAACGGCAGCGCCTGCGGCGCCTACCAGTTTGATTATCGCTACGCCCTGCTTCCGTTTGTAAAATATGCGTATTCGCAGAATGCGCAGCTCTGCGCGGAGTTTAAGACCTACGCCGGGCTGTCCAGCGGAACAAAGCTGAAAAGCAACAAAAACTTCTACAAGGCATGGAATACTATCTATGCCAGAAATCCGGCGCTGTTTGCGGAGCTGCAGGACCAGTTTGCGAAGGTGAATTATTATGACCCGGTAGAGACAACGCTGGCGGGAGCGGGCATCAACATTGCCACGCGCTCCGATGTGGTGAAGGGAGCGGTATACAGCTACTCCATCCAGCACGGACAGACTTCGGCGGTGAACGCCGTTAAGGCAATCAAAGTCACCGACGAAATGTCGGACAAGACGTTCCTCAAAAAGCTTTACAGCTACCGTATCAAGCAGTTCCCGGCATATAAGATGCGATATTCCGCGGAATATTCGCTGGCGGTATCAAAATTATAGGATTACTTTTTTATGGAAGAGTGGAAGGCGCCAGGCTTTCCATTCTTCTGCGTCTGGCGTTAAATCCCGCAAAGCGAGATTCTTTTGTTGACACGATTTGCCTGATTTTTTATAATGAATAAGATGTTTGATTTTGTGAGAAAGGAAAACAGGCGTATAACGATGAGAGAATGGTTAGAAGAATACAGGGCAGAGCGGCTAGATGAAGGGGCGATGGAGCTTTGCCGGAAGAAATGGGACAGCATCGCGAAGCCTCTGCACAGCCTTGGTATGCTGGAGGATTATCTGGTGCAGATTGCCGGAATCAGCGGCAGCGCAAACATTTCGCTGGAGAAAAAGGGACTGATTGTGATGTGTGCCGATAACGGCGTGGTGGAGGAGGGCGTCACCCAGACAGGGCAGGAGGTCACTGCCATTGTGACGGACAACTTCCTTACCGGGCAGGCGACGGCGGCGGTACTCTGCAAAAAAGCGGGCGCGGATATTTTCCCGGTCGATATCGGGGTGGCGTCGGATACCTGCGCGCTGAACCGGAAGGTTGCCTACGGCACAAAAAATATTGCCAGAGAATGGGCAATGACACGCAAGCAGGCGCTTCAGGCGCTGAAGACCGGTTGCGATATGGTGGGCGAGCTGGCGGCGAAGGGCTACCGGATTCTTGCCACCGGAGAGATGGGAATCGGAAATACAACGACCAGCAGCGCGCTGGCGTGCGCCTATCTGCACCAGGAGCCGGAAAAAATGACAGGGCGCGGAGCAGGGCTCTCCAGCGCCGGTCTGGAAAAGAAAATACAGGTGATAAAAAAGGCGCTGGAGCTGCATCTGCCGAAATGCCGGGATGCAGTGGATGTGCTGGCGGCGGTCGGCGGGCTGGATATTGCCGGACTTGCCGGAGTATTTCTCGGCGGGGCAAAATATCGCGTGCCGATTGTGATTGACGGATTTATTTCTGCGGTTGCGGCGCTGACAGCGGTGCAGATCTGCAAAGAGTGCCGTGACTTTATGCTTGCCTCCCACATATCGAAGGAGCCGGCGACGCGGCTTGTGCTGGAGACGCTCTCCCTGGAGGCGGCGCTTCACTGCAATATGTGTCTTGGAGAGGGCACCGGAGCAGTTACGCTGTTCCCGCTGCTGGACATGGCGTGCGAGGTGTATCAGAAAATGAGTACCTTCGATGATATTTCTGTGGAGGCGTATCAGCCGCTTACATAGCATACCGCCAAAGAGCGCCGCAAAGCTTTGCTGTATCGCGGGGAATGTGCGGATGCGGCGACGAAAGGGATGCTTATGGATGCCGCGGATGACAGACGCATAAATGGGGGATGAAAAGATGTTTATGGTAGTGACCGGCGGCAGCGGCAGCGGCAAGTCCGCCTGGGCGGAGCAGCAGGTCCTGAAGCTGGGAGAGCAGAAGCGCTATTACATTGCAACGATGCAGTGCGCGGATGAGGAAAGCCGCAGGCGCATTGAAAGGCATCGCAGGATGCGCGCCGGCAAGCATTTTCAGACGCTGGAATGTCCGGCGGACCTGGAGAGGCTTTTTCTGGAACCGGGAAGTACGGCGCTTCTGGAATGCATGTCAAATCTGACGGCGAACGAGTTTTTTGACGGAAAGAAGCACACGCCGCAGGAGACTGCCGCAAAGATTATGACAGGAGTTGAGAAATTAAAAGGGCAGTGCGCCAATCTGATCGTGGTGACGAATGAGGTGTTTTCAGACGGCGCGGTGTTTGATGAGTGGACGACGCAGTATCTGGAATGTCTGGGAAGTATCAACTGCGCGATGGCGCGGATGGCGGACTGCGTGGCGGAGGTCGTATACGGCATTCCGGTTATTTTAAAGCAAAGCGGGGATGGAGAAAAATGAATCTGATTGGGGCGTTTGTGATTGCATTTTCAATGTATTCGCGCATCCCGATGCCGCGCATGGAGTGGACAAAAGAGCGGATGCGTTATATGTTCTGCTTTTTCCCGCTGATCGGCGCGGTAATCGGTGCGCTGATGCTGCTGTGGCTTAAGTATGGCGGCTATCTCACGGGAGAAGGGAATTTCCGGACGGCGGTGCTGATACTGATTCCGGTGCTTGTGACGGGCGGCATTCATGTGGACGGTTTTCTGGACACCTCGGATGCGATAAATTCCTATAAGCCGGTGGAGGAAAAGCTGGAGATTTTAAAGGATTCCCATTCCGGCGCATTTGCAATCCTTATGGGAATATGTTATTTTGTTCTGCAATTCGGGGTCTACAGCGAAGCGACAATGGCGGACATGCAGGTGCTGGCAATCGGCTTTGTGCTGTCGCGTGCGCTGAGCGCCTTGGCGGTCGTTACATTTAAAAAAGCGAAAAACAGCGGGCTGGTACATGCCTTCTCCGATTCCGCGCAGAGGCGGACGGTCGGAATTACGATGGGCTGTTATATTGCCGTGTGCCTGCTGCTGATGTACACAACCGGCGGGCTGCGCGGCATCGCCGGTATCGCGGCGGCTCTGGCGTCGTTTGGCTACTACCGGTGGATGTCCTACCGGAAATTCGGCGGGACGACCGGGGACCTTGCGGGATTTTTCCTGCAGGTCTGTGAGCTGGCGATGGCGGTCGCGGTGGTGGTTGCCGGAAAACTGGCAGGATAGGAGAAGCGGGATGAAACTGATAATTGGCGGAAGCTATCAGGGAAAAAAAGAAGCGGCAGGCAGGCTCTTCGGTCTTTGCGCGTCTGATTTTACAGACGGGAGGACCTGTGCATACGACGAGATATTTACCTGCCGGGCAATCGCGGATTTCCACGAATTTATCCGGCGGTTTATGCAGGAGCCGGAGCAGATGGACGCGTCCGGGGTGAATGCAGAGCCCAGGCAGCCGGAAAACCCGGAGGTGGATGCAGAGCCGGACGCGCCGGCATACAGCCGTCTGAACCGGCTGCCGCAGGAGCTGGCAGAGAAAAATCCGCAGATCTGCATTGTTTCCAATGAAATCGGGTACGGCGTGGTGCCCGTCGATGCGCAGGAGCGGGCATGGCGGGAACTGACAGGGCGCATCTGCTGCCGTATCGCGGCGGATTCTGATACGGTGGTGCGCGTGGCGGCAGGCATTCCTGTCGTCATAAAGGGAAACGTATAAAAGTATAGGAGAACCATCTGCAGAAACTGGAAAAAGAGAACGAGGGCGGCGGAAAATGAAAATTTATATGATTCGTCACGGAAAGACGGCGGGAAATTTAAAAGGACGCTATATCGGAAAAACGGATGAACCGCTCTGCGAAGAGGGCAGGGCGGAGCTCGCCCGCGGCTGTTACGTTTTGCAGGAGCACAGTGCCGGGGAAGCTGCGGACAGAAGAAATGGCGGAGATGCCGCAGTATCTGCCGGGCAGAAGAAAGACGGGGACGCCGCAGTATCTGTCGGGCAGAAGAAGGACGGGGACGCCGCGGCGCCGGAAGCGCTTTACGTCAGCCCCCTGCTGCGCTGCCGGCAGACGGCGGAGCTGCTCTTTCCGGGAATTGTGCAGAGCATTGTCCCGGATTTCCGGGAATGTGATTTCGGCAGCTTTGAAAATAAAAACTACCGGGAGCTTTCCGGGGACGCCGCCTACCAGGCGTGGATCGACAGCGGCGGAACATTGCCGTTTCCGGGCGGGGAGAGCCGGGAAGAATTTCAGGAGCGGTGCGTGCGCGCGTTTCGCGGGATGCTGGCGGAGGCAGAGAAAAACGGCTGCCGGGAGATTGCCTGCGTGGTACACGGCGGGACGATTATGAGCGTGCTGTCAGCTATGGCGTCTGTGCGGCGCGGATATTTTGACTATCAGGTAAAAAACGGCTGCGGATATCTGGTGGAATGGAAAGAAGGAGAGCAGGCGGGAGACGTCACTGTTGCAGGACGGATTGACTGCAGAGACGCAGCCTGCCGGGAAAAAGAATGATTGCATTTATAAAGGGAACACTGGTGGAGGCGGCGGAAAATGTCGCCGTCATTGAAAATAATGGAATAGGCTTTAACGTATATATCACGGGAAGAGATGCCGGACAGCTTGTGCGCGGAGGCATGGAGGTGCTTCTGTATACGTACATGGATGTGCGGGAGGATGCCATCCAGCTTTACGGTTTTCTCTCGAAGGACGACCTGGAGATTTTCCGGATGCTGCTGAAGGTAAACGGAATCGGTCCGAAAGCGGCGCAGGGCGTTCTGACAGCCATTTCCGCAAACGAGCTGCGGTTTGCCGTGCTTGCGGACGATATCAAGGCAATTTCCGCGGCGCCGGGCATCGGAAAAAAGACCGCGCAGAAGCTGATTCTGGAGCTGAAGGACAAATTCAGTCTGCAGGATACCTTTGAGCAGAAGCTGGCGGAAAATACCGCGGCGGCTGCCGCCGCCCCGAACGAAACACAGAGCGAGGCGGTGCAGGCGCTGGTGGCGCTCGGATATGCCGGAAGCGACGCGCTGAAAGCAGTAAAGGCGGTGCACGCCACGGAGGATATGAGTACCGAGGATATCCTGAGAGCAGCGCTGAAGCATATCTCTTTCTAAAAATGATAGCTGCCGGTCTTTGGATGGCGGCAGGATTTCCTGCACAGAACATGGCGGGAAACGGAAAGTATAACAGGAGAGCAGCATGAAAAAACGAATCATCGAGACCGAGGTGATGGAGGAGGATGCCAGGATAGAGCCAAGTCTCCGTCCGAAAACCCTCGACGAATACATCGGGCAGGAAAAAGCAAAGCAAAATCTGAAAATTTATATCGAGGCGGCAAAGCAGCGCGGCGATTCCCTGGACCACGTCCTGTTTTACGGACCGCCGGGACTTGGCAAAACGACGCTTGCGGGAATTATAGCCAATGAAATGGGTGTAAATATGAAAGTGACCTCCGGTCCTGCGATTGAAAAGCCGGGCGAGATGGCGGCGATTCTGAATAACCTCCAGGAGGGCGACGTCCTTTTTGTGGATGAGATCCACCGTCTCAACCGCCAGGTGGAGGAGGTGCTCTACCCGGCGATGGAGGATTATGCCATTGATATTATGATTGGAAAGGGAGCGACGGCGCGTTCCATCCGTCTGGAGCTTCCGCGTTTTACGCTGGTGGGGGCGACCACGCGCGCTGGTCTTTTGACGGCTCCGCTGCGCGACCGGTTCGGCGTTATCCATCATCTGGAATATTATACGGTAGAAGAGCTTTCCACCATTATCTGCCATTCCGCGAAGGCACTTGGCGTGGAAATCGACGCCGGGGGAGCAGAGGAGCTGGCAAAGCGCTCACGCGGCACGCCGCGGCTTGCCAACCGTCTGCTGAAGCGCGTGCGCGATTTCGCGCAGGTAAAATACGATGGAAATATCACAAAGGATATTGCATGCTTCGCGCTGGATCTGCTGGAGGTCGACCGCTACGGACTGGACGTGACGGACAGAAATCTGCTGCTTACGCTGATTGAAAAATTTTCCGGCGGGCCGGTCGGTCTGGATACGCTGGCGGCGACGATCGGGGAGGATGCCGGCACCATCGAGGATGTCTACGAGCCGTATCTGCTGAAAAACGGCTTTATCAACCGGACGCCGCGGGGGCGCGTGGCGACGGAGAAAGCTTATCATCATCTTAACTTGCAATTACAGGAAAAGTCGGGTATACTGTAACCAGGTTGTGGGAAAAACAAAAGAACGGATATTGGAAAGATATCATCGGGAGGAAACGGCATGTCAAAAAAGAACCAGATACAGGTTGTGATAGACGGAAAAATTCTTATGATCAGCGGCTATGAGAGCGAAGAATATATACAGAGGGTTTCCTATTATATCAACAGCAAGCTGGCGGAATTTAAGAAGCTGGACAGCTACCGCAGGCAGTCCGACGACCGCAAAAATATTTTAATGCAGCTTAATATTGCGGATGACTACTTCAAAGCAAAAAAACAGGTGGAGATTCTGGAGGACCATATCGCCGCCAGAGACAAGGAAATCTTTGACCTCAAGCATAATCTGATGGACATGCAGAGAAAGCTGGACGAATTGAAGAAACAGTAACGGATTATGAGAATCCCGCAGGCGGGATTCTCTTTTCACAGGAGGATTTTATGAAAGCAGAACTGCTGGCTCCGGCCGGTTCCTATGAAAGCATGACGGCGGCGATCGCGGCGGGCGCGGATGCAGTCTATATCGGCGGCAGCCGTTTTGGTGCACGCGCCTATGCCGATAATCCGGACGAGGATTTGCTGAAGCGCGCCATTGATTATGCGCACACCAAAAAACGCAGGCTGTATCTGACGGTGAACACGCTTCTGAAGGATGAGGAGCTGGAGGAATTATATGCTTATCTGAATCCGTATTACCGGGAGGGAATGGATGCTGTAATCGTGCAGGATTTTGGAGTGCTCCGCTATATCCGGGACATGTTTCCGGAACTGGACATCCACGCCAGCACCCAGATGGGAATCACAGGTCCCTATGGAGCTGAATTTCTGAAAGGTCTTGGCGCAACGCGGGTCGTGACGGCGCGCGAGCTGTCGCTTGCGGAAATACGCAGCATCCATGAGAGCGTGGATATCGAAATCGAGAGCTTTATTCATGGAGCGCTCTGCTTCTGCTATTCGGGACAGTGCCTCCTGAGCAGCATGATCGGGGGAAGAAGCGGCAACCGCGGAAGATGCGCGCAGCCGTGCAGGCTTCCCTACGATTTATACGAAAACGGAAAGCGGCTGAACAAAACGCAGAAGCAGTATCTGCTCAGTCCCAAGGATATCTGCACGCTGGAACTGCTCCCGCAGCTTATCGAAAGCGGCGTTTATTCCATGAAAATCGAGGGACGGATGAAAAGCCCGGAATACGCGGCGGGCGTGGTGCGGATTTACCGTCGTTATCTGGACCGTTATCTGGAAAATCCACAGAAAAAATTCCAGGTGCGCAGGGAGGACCTGCAGGAGCTGCAGAATCTGTACAGCCGCGGCGGCTTCTCAGACGGTTATTACCGCCGGCAGAACGGTCCCGGCATGATGTCGCCCGGACAGTCCAATTACTGTACGGATAACGAAAAACTGCTGCAGGAACTGAAACGGGAATACCTTGACAGGGAATTTCCGGAAAAATTTAATGGGAAATTAATACTTTCAAAGAAAAAACCTGCTATACTAAGCTTGTCTTATGATGGACATACTGTTACGGCAGAGGGAATGCAGCCGCAGAAAGCGCAGAACCGCCCGCTTACGGCGGACGGAATTGAAAAACAGATGCGAAAGACAGGCGGCAGCGGATTTGTTTTTGAACATCTGGAAATTGAGGCGGAGGAGGATGTGTTTCTGCCGGTGCAGGCGCTCAATGAACTGCGCCGGGATGCTATCGCAGCATTAAAAGAGGACATTCTGGCAGCGTACCGGCGCCCGGACGGGAGATACCGGAAGCCTGGCGAAAAGAGCCGGGGCGGCGCAGAGATATCCGTAACCCGGTCAGAGCGCCAGGGCAGCGTGAAGCAGTCTGATATTCCGGAGACGGCGCAGACTGCCGGGATAACATATGGCGCAGAGGTGGAAGAACAGTCTTCATGGGAGAGAATCGGCGGGACGATGCGCATGTCCGCTTCCGTGGAAAATCTGGCGCTTGTGAAAGCGCTCTGCAATGTGCCGGAGCTTCAGACGATTTATCTGGACTGCAGTGCTTTTGAGAACAGGGAGGATTTTCTTTCCTCTTCCCGCAGGCAGATTGCTCTCTGTCACGAGGCTGGAAAACGCTGCTTTTATATTATGCCGTGGATTTTCCGGGCGCAGGCGCTTTCCTATTATCAGGGAAGGGAAGCGCTCGATACGCTGGCGGCATACGACGGTCTGCTCATCCGCAGCCAGGAGGAATATGCCTTTTTAAAAGAAAAGGCGTATCCGAAGTCTCTGGCGGCGGACTGGAATCTATACACCTTCAACCGGGAAGCACATCTTTTCTGGAAGGAGGCGCAGCTCCTTTTTGATACGGCTCCGGTGGAATTAAACCGCAGGGAGCTGAACGTGCGGGGCTGCGGGGAGAGCGAGCTGATCGTGTACGGCTATCAGCCGCTGATGGTTTCCGCACAATGTCAGAGAAAGAACAGCACCGGCTGTACAAAAAAGCCGTCGCTGCTTTATCTGAAGGACCGGAAGCAGAAGCTGTTTGCAGTCAGAAATGTCTGCCCGTTCTGCTATAATATCATCTATAACAGCGCGCCGCTTCAGCTGGCGGGAAATGCGGAGGATATCCGCAGGCTGCATCCGCAGAGCATCCGCCTGCAGTTTACGACGGAAGAGCCCAGGGAGGCGCGGCAGATCGCCGGAACCTATGCCGGAGTATTCTTCCAAAGAGAGACGGCGGACAGAGCACACAAAGAGTTTACAAGGGGACACTTCGAGCGCGGAGTGGAATAGGTAAAAACGTGGTAAATTTAATTATTCAGTTTTCAAGATATGCTATTCTGATATTGATGACGATTTATACGATGCAGAGTTTCCTTGTCTTTGGAAAAAAGGATGAGGAGGATAAGGAATTTTTATTTCTGCAGCAGAATCTGATGATGTTTATCATACATTTCATCGCGTTTATGGTGATGTATCTGCAGACGGAGGAGACGGAGCTGCTCTTCTTTTACGGCGCGCAGTTTATCTATCTTGCGGCGACGCTGGTCTTTTTCCGCAATCTGTATCCGCGGGCGTCAAAGCTGGTCGTGAACCATATGTGTATGCTGATCACGGTCGGTTTTATCATGCTCACACGGCTCTCCTACGAGCAGGCTCTGAAGCAGTTTCAGATCGTGGCGGCGTCCACCGCGGTGGGGCTGGTCGTTCCGGTCATCATCCGCAAGGTGCGGATCCTGACGAAATGGACCTGGCTGTATGCGGCGGCCGGTATCGGAATGCTCGGAATTGTGGCGGTGGCGGCGAATGAAACCTACGGTTCGAAGCTTGGCTTTTCTTTTGGAGGCATCAGTGTACAGCCGTCGGAATTTGTAAAGATTATTTTCGTGTTTGCCATTGCCGGTATGCTCGGCAAGGCAAAGCGGTTCCGTGATATTGTGATAGCCACGGTGGTGGCGGCGCTGCATGTGCTGATTCTGGTTTATTCGACTGACCTTGGAAGCGCGCTGATTTTTTTCATCACGTATCTGATTATGCTGTATGTGGCGACGCGGAACTGTCTGTATCTGTTCGCCGGGCTTGGCGCCGGCTCTGTGGCGGCGGTGGGAGCGTATCATCTGTTCTCCCATGTGCGCGTGCGTGTGCAGATATGGCAGGATCCGTTTGCAGACTATGCAAATCAGGGCTATCAGGTGGCGCAGTCGCTTTTTTCCATCGCGGCGGGCGGCTGGTTTGGTACCGGTCTGATGCAGGGCAGCCCGGATAATATCCCGATCGTGGAGCAGGATTTCATGTTTGCGGCGATTGCGGAGGAGCTGGGCGGTATTTTTGCCATCTGTCTGATTCTTATCTGCATGAGCTGCTATATCATGTTTGTAAACATTGCCATGCGGCTTTCCAACCGCTTTTACCGGCTGGTGGCGCTTGGTCTTGGCACCATGTATGCAGTGCAGGTATTTCTGACGATTGGCGGAGCGATGAAGTTTATCCCGATGACCGGTGTGACGCTGCCGCTTGTCAGCTACGGCGGAAGCTCCATGCTGAGTACCGTTCTGATGTTTTCGATTATACAGGGACTTTATATTCTGCGTGAAGACGAGGAGGAGCAAATTGAAAGAGACAGGGAAAGGGAACTGGAATCCCGGAGATTTTTCGGAGCATGAGGTGGAGGTCCCCGAATTTCTGACGCAGCGGCAGGGAGAGGACGGGTACCGGAACGGACAGAACGGGGACCCGTATCAGATACCGCCGCTTCCGGAGGATAAAGAGCTGCCGCCGCCGGAGAAGCCGGTTTCAAAGAAACAGCGGAACCGGGTGTACGGGCGGGTGGCGTATATGTTTTCCGCCATGTTTCTGGCGCTTGTCGGTTATATGGCATATTTTCAGATCTCGCTTTCTGATGAGCTGAAGGCGAATCCGAACAACACCAAGGCGGAGGAACAGAAGCAGTACGTCGTGCGCGGTTCAATATATTCGGCGGACGGCGAGGTGCTTGCCGGAACGGATGTGGACGCCGACGGAAATGAGACGCGCATCTACCCCTACGGCAGTACGTTTGCCCATGTAGTGGGCTATACCACGAACGGAAAGTCCGGCATTGAGGCGATGTACAACAGTGATCTGCTGACGTCAAATACCTCGATTGTCGACCAGGTGGGCAAGGGCGTGAACAACGAAAAAGTGCGGGGAGACAGTCTGATCCTCACGCTGGATACGCGCCTGCAGCAGGCGGCGTCGACGGCGCTGGGCGCATACCGCGGCGCGGTCGTTGTGATGGAGCCGGATACCGGCGCGGTGCTGGCGATGGTATCGCATCCGGATTTTGACCCGAATGCGATGGAGGAGCAGTGGGAATACTTAATCGCGGAGGATGCGCACAGTCCGCTCTTAAACCGCGCGACGCAGGGACTCTATCCGCCGGGTTCTACCTTTAAGATTCTGACGGCGCTTGAGTATATCCAGGAGCATGAGGCGGGGAATGATTATGAGAATTACACCTTCCAGTGCGACGGATATATCACGCAGAACGATGTGACCATCCAGTGCTATGACGGAGAGGTACACGGCTATGAGAATCTGCAGCAGTCCTTCCAGCATTCCTGCAATACTTCGTTTGCCAACATCGGACTGCAGCTTGACCTGGATAAATTTGGCGACCTCTGTGAAAAGTTTTTGTTTAACGGCGATTTGCCGACTCTGATGCCGTACAGCAGCAGCCAGTTTGTGCTGAACAGCAATTCGTCCTACGGCGATATCATGACGACCTCCATCGGGCAGGGAGATACGCTGGTTTCCCCGTTCCATATGGCACTGATCGTCAGCACGATCGCTAATGACGGCGTTATGATGTATCCGTATTTTGTACAGCGCGTGGAAAATACGGAAGGCGTGGAAGTAAACGAAACAAAGCCGATCGAATATAAGCGGATCATTTCCGCGCAGGAGGCGGATATTTTAAAGAGCTATATGCAGAGTGTTGTGGAGGGCGGTACCGGCTCTTATTTGTGGAACGACAGCTACACGGTAGCGGGAAAGACCGGTTCCGCAGAGTATGAGGTAAACGGAAACACCGGCCAGGAAGCGGAATATTCCACACATTCCTG
Organism: Marvinbryantia formatexigens DSM 14469; assembly: GCF_025148285.1. Lineage (NCBI taxonomy): Bacteria > Bacillati > Bacillota > Clostridia > Lachnospirales > Lachnospiraceae > Marvinbryantia > Marvinbryantia formatexigens. The sequence goes on along the minus strand of NZ_CP102268.1, from coordinate 4,277,039 downwards.
GTTTGTCGGCTTCTCCAATGTCGAAGATCCGGACATTGTGGTGAGCGTGATTGCGGAGGACGGCGGCACCGGAAGCGCGGCGGCAGTTCCGATTGCGAAAGCGGTGTTTGACGCCTACTATAATAATCAGTGGTAAGGATTCATAAGAAAGAGTTGCGGATTTTTGAAAAAAGCGGTATACTAAGACCAGCAAAGGAACACAACGCACAACAGGAGGAATTGCAATGATTGAGGCAACGAGCTGTGGCGGTGTGGTAATATTTCGGGGCAAGATATTGCTTTTGTTCAAGAGCTATAAGAACAAATATGAGGGCTGGGTATTGCCGAAGGGGACAGTAGAGGTCGGTGAAGAGTACCGGGACACTGCGCTGCGCGAGGTTCTGGAGGAAACCGGCGTGAAGGCGAACATTGTAAAGTATATCGGGAAAAGCCAGTATTCTTTCAATGTGCCGGAGGATGTGGTGGAAAAGGATGTACACTGGTACCTGATGCGTTCGGAAAGTTATTATAGCAAACCACAGCGCGAAGAACACTTTGTGGACTCAGGGTATTACAAATACCATGAGGCATACCATCTGTTAAAATTTGCCAATGAGCGGACGATGCTGGAGCGCGCATACGACGAGTATCTATCGCTGAAAAAAGCAAATTTGTGGGGAACAAAGAAACATTATTAAGTGGGTAAGGGGTTGCTGCAGAGTTATGCGACAATCCCTTTCTCTGCAATCGATTAAACTGTAAAAAAGTGGCAAGGATATAATTATGAAATGGTATCAGAAGCTATATATCGGTGAGAAATTAAAAAAGAGCAGGGAGCAGCTTATCAAAAATACGGAGACCGGCGTCGGGATGCCAGATGTATACCTCATTACCCTGGCGGCCAATGAGAAGGATCTCTTTGATATTTTTCTGGCGGATGCTCTGCTCCAGCCGGTTCTGCACGGGCACTGTCCGCTGATTGTCGGCGCCGCCAGAGGCTGGCACGAGGCGGTGGAGCTTGCCACCGGCATTGCGCTCGATGCTTACCGTAAAAATGGTGATTTTGATGTCCGCAGGTTCCTGCGGGAGCGTGTGCCGGACGGAGAAGATATGGTTTATGAATATCCGATGGAAAAGTTAAAGAAGCGAAAATTGTTTCGGTTCAGAAAGTAGGCGGCAGGTGGAAAAATGCTACATATATTTTTGACGATACTGAAAATACCGTTTATTCTGCTGGGCATTCTGCTGCTTCTTCTGCTGGCGGCGGCACTGCTGCTTCTGTTTGTACCCATCCGCTACCAGGCGTCGGCGGAAAAAACAGAAAAGCTGTCAGCCTCCGCGCGGATTACCTGGCTGCTGCATCTTCTTTCCGTCAGCATAGAGTACCGGGAGGGAAAGCCGCAGATTTGTGTGAAAATATGCGGATACACGGTTATCGGGGAGAAGAAAAAAAAGACCCGGAGCAGGAAAAAAGATGCCGGAGGGAAAAAAGCTTTGCCAGAGGAGGACACAGAGAAAACGGAACCCTGTGTGCCGCCGGATGATGAAGCCGCATCACCGGATGGTAAAACCGCATCGCCGGAAGAGGAAGCTACATCACCGGATGGTAAAACCGCACCTCCGGAAGAGGAATCTTCATCATCTGGAACGTCTATCCCTCCGGAGGATAAACCAGTGGATGAATCGCAAGATAAACCGGTGGATAAATCGGAGGAAGAGCCTGGAAACGAACCTTCATCACCGGGAGACGAACCGGAAGAAGGACCGGTGGATGAACCGCAGGAGGAGCAGCCGCGCGCAGGTATTTTTGGCAGACTGCGGGAATTTTTTGAAAAAATAAAGAATAGCTTCCGTCTGTTTCTGGAAAAAATACGGAATATCAGGCAGAGCATCGAGAAACTGAAATCGAGACTGGAATATTATAAGAAACTATGGTACGATGTCCATACACAGGAAGCTCTGCAGCATGTAAAAAAAGAAATCCGTTATCTTCTCCGGCACTATTTCCCGAAAAAGATAGAGGGAAACGTATTGTTCGGACTGGACGACCCGGCCGATACAGGACAGCTTCTCGGTATCTTAAGCATTCTTCAGGTGGCGGCGGGAAACCGTATCATCGTGGAAGCGGACTTTACGAAGCCGGTACTGGAGGGCAGAATTTTTCTGAAAGGACATATCCGCGCATGCCATATGGTAAAAACAGTGCTGGCGCTTCTGCTGGATAAGCACGTCCGGATTACCATCAAACGTATAAGAAGGCTGCTGGGCAGCCGGTCATAAAAAGGCGCCGGGTGAACAGTGCGGCTGCAAATACCTGCCGGATGCTGCGGAAAAAGGGCGGCATACCGGAAAAACCGTTACAGAGAGAAACTCATAACAGGAAATTCAGAGTGAAAATAAAGGAGGAACAAAAATGGCATCAGAAAACAATTTTCAGTCAAAGGTAGAATCACTGTTCAAGGGAATGGACGGCTTTATTCATTCCAAAACAGTAGTTGGCGATGCGATCACGGTGGGCGATACCATCATTCTGCCGCTGGTGGATGTATCCTTCGGCGTGGCGGCGGCTGCATTTGAAGGACAGGAGAGCAGCACCAAGCAGAAAAATAACGGCGGTGGCGGCATGGGCTGCAAGATGATGCCGAGCGCGGTGCTTGTCATCCAGAACGGCACCTCGCGTCTGGTAAATGTGCGCAACCAGGACGGTCTGACAAAGGTGCTCGATATGGTGCCGGATTTTGTGAACCGCTTTACCTCCGGAAACGGATTTGCGTCGGGCGCGGGAAGCAGCACGGCATCCGGTACGGGAAGCAGCACGGGCAGCGCAGCCTCCGGTGCGGATAAAGCAGACGGCTCTGAGGATGGCAGCGATACAGACAACTAAGCCATTCTGCATCCGGACGGGCTATTATCCGGGTGGTAAATTCTGTAGGCAGCATACCGCTGCCTGCCAGGAACATTTTACGGAAAACTGCATAGAATAATAGAAAAAGTCGGGAGAACATATATGAAACGGATTGCGGGCTATACCTTGTTCTGGATAGCGGCGGGGATGCTGATTTCCCTGTTTATATCCAATTCCTTTATCACGGTTCTTCTGATTTTTTCTTTTCTCCTGGCAGGCTATAACCTGTTTATGTGCTGACGAAAAACGTCCGGTGGACGTTTTTGTCGTCTGCACGGCAAAAAAAACACCGCCCATCCAGGCGGTGTCTGTAAATACCTTACATTATGCTCTTTCTACTTTACCGGACCTTAAGCAGGAAGTACAAACGTACATCTTCTTAGCGGCTCCGTTTACTTTAACTTTTACTGACTTGATGTTGGATTTCCACATCCTGTTGGATCTTCTATGAGAGTGGCTCACGTTGTTTCCGAAATGAGCGCCCTTATCACAAATTGCACATCTGGCCATGACAGCACCTCCTTATACCTTACTCGCCTATACTGTTATGTACAGACTGACAACAATGGTATTTTAACAGAATCCATTTGAATTTGCAAGTAGAATTTGAAAAAAGATGTTTCCTTTTTGCGGAAAACTTGTTATACTGTAGATACATGATGCCGGGAGCAAATAAATCTGTTTCCCGATGCAGCCGGATTTTCGTCTGTCCTGGCATCAGTCATATGAAATTTGGAGGTATGAATATGAAAGGTCGTATGGATAATGCACTGGGGACCATCTCCATTGATAAAGATGTTATTGCAACCTATGCGGGCAGCGTTGCCGTGGAATGCTTCGGAATCGTCGGCATGGCGGCGGTAAGCATGAAGGATGGTCTTGTAAGACTTTTGAAGCGTGACAGCTTAAAACACGGTATTAATGTCACCGTTGGTGAGGACAACCGGATTTCTCTGGATTTTCATGTCATCGTCTCTTACGGTGTCAGCATTTCTGCAGTGGCGGAAAATCTGATAAGCAATGTAAAGTACCAGGTGGAGGAATTTACCGGTATGGAGATCGATAAAATAAATATTGCCGTAGAAGGCGTAAGAGTGATTGATTAAGGAGGAACTCGGAAGTGGGTAGAAATACAATCGACGCACAACTGTGCGCAAAAATGTTTTTGGCTGGTGCCAGCAACCTGGAAGCAAATAAGGAGTGGATCAACGAATTAAACGTTTTTCCGGTTCCGGATGGAGATACCGGAACAAATATGACGCTGACGATTATGTCGGCAGCGAAGGAAGTCGCTTCCCTGGAGGAATTAAATTTAGAAACGCTGGCAAAGGCAATTTCATCGGGGTCTCTGCGCGGGGCGCGCGGAAATTCCGGCGTTATTCTTTCCCAACTTTTAAGAGGCTTTACAAAGGTAATTAAATATGAGAAGGAGATTACGACAGAGCTGATCGTGGAGGCATTCCAGAAAGCAGTTGCGACGGCGTACAAGGCTGTTATGAAGCCGAAGGAGGGAACTATTCTCACCGTTGCAAAGGGCTTTGCGGAAAAAGCGTCCGAGCTGGCGTCTGAGGGTGCCGAAATGGAAGAGGTGCTTGGCGGCGCGCTCGCTCACGCGGAGGAAGTGCTGGCACAGACCCCGGAGCTGCTTCCGGTGCTGAAGGAAGCAGGTGTGGTGGATTCCGGCGGACAGGGTCTGATCCAGGTGCTCAAAGGCGCCTTCGACGCATATCTGGGCAAAGAGGTAAACTATGTTATCGAGGGGCAGGAGAAGACCTCCGGCGCCGGTGCGGAGGTTTCCGTGGAAGCCCAGGCGGAAATCAAATTCGGTTACTGTACCGAATTTATCATCCGGACCCGCAAGCCGATGGATGAGGCGGAAGAGCTTGCCTTCAAGGCTTTCCTTGAGAGCATCGGTGATTCCATCGTCGTGGTGGCGGATGAGGATATCGTAAAAGTACATGTGCACACGAACGAACCGGGCGTTGCCATCACAAAGGCGCTCACCTACGGCGAGCTGTCCCGGATGAAGATAGACAATATGCGTGAGGAGCATCAGGAAAAGCTGATCAAGGATGCTTCGAAACACGCGCAGGAGGAGGCTAAGGCGGAAAAACCGGAGAAACCGGCGATGCCGCACAAGGAAAACGGCTTTATCTCCGTGTCGATCGGTGAGGGAATCGGTGAGATTTTCAAAGGTCTCGGCGTGGACTATCTGATTGAGGGCGGTCAGACGATGAATCCGAGCACGGAGGATATGCTGAACGCTATCGACCAGGTAAACGCGGACACCATTTATATCCTGCCGAACAATAAAAATATCATTCTGGCGGCAAACCAGGCGCAGGCGCTCACAAAGGACAAGCAGATCGTCGTGATTCCGACGAGGACCGTGCCGCAGGGTATCTCCGCAATCATTAATTTTGCGCCGGACAAATCTGCGGAGGAAAACAAAGAGGCGATGACAGAGGGGCTGTCCATGATCAAAACAGGACAGATTACTTATGCTGTGCGCGATACGCATATTGACGACAAGACGATCCACGAGGGCGACATTATGGGTATCGGCGACCACTCCATCCTTGCGGTCGGCAATGACATCGCGGCTGTCACAGAGGAGACGGTCAGCCTGATGATGGACGAGGATTCCGAGCTTATCAGCGTTTACTACGGCTCGGATGTTACGGAGGAGGACGCGCAGGCGGTCGGCAAAGAGCTGAAGGAAAAGTATCCGGACTGTGAGGTCGAGGTATATTCCGGCGGACAGCCGATTTACTACTACGTGGTTTCTGTAGAGTAGCTTTAACAGATAAGGAAGGATTTTCGTTTTATGAATCAGAAAACGCCCCTTGATGAATTGAAGGGCATTGGCGAAAAGACAAAACTTGTATTTGAGAAGGCAGGTATCCGCAATCTTGGCGACCTGCTTTCTTATTATCCCCGCACCTACCGGCGCTTTCCGGAAATTACGGATACCTCGCAGGTAAAGGAGGGCAGGGAGATTGCCATTTATGCGGCGCCGGAGCGCACGCTTACCGTACAGTACGTAAAGCGGATGCAGATTGTGTCCGCCGTTCTGTGCGATAAGGCGGGCGCTATCGGCGTGCGCTGGTATAACATGCCATATCTGCGCAACACCATAAAGCCGGGCGGCTATCATGTATTCTGCGGCAGAATCGTGCAGAAGGGAGCAAATCTTTTCCTGGAACAGCCCGCCATTTATACGCCGGAGCAGTATCAGAAGCTTCTTGCAGAGCTGCAGCCTGTCTATGTGCTGACAAAGGGACTAACAAATCAGCTTGTCTCAAAAACAGTCCGGCAGGCGCTGGACGGCATGGAGCTTTCCGGGGATTATCTGCCGGAGGATATCCGCAGGCGCTATCAGCTTGCGGATTACAGAAACGCCATTGAGGAAATCCATTTTCCGCAGGATGAACAGCATATGAAGATTGCCAGACGGCGGCTGGTGTTTGATGAGTTTTTTCTGTTTATACTGGCGCTGCGCCAGTTCAAGGAGCAGCACGAACAGGCGAAAAATCCGTATACCATCCGGCGGACGCCGCTGACGGATACGGTTATCCGCAATCTGGGATATGAGCTCACCGGGGCGCAGCAGCGCGTCTGGGAGGATATCCAGCGCGATATGACGGGCGAGAAGGTTGCGGCGCGTCTGATTCAGGGGGACGTCGGCTCCGGAAAGACGATCCTGGCATTTCTGGCAATGATTCTGGCGGCGGAAAACGGACTGCAGAGCGCGCTGATGGTGCCGACGGAGGTGCTCGCACGCCAGCATTTTGATTCCATGACGGAGCTGATAGAAGCGCAGCATCTGCGTTTCTGTCCCGTTCTGCTCACCGGCTCCATGACCGCCAGGGAAAAGCGGGTCGCCTGTGAAAAAATAGCCTCCGGCGAGGCGGATATGATTATCGGCACCCATGCGCTGATTCAGGAAAAGGTGCAGTATAAGCGCATGGGGCTTGTCATTACGGACGAGCAGCACCGCTTCGGCGTGCGTCAGAGGGAGCTTCTGGGAGAAAAGGGTGCAGAGCCGCACACGCTCGTTATGAGCGCCACGCCGATTCCGCGCACGCTTGCCGTCATTCTGTACGGTGATCTGGAAATTTCCGTTATCGATGAGCTGCCGAAAAGCCGTCTGCCGATAAAAAACTGCGTGGTGAATACCACTTACCGGAAAAAAGCATATCATTTTATTGAAAAGGAAATCCGTCTCGGACACCAGGCATATATCATCTGTCCGATGGTGGAGGAAAATGAACAGATTGAGGCGGAGGACGTTATTTCCTATACAGAACGGCTGAGGGAGGTAATGCCGGAGGATATCCGGATAGAATATCTGCACGGAAAAATGAAGCCGAAGGAAAAAAATGAGGTGATGGAGCGTTTTCTGTGCGGGGATATCCAGGTGCTGGTATCGACGACGGTCGTGGAGGTGGGCGTCAATGTACCGAACGCGACGGTCATGATGATTGAGAACGCCGAGCGCTTCGGGCTGGCGCAGCTCCACCAGCTCCGCGGCAGAGTGGGAAGAGGAAAGGCGCAGTCGTACTGCATCATGATTTCCTCCACGGATAATGAAAAAACAAGAAAGCGCCTGGAGATTTTAAATCACTCCAACGACGGATTTTTCATCGCGTCGGAGGACTTAAAGCTGCGCGGTCCGGGCGATATCCTGGGCGTGCGTCAGAGCGGTCTGATGGAATTTAAGCTCGCGGACGTCTTTGCAGACGCTAAAATCCTGCAGAATGCCTGCGAAGCGGCAGACGTGATTTTGAAGCATGATTCGGCTCTGCAGGCACCCGAAAACGCAGAGTTGCACAATAAGCTGGAAAATTATCTGTCAAATGAGCTGAAAAAATTAAATCTGTAAAACAGAAAAATTTAAAATTTCCACAAACTTTTTGAAACATGAAAAAAAGCATTGCTATTTTGCCGGGCTGGGTGTATAGTCATCGTGACATCAAAAATATGACGAAAAATGCTTTAAATAAGCGGATTATCAGGAGGATATGAAAATGGCTGCAAGAAGAACGGCTGTAAAGGAAGCTGCCGCAGCGGCAGAGGAAAAGACAGCAAAGACAGCAAAAACGACTGCCGCAAAGACGGAAAAGAAAACAGTAAAACCGGCCGCGGCAAAGGTGGAGGCAGAGGAAAAGACCGTGAATGCGGCTGAGGAAAAACCGGCTGCAAAGAAGGCTCCGGCGAAAAAGGCGGCGCTGAAAGAGACGGTTATTCTGCAGTTTGCCGGAAGAGAAACGGATTACGCCGATGTTATGAAGAAGGTAAAGGAATACTGGACCAAAGAGCTGAAAAAAAAGGTTGGCGATATGGCTTCCGTTACCATTTATCTGAAACCGGAAGAGGGCAAAGCTTATTTTGTAATCAACGGAGACGTTACCGGCAGCGTGGAGCTGTAAAGACGTCAGAGAAACGCCGCCTCTGTGCGGCAGAAGATCCCGCTTCTGCGGGATTTTTTTTGTTGCCATGCATACGACAAAAGCGTCCGGTGGACGTTTTTTCGTACGCGAAAACGGTTCTGCGCCCTCTGTCTGCTGTGACATATGAGAAACGCTTTTTTTACATTAACTGCCAGTTTATATTCCGGAGAATTTCATATACTATCACTGCAATCGAAAAACACACAAAAAAACAAACGAAAAGATTGCAGATAAAATGCAAAGGAGGCGTAAATTTTATGTCAAGTAAATCTTCTAACACAGCAGCAGTACCGGAGGCGAAGGGAGCACTGGACCGTTTCAAATTTGAAGTTGCGAGCGAGCTCGGCGTACCGTTAACAGACGGATACAACGGCAATCTGACATCCAGACAGAACGGTTCCGTAGGCGGATATATGGTTAAGAAAATGATTGAAGCACAGGAAAAACAGATGTCCGCGCAGAACGGCACAACCATGCTCTAAAAAGAAGCGCAGATAAAAAGGAGAGGAGCCCGGAGAAAATCCGGGCTTTTCTCTGTAAAAAAATATATTTGCTATTTCTTATAAATATGTTATAATCAATTTGATATTTTGGGGTTTTTTGAAAGGAAGCGAAAAATGAATATTGGGGTAATCGCACACAACAGTAAAAAAAGTCTGATGGAAAACTTCTGCCTGGCATATAAACGGATTCTGAGCAAGCATGAGCTGTATGCGACAGGCATCACCGGGCGGAGAATCGAGGAAGTGACCAAGCTGAAGGTCCACAAATTCCTGCCGGGCAGCGTCGGCGGAGACAAGCAGTTTACGGAAATGATTGAGCGCAACAGCATGGATATGGTAATTTTCTTCTATAATCCGATTATACAGGACCCGCGTCAGGCGGATATCGAGCGGATTACCAGATGCTGCGATAAATACAATATCCCGATTGCGACGAACATTGCGACGGCTGAGTCCCTGATTCTCGGACTGGACCACGGCGACCTGGAATGGCGGAGCATCATCTGACAGGATGCCCGTAAAGCACAAATGATTCCATTTCGGAGTACGAGGGAGGCTACATATGTCGATTGATGACATTTCAAATTTGTTTACCTTTGTCGGCGGACTGGGTATGTTTCTGTACGGGATGCACGGAATGTCGTCCGGTATCCAGAAGTCTGCCGGCAGCAAGATGCAGGAGCTGCTGGGAATTCTGACCAACAACCGTCTGGTTGCCGTGCTGGTCGGCGCGGCGCTGACGGCGATCATCCAGAGCAGCGGAGCTACCACAGTCATGGTGATCGGCTTTGTCAATGCCGGGATCATGAATTTAAGTCAGGCAGTCGGCATCGTTATGGGCGCCAATATCGGTACCTGCATTACGGCGTGGATTGTATCGCTCGGACAGGTAGGGGACAGCTTTAAGGCGCTCTCGCCTTCCCTTTATGCGCCTCTGATGGTCGGCATCGGAGCGTTTCTGATTATGTTTGCCAAAAAGCCGAAGAAGCAGATCTACGGGGAAATCCTCATCGGTCTCGGTCTGCTCTTTATCGGTCTTGATTTTATGGGCGGTTCGGCGAAGAAATATATGGATCTGCCGATTATCGCGGATGCCTTTATCATGTTCGGAAACAATCCGCTGCTCGGCATCGCAATCGGAACCATCATCACGGCAATCATGCAGAGCTCGTCCGCTTCGGTGGGTGTGCTCCAGACGCTTGCGGCGACAAGCGGGGCTGTCACAACGGGCGCGGCGATATACATCAGCCTCGGCTCGAATATCGGCTCCTGTCTGACTGCCATTCTCTCCAGCTTCGGCACAAGCAGAAACGCGAAGAGGGTAGCGGCGATACATCTGATTTACAACATCATCGGAGCGGTGGTATTCGGCACGCTGTGCTATGTTTTCTTTCTGTTTTTTCCGGAGCTTGCGCACCGGAGCATCGACAGTGTCGGAATTTCCATCTTCCACACCGGATTTAAGGTTGCCTGTACCATCATGCTCTTCCCGTTTGCGGAGAAGCTGGTCGCACTTTCCGGTATGGTGGTGAAAGAGGACGCGGGAGCGGATGTTGCTGCCGACGACGAGAAAACCGTTACGCTGCGTCATCTGGACCGGCGTATCTTAAAATCCCCGGATTTCGCCGTGGAAAATGCCGTCAAGGAAGTGGTGCACATGGGCGAGATTACGTCAGAAAATCTCTGCAATGCCTGTAAGGTGGTCATGAGCTTTGACGGGGAGCTTGTAAAGAAAATCTATGAGACCGAAAAGACCATCAATGCGATGGAGGAGCTGATTACAGAGTATCTGGTGGAAATTGATAATCTGTCGCTCACGGTGGAGCAGCATGATATTGTCAAGAATCTGTTTTACTCCGTCAGCGATATTGAGCGCGTGGGAGACCATGTGGAGAATATCGTGGAGATCATCGATGTGAAGGAGGGCGGCGAGCGCGTCAGCTTTTCACAGGAGGCGCTCGGTGAGATGGCGGAGATTATGGGACTGGTCAAGGATGCTTTTTCGTGCGCCATCAATGCCAGAAGAAAAATCAGCATCGAGGATGCGGCTCTGGTTGGAAAATACGAGGAAAAGGTGGACGACATGGAGGAAGAGCTGCGCGACAAGCATATCGAGCGTCTGTCAAAGCAGCTTTGCAATCCGACCAATGGCGTTGCGTTTCTGGATATTTTAAGCAACCTGGAGCGCATCAGTGACCACGCCTACAATCTTGCGGGCTATGTGATGAGCGAGCACGAGTAGCTTTTGCGGACTTCATGATGTGTGGGCATGAATGATTCCGTGGACGGGAGAGATGAGATATGAGAGTGATTGCGGGGACGGCAAGACGGCTTGCGCTGAAGACGGTGGAGGGAATGGATACCCGGCCGACGACGGACCGCATTAAGGAAACACTGTTTAATATGCTGAATGCGCAGATACCGGGATGCCGTTTTCTGGATTTGTTTTCCGGAAGCGGAGCCATCGGCATCGAAGCATTAAGCCGCGGGGCAGAAAGTGCCGTTTTTGTGGAGCATAACCGGAGAGCGGCGCAGTGCATCCAGCAGAACCTGTCTTTTACCCGTCTTAAGGACCGCGCGGTGCTGATGCAGACGGATGTCTGCAGCGCGCTTCGGAAAATGGAAGGGGAAAAACCCTTCGATATTATCTTTATGGACCCGCCGTACCGGCAGGGTCTGGAGCGGGAAGTGCTGGAAATGCTGGCAGACTCTTCCCTGGCGGATGCGCAGACGCTGATTATTACAGAGGCGGCGCTGGACACGGCGTTCGACTATCTGGACGGGCTTGGCTATTCCCTGTTAAAATACAAGAAATACAAGACAAATGCGCATATTTTTATGAAAAAAACTGAGGGGAGTACATCATGAAAAGAGCCGTTTACCCTGGCAGCTTTGACCCGGTTACCTTCGGGCATCTGGATATTATCCGTCGCTCGGCGGCGCTCGTGGACGAGCTGATCGTCGGTGTTTTACAGAATAATAATAAAAAGCCGTTGTTTTCTTCGCTGGAACGTGTTAAGATACTACTTGAAGTAACAAAAGATATGAGTAATGTCCGCGTGGAGGCGTTCACCGGACTTTCCATTGATTTTGTAAAGAAATGCGACGCGCAGTTTCTTGTCAGAGGGCTGCGCGCTATTACAGATTTCGATTATGAACTTCAGATGGCGCAGACAAACCGCATTATGGCGCCGGATATTGACACCATTTTTCTGACGACCAGTCTGGAATATGCTTATTTAAGCTCTTCTACCGTTAAGGAGGTTGCATATTATGGAGGAGATATCAGTAAGTTTGTTCCTTCCGGGGTTGTGAGGGCAATCCTTGAGAAGATGCATCCAGAAAATAAATAAATTAATAAGGAGAAAAAAATCATGAGCAGCAGAATTGAACAGATTATCGAAGAAATCGAAGAGTATGTGGACAGTTGTAAATTTCAGCCGCTGTCTTCTACAAAAATCGTGGTAAATAAGGAGGAGCTGGAGGAACTGCTCCGCGAGCTCCGCATGAAGACACCGGACGAGATTAAGCGTTATCAGAAGATCATCAGCAACAAGGACGCTATCCTTGCCGACGCGCAGACGAAGGCGGACGCGATCATGGCGGAAGCGCAGGAGAAGCAGGCACAGATGGTGCAGGATAACGAGGTTATGCAGGAGGCAATGAAGCAGGCGAACACGCTTCTGGAGCAGACGCGTCAGCAGGCGCAGGAAATTCTGGACAATGCCACGCAGGACGCGAACAATATCCGCATGAGCGCCATCAGCTATACGGATGATATGCTGGCGAATCTGGAGCAGATCATGAGCCATGCGACAGAGACGGTGGGCGCGAAGTATAATACCTTTATGAGCTCTCTGCAGTCCTGCTATGACATTGTGACCAAAAACCGCCAGGAGCTGTCCCCGCAGGCGGGTGCTGCATCCAATTATGCGGCTGCGGCGCTGGATGAAGAGGACGAGGAATACGAGGAGGAGCAGTGATCTCTCTCCTCAGAGGATATAACAGAGCGCCATCAGGACCGCGATGACGGTGATGGATGCTCTGGCGGCGAGATAGCTTCGCAGAGGCAGACTGATACAGGCGAGCATCTGCGCGGACTGTGCCATGCAGCACAGACCACCGAAGGCGGACGCCGCAATCAGCAGGAGGTATTTTACGGGAAAGGGCAGCGCAAGCTGCGAAAGCCGGTGGATGCCGCCGCTGATTTCCGTAATGCCGGCGAGAACCGCTGTAAGAAAGGGAGAATGCAGCGGCAGTGCGTCAATCATTGCGGTAAAAACGGCAAACAGGAGAATGTAGCCGCCAAGCTTTGTGATACTGCAGATACTGTCTGTAATTGAGGCATCGACCATGACAAACGTAATTGCCGTGGCGGGTGCCTTGTTTTTTTCGCCGCTGTCAGCCGGGGAGTGCACAACGTCACAGGTTCTTTTTGGCGCCGCCCCGGTATGCGCTGCTTCTGCATATGCTGCCTTTTGCATCTGTCTGGCGCGCGTCGTTTCCGTGTGCGCTGCTTCCGTATGTGTTTCTTTCTGTGCCTGCCTGGTGCACGTCGGTTCCGTATGCGCTGCTTCCGCATACATTGCCTTTTGTGTCTGTCTGGCGCGCACGCGGTAGCGGTGGTTGGAAAAGAGCCCGTACAGCAGCGGCGCGCCAAGCAGGATGACAAGCGTCGGCATAACCAGACTGGTGGACTGCAGATGATTTATCACCAGAAAATTTGTCAGAAAAGCGGGACTGACATTATTGACGAATGCGGCAAGGTAGGAGGCTTCCGCCTGCGAAATCTGCCCGTTTTTTCTGAGCTCGGAGAGAACCTTTGCTCCCATCGGGCATCCGCAGAGAAATCCGGCAAGGAGGGCGTAGACGCCGCCGGGCGAGATGGACAGGAGCGCTGTCAGCGGACGGCAGATGCGCCGCGAGAGACGGAGGGCAAGTCCCGATGAGAGGAGCAGATGCGAGAGAATCATGACCGGAAGCAGCGTGGGAACAAGGGTTTCGTACCAGAGCAGCAGTCCGGAGCTGGCGGCGGAAAAGCTCTCCTGCGGGAAAAGAAGTACAAAGAAAAATGCCAGGGCAGCCAGAATACTGAAATATAAATTTTTCATGAATAACCTCTCTGTGAGACTGAATAAGTTGAACGGGGGGAAGGGATGTGTTATACTTTATTTATATACGGCGGGGATTAGAACTGCCGGAAAACGAATTTTTATAACATATAAAAGGCAGGAAAGCAGCATGGAAATACAGATTTGGAGAGATTTGTTAGATCCATACGATTTAGCGGTAAGGGAACTGACCACAAAATTTGAACATTTACGTTATGAGTATAAATCGCGCGGGCTGTATTGCCCGATCGAACAGGTTACGGGACGGGTAAAGACGATTTCCAGCATTCTGGATAAGATGCAGAAGAAGCAGATTGAAATGGCGGAGATCGAGGAGCGGATGGAGGACATCGCCGGTATCCGCATTATCTGCCAGTTTGTGGAGGATATCCCGAAGGTGGTAAACATGATTCGCAGCCGCAGGGACATGACGGTAAAGCATGAAAAGGATTATGTCACCCACGCGAAAACGAGCGGCTACCGCAGCTATCACGTCATTGTAAATTACGGGGTGGAGCTGATGAGCGGCCCGAAAACGATACAGGCGGAGATACAGATACGCACGATGGGGATGAATTTCTGGTCCACCATCGAGCACTCCCTGCAGTACAAATATAAGCAGAATATCCCGGACCATCTGCGTGAGAAGCTGCTGAAATCGGCGGACGCTATTGTTGTGCTGGACAGTGAAATGTCCTCGGTGCGCGACGAGATCATGGACGCCCAGAATTCCATGCAGCATCAGACAAATCTGGTGGCGGAGATTTTAAACAACATACAGAATCTCTACAAGTATGCCAACAAGCGGGAAATCTCCAAAATCCAGGAGGAATTCTACGAGGTGTACGGGGAAAACGACCTGGAAAAGCTGGAGCGTTTTCACCGGCAGCTTGATCTGATTTCCGAGGGGTACCGGGCGCAGGAGCTGAATTTCTCCGGCAAAGAAACGCCCTGAAGAATGCCGGGTACGCAGCCGGAAAACAAAAAATGCAGGAGACAGAACAGCAGAAGGATGGCAGAAAAGGAAAAACAGCAGAGGGAAAACGACAGAGACATGGAAATACAGAGGGAACAGAACAGAAAAACAGAGCTGCCGGAAAATTTCCGGGAAAATATGAAACGCCTGCTGAAAGAAGCGTATCCGGAATATCTGGAGAGCCTTTCACAGACGCCTGTGCAGGGAATCCGGGTGAATACCGGAAAGATTTCCACAGAGCACTTTCTGGAAATCTGCCCGTTTCCGGTTATGCCGGTTCCCTGGACCAGGAACGGCTTTTATGTTTCCATGCATACGACAGAAACGTCCGATGGACGTTTTTTAGATGCTATGCATACGACGGAAACGTCCAATGGACGTTTCTTAGTAACGAAAGATGCGCAGGTGACCAGGCAT
Organism: Marvinbryantia formatexigens DSM 14469; assembly: GCF_025148285.1. NCBI lineage: Bacteria > Bacillati > Bacillota > Clostridia > Lachnospirales > Lachnospiraceae > Marvinbryantia > Marvinbryantia formatexigens. The sequence continues at coordinate 4,261,695 of NZ_CP102268.1, read as the reverse complement.
CCCTATTACTATGCGGGGCTGTACTATGTGCAGGAGCCGAGCGCCATGCTTCCGGCGGCACTGCTGGAAGCAGAGCCGGGAGAGCGGATACTGGATTTATGTGCGGCGCCCGGCGGAAAAGCGACGGAGCTCGGAAGCCGTCTGGCGGGAGAGGGCGTGCTGGTTGCCAATGACATCAGCGCGTCCCGCGCGAAGGCGCTTTTAAAAAATCTGGAGCAGCATGGCGTCGGAAATGTGCTTGTGTGCAGTGAGGCGCCACAAAAACTGCAGAAGATTTATCCGGCGTATTTTGACAGGATTCTGGTGGATGCCCCCTGCTCCGGGGAAGGGATGCTGCGCAGGGAGCCCTCCATGAAAAAAGCTTACGAAGCGCACGGACCGGCATATTATGCGCCGCTGCAGCGGGAAATTGTGGAGGCTGCGGCGGCGATGCTGCGGCCGGGCGGCAGGATGGTGTATTCCACCTGCACCTTTTCGGAGCAGGAAAATGAAGAGACGGTCCTGGCGCTGCTGGCGGACCATCCCGAATTGCGTCTGGTAAAAACAGAGGTTCCCGGAGGAGAGGACATCCCGGAAATGCTGGCGGGCTGCGTGCGCCTCTATCCGCACCGTGTGAAGGGCGAGGGACATTTCGCCGCGGTGCTTGAGAAGCTGTCAGGCAATACCCCGGACAACGCGGACAGGGAAGAAGCTTTTAACAGTATGAGGGCAATCCATGAGAGAAAAGGCGCCGGGAATACGGCGGTATTTTCCAAAGAAAAAACTTCCGGCGGGACGCCCGGTTTAAAGGCGCCCGCGCAGTGGCAGGAATTTTCCGGGCGTTATCTGAAAAAGGAGTTTGCCGGCTGGCGGTTCCTTTCTATAAAGGAGCGGTTATATGCGCTGCCGCCGCAGGCGGACGTCGACCGGAGGCTCCGCTATCTGCGCACCGGACTGTTTCTGGGAGAATGCCGTCAGCACGGTTTTGAGCCGTCGCAGGCGCTCGCCATGTATCTGAAACAGCGGGAAGTGAAAAACAGCATTTCTTTTGCGGCGGAGGATACGCGCACTGTGCGTTATCTGAAGGGTGAGACGGTTTCGCTGACAGCGGAGGAAGCCGCAGAGGCGGACAGCGGCTGGATACTGGTGTGCACGGACGGATTTCCGCTCGGCTGGGCAAAGCACAGCGGCGGCACGCTGAAAAACAAATACTATGCCGGCTGGCGGATGAATTAGCGCCGGACGGATGGAGATGTGACAGATGGAAACAATCAGACTGGATAAGCTGCTGGCGGCAACCGGCGCCGGTACGCGCAGCGAAGTAAAAAATGCCATCCGCAAAGGGCGGGTGACGGTAAACGGCGCTGTCTGTAAGAGTGCAGACAGTAAGGTGGATGCTGATAAGGACGTTATCTGTCTGGACGGAGCGCCGGTGGTTTATACAAGATACGAATATCATATGCTGTATAAGCCGGCAGGCTGTGTGACAGCGGTGCGGGATGCGCGCTATCCGACAGTGATGGATTATATTTCTTCGGCACGGAAAAAGGATCTGTTTCCGGTCGGGCGGCTTGATCTGGATACGGAAGGGCTTCTGCTCATCACAAACGACGGTGAACTTGCGCACCGGCTGCTGGCACCCGGATGGCATGTGGACAAGACGTATTATGCGCGCGTGCAGGGAGAGGTGACGGCGGAGGATATCCGTCGGTTTCAGGAGGGAATCGATATCGGGGAAAAACGCCCGACGATGCCCGCTGAACTGGAAATACTCGCTGCCGGACAGGAATCGGAGGTGCGCGTGACCATCCATGAGGGCAAGTATCACCAGGTGAAGCGGATGTTTGCGGCAATCGGAAAGCCGGTGCTTTATCTGAAGCGCCTGCGCATGGGAAGCCTGACGCTTGATGAAAATCTGCAGGCGGGCGGAAGCCGTCTGCTCACGCAGGAAGAAACAGAAGCGCTGCACAGCCTGGCAGCTTCGGATATACGGAAAGGGGAGGCACATGAATAACGGATTTTTGCCGGTCTCAAGGGCGGATATGGAGGCGGCGGGGATACAGCAGCTTGATTTTGTACTTGTGACCGGGGACGCCTATGTGGACCATCCCTCCTTTGCCCATGCGATCATCAGCCGCGTGCTGGAGGCAAACGGCTACCGTGTGGGAATTATCGCGCAGCCGGACTGGAAGGATGACAAAAGCATTGCCATTCTGGGAGAGCCGCGGCTGGGCTTTCTCGTTTCCTCCGGGAATATGGATTCAATGGTCAATCACTACAGCGTGTCTAAAAAACGCAGACAGACGGATGCTTTTACGCCGGGCGGTGTGATGGGAAAGCGTCCGGACCACGCGACCGTCGTCTACAGCAATCTGATCCGCCGTACCTTCCGGAACACGCCCATTATCATCGGCGGCATCGAGGCAAGCCTGCGCAGACTGGCGCACTACGATTACTGGTCGGATTCCCTGAAACGCTCCATCCTGCTGGATTCCGGGGCGGATTTGTTGTCCTATGGGATGGGAGAGCGGTGTATCGTGGAGATTGCCGACGCGCTTGCCGCCGGGATCGCAGTGCGGGATATCACGTTCATTGACGGGACCGTCTATAAAACGAAGGATATTTCCGGCGTGTATGACAGCGAGCTGCTGTATTCCTACGACGAGCTGAAGGCGGACAGGCTCAATTATGCGAGAAGCTTTTACACGCAGTACTGCAACACGGACCCGTTCTCCGCAAAGCGTCTTATCGAGCCATACCCGAATGGCGTTTATGTGGTGCAGAATCCGCCGCAGAAGCCGCTTACGCAGGCGGAAATGGACCGGGTGTATGCGCTGCCGTATCAGAGAACGTATCATCCGTCCTATGAAAAGGACGGCGGGGTGCCGGCAATCGAGGAAGTGAAGTATTCCCTTATCAGCAACCGCGGCTGCTTCGGAGGCTGCAGCTTCTGTGCGCTGACCTTCCATCAGGGAAGAATTATCCAGACGCGCAGCCATGAATCGCTGCTCGCGGAAGCGGAAAAATTTATATACGATAAGGATTTTAAGGGATACATCCACGACGTGGGCGGACCGACCGCCAATTTCCGCCAGCCGGCATGTAAGAAGCAGCTCACAAAGGGAGCCTGCCCCAAAAAACAGTGCCTGTTCCCGAAGCCCTGCAAAAATCTGATTGCCGACCACAGCGATTACCTGGCGCTTCTCAGAAAGCTGCGCGCGCTGCCAAATGTGAAAAAGGTGTTTATCCGATCCGGCATCCGCTTTGATTATCTGCTGGCGGATAAGGACGACACGTTTTTCCGGGAGCTGGTGGAATATCACGTGAGCGGGCAGCTGAAAGTTGCACCGGAGCATGTGGCAGACGCGGTGCTTGAAAAAATGGGCAAGCCGGAAAACGAGGTCTACCGCCGGTTTGTAAAAAAATATCAGACGCTGAACGAGCAGTGCGGCAAGAATCAGTTTCTGGTGCCGTATCTGATGTCCTCGCATCCCGGCTCCACCATGAAGGAGGCGGTGGAGCTTGCCGAATATCTGCGCGACCTTGGCTATATGCCGGAGCAGGTGCAGGATTTTTACCCGACGCCCTCCACCATCTCCACCTGCATGTATTATACCGGCGTCGACCCGCGCACGATGGAAAAGGTCTATGTGCCGGTAAATCCGCACGAAAAAGCGATGCAGCGCGCGCTGATCCAGTACCGCAATCCCAAAAACTATGAGCTCGTGAAGGAGGCGCTTATCCGCGCCGGGCGGACAGACCTTATCGGCTTTGATAAGAAATGCCTGATTCGTCCGCGACCGGGAAAGGACGCCGGCGGCCCGGCAAAGAAAGCCTCCGGCACAGGAAAGGCGTCCGGCGGACGCACAAAGAAGAAAACTATCCGAAATGTACATAAGAAGGCGAAATAAATGATGAAGAAAAAAGCAAAGGGAACCTACGGTTACATCAATTACGAGAAGAAAAAACGGATTCTGATGACGATTGGGCTGTTCGCCATACCGATTCTGATTTTTGTCACCGGCTATCTCCAGACAGGCACCCGGAAAAATCTGTTCACGTTCGTGGCGATCATGGGCTGTCTGCCGGCGAGCAAGTGCGCGGTCAGCATGATTGTGATGTGTATGCAGAAGCCGATGAAGCCGGAGCTTTATGAGCTGTTTTCTGAGCATGTCAGAGATCTGACGGCGCTCTACGAGACAACAGTCAGCTCGGAGAAGAAAAATTATCCGCTGCCGTGCGTGGTGATCTGCGGGCAGAACGTCGTCTGCTACAGCGAGGACGCAAAGGTGGATAAGGAATTTGTCCAGCAGCATATCAAAAAGATTCTGCAGGGAAACGGTTATCGCTCCAACGTAAAAATTTTCACGGAGCAGAAGGCGTTTCTGCGCCGCGTGGATGAGCTGTACGCAAACCGGGAGGAGCTGGAAGCGTCCACTCCGTTCAAGCCGGATGAGCGCTATCCGGACGCGACCAGGGATGAGCTTGTGAAGCATGTTTTTCTCTGCATCTGCCTGTGAGCATGGAGGAATTATGAAGGAAATTATCGTGCGGGAAAACGAAGCCGGACAGCGTCTGGACAAGCTGCTTGCCCGCTATCTTTGCCAGGCGCCGAAGAGTTTTCTGTATAAGATGCTGCGCAAGAAAAATATCACACTGAACGGGAAAAAGGCTTCCGGAAATGAAATCACGGCAAAGGAGGACTGCATCCGCATTTTCCTGTCGGATGAGACGTATGAAAAGTTCTCCGCCGGGGAAGAGGCGCCGCCCATCAGACATACCGGAGCGCTGACAAAGGAGCAGATTATCTATGAAGATGGCGATATTCTGGTCTTAAACAAGCCGGCAGGAATGCTCTCGCAGAAGAGCCGCCCGGAGGATGTGTCTGCGAACGAATATTTTCTATCTTATCTGCTGGAGACGGGACAGATTTCGGCGCAGGAGCTAAGGACCTTCCACCCGTCCATCTGCAACCGTCTGGACCGCAATACGAGCGGTCTTTTACTTGCGGGCAAAAGCCTTGCCGGTCTGCAGGCGATGGCGGAGGCGCTGAAGGACCGCAGTCTGCACAAGTATTATCTCTGTCTTGTGTCCGGTTCTCTTACAAAGGGAGCGCGCCTGGAGGGATTTCTTGTGAAGGATGAGGCGGCAAATAAGGTGAAAATCTGTGCGACCGATATGGGAGATAAGGAAGCAAAGCCGATTTCCACACAGTATGTGCCGCTCTGGACGGATGGAAAAGTGACGCTTCTGAAAATCTGGCTGATTACCGGGCGGGCGCATCAGATTCGCGCGCATCTGTCCGGCATCGGTCATCCCATTATCGGGGACGGGAAGTACGGTGACCGCAGGAAAAATGTATATTATGAGAAAACATATCATTTAAAGGGGCAGCTTCTGCATGCTTTCCAGATGAAAATGCCGCCGCTGACGGGCACGCTTTCGCGGCTTTCCGGGCAGGAATTTATTGCGCCTCTGCCGGAAAATTTCCGGAAAATACTGGCGGACGCCGGCTGCGATACCGCGGATACAGACGCCTGGCGGCAGACAGAATTCCGATAACGATGGGAGGAGAAATACAATGGCAACCTGGAACTCGCGGGGGCTGCGCGGCTCCCTCCTGGAGGATTTGATTAACCGGTCGAACGAAACGTATCAGGAAAAGGGGCTCGCGCTGATTCAGAAGATACCGACTCCGATTACCCCGCTCAAAATTGATAAGGAAAACCGTCATATCACCCTGGCGTACTTTGACCAGAAAAGTACGGTAGACTATATCGGCTGCGTGCAGGGCGTCGCCGTCTGCTTTGACGCGAAGGAGTGCACGTCGGATACCTTTGCGCTGCAGAACATCCATCCCCATCAGATGCACTTTATGGAGGAATTTGAAAAGCAGGGCGGCGTATCCTTTCTGATTGTATATTTCACCAGCCGGGACGAGGTCTTTTATCTGCCCTTTGCGGATATCAGACGGTTCTGGGAGCGGATGGAAGCGGGCGGGCGCAAGAGCTTCCGCTACGAGGAGCTGGACCGGGAATACTTGCTGCACCGCGGTCACGGCGTGCTGATTCCCTACCTGGAGGGGCTGCAGAAGGACCTGCTGAAAAGATAACACCCGTGGCGGTAATGATGGAAATGATATGGAAAAGGGATTGACAATCCGTCTTTCTGTAGTATAATAAACAGGTGATTTCACAGATTAGCACGGTACCACGCTAAAGTGCCGGGCAGGAAATATGCAAAACGGGGCACCCTGCAGCCGGGGGAGAGCACAGCCCGGAAAAGAAAGGCAGAGGCGCTCTGGAAAAGGATATGGAGAGAATGATGAATCAGAGATTATTACATACGCCGGAGGGCGTCCGCGATATATACAACGGAGAATGCGAGCGAAAGCTGCGGCTGCAGAAGGATTTGCACGATGTGCTGAAATCCTACGGCTGCCGGGATATCGAGACGCCGACCTTTGAATTTTTTGATGTCTTCGGAAGTGATGTCGGTACAATTCCTTCGCGCGAGCTGTACAAGTTCTTCGACAGGGAGGGCAATACGCTTGTGCTGCGCCCGGATATCACGCCGTCCATTGCGCGGGCGGTATCGAAGTATTTTAACGACGGGCAGGAGGTGCTCCGTCTCTGCTATGAGGGAAAAACCTTTATCAATCATTCCAGCTACCAGGGGCGTCTGAAGGAAAATACGCACATCGGCGCGGAGATGATTGGCGCGGACAACGCGCAGGCGGATGCGGAAATCATTGCGATGGTGGTGGACTGTCTGAAAAAAGCCGGTCTGGAGGAATTTCAGATCAGCATCGGGCAGGTAGAATATTTTAAGAGCATTCTGAAGGATGTGGATATTCCGGAGGAGACGGAGTGCGAGCTGAAGGACTTTATCTCAAACCGGAATCTGTTCGGGGTGGAGAGCCTGCTGGCCGGCATGGAAATGGGAGAGCGGCAGAAGGAAGCGCTGCTTTCGCTTCCGTCGCTGTACGGCTCCGTGGAGATTCTGGAAAAAGCATATGCGCTCTCCTGCAATGAAAGCGCCAGACACGCCATCGCCCGTCTGAAGGAAATTTATCAGATTCTGGAGTTTTACGGTGTGACACGGTATATCAGCTTTGACCTGAGCATGCTCAGCCGCTACAATTATTATACCGGTATCTTTTTCAGAGGCTACACCTTTGGAACCGGGGATGCGGTGGTGAAGGGCGGCCGCTATGATAACCTGCTTGCCCATTTCGGCAAAAACGCGCCGTCCATCGGGTTCGTAGTCGTGGCGGATGAGCTGCTTGCCGCGCTGGAACGGCAGAATATCGCGCCGGAGATGGAGGAGCCGCCGGTGGAAATCCGTTACACAAAGGCGGAGCAGGAAGCGGCGATCAAAAGAGCACAGGCGCTCCGCGCAGAGGGAAAAGCCGTTGTGCTGAAGCTGGAGGAACGCGTATGAGATATCTTACATTTGCCCTCACGAAGGGGCGGCTTGCCAGACAGACACTGGAGCTTCTGGAAAAATGCGGGATTACCTGCGAGGAAATGAAGGACCCGGATACCAGAAAACTGATTTTTACAAATGAAGAATACAAATTAAAATTTTTCCTGGCGAAGGGACCGGATGTTCCCACCTATGTGGAGTACGGCGCCGCCGATATCGGAGTGGTCGGAAAGGATACCATCGACGAGGAGGGGCGCAAGCTTTACGAGGTGCTGGATCTGGGCTTTGGAAAATGCCGGATGTGCGTCTGCGGACCGGAGGGGGCGAAGGAGCTTCTTCTGCACCAGGAACAGATACGGGTGGCAACGAAATATCCGCACATTGCGAAGGAATATTTCTATAATAAAAAGCATCAGACCGTCGAGATTATCAAACTGAACGGCTCCATCGAGCTGGCGCCGCTTGTCGGTCTCTCCGAGGTGATTGTGGATATCGTGGAGACCGGCTCCACCCTGCGTGAAAACGGTCTGGAGGTCCTGGAGGAGGTCTGCCCGCTTTCCGCCCGCGTGGTGGTGAACCGTGTCAGTATGCAGATGGAGAGCGCGCGTATCACAAAGATACTGAACGCGCTGAAGGATGCGCTGTAGGGAGCAGGGAGAAGCTGCGTGAACGGAAGAAGCGTTGCGTAAATGGTATGAGCACGCCGGAAGAGTCCGTGAGCGCAGGAAAATTTTGCAGAAGAGGTGAATCAGATGAGAATCGTTACTTTGACAGAAGAGAGCAGGCAGAATCTTCTGGATAATTTATTAAAGCGCAGCCCGCAGAATTACGGGGAATACGAGGGGCGCGTTGCCGCGATCGTGGAAAATGTCCGCACGCGCGGGGATGAGGCGGTTTTTGCCTATACAAAACAGTTTGACGGCGCAGAAGTCACGGCGGAAAACATCCGGGTGACGGAGGAGGAGATTGCGCAGGCGTACCGGGAGGTGGACGGCCAGCTCCTGGCGGTCATCCGCAAAGCACTGGTAAATATCCGCGCTTATCACGAAAAGCAGAAGCGCTATAGCTGGTTTGACAGCAGACCGGATGGCACCATGCTCGGACAGAAGATTTCTGCGCTGGCGCGCGTCGGCGTGTATGTACCGGGCGGAAAGGCGGCGTATCCGTCCTCCGTGCTGATGAATATTGTTCCGGCAAAGGTGGCGGGTGTCGGGGAAATCATTATGACGACGCCCTGTAATGCAGAAGGGAAGGTCAATCCGACAACACTGGTCGCTGCGAAGGAAGCCGGTGCGGACGCGGTATACAAGGTGGGCGGCGCCCAGGCGATTGCGGCGCTCGCTTTCGGAACGGCGTCCATCCCGAAGGTGGACAAGATCGTGGGACCGGGCAACATCTATGTGGCGCTCGCCAAAAAAGCGGTATACGGCTTTGTAAACATTGATTCTATCGCGGGACCGAGCGAGATTCTTGTGCTTGCCGATGAGAGCGCCAATCCGCGCTATGTGGCGGCAGATCTGCTCTCGCAGGCAGAGCATGACGAAATGGCGTCCGCCATTCTGATTACGACCAGCCGCGCGCTGGCCGAAAAGGTCTCCCAGGAGGTGGAGCAGTTTGTCGCAAAGCTCTCCCGGAAGGAGATTATTCAGAAATCGCTCGATAATTTCGGCTACATTCTGGTGGCGGACGATCTGGAAGCGGCGATCGCGGCGGCAAACGAGATTGCTTCCGAGCATCTGGAAATTATGACGGAAAATCCCTTTGAGGTGATGACGAAGATCCGCAATGCCGGGGCAATCTTTATCGGACCATACAGCAGCGAGCCGCTGGGCGATTATTTTGCCGGTCCGAATCATGTGCTGCCGACCAATGGAACGGCAAGATTTTTCTCTCCGCTGAGTGTGGATGATTTCATCAAAAAATCCAGCATTGTCTACTATTCGCGGGAGGCGCTGGAAGAGATTCATGAGGATATTGAGACCTTTGCAAAAGCGGAGCAGCTCACGGCGCACGCCAATTCCATCCATGTGCGCTTTGAGGAGGAATAACCGGGACAGACGGCAGGACAGGGCGCAAAAACAGAAATCAGACATAACGGACAAAAAAGGGCTGCCGCGATTGTGCGGCAGCCGCTATTTGTAACAATTCTGTGAATCTTTCCTGTTACCGGTATTCTGCAGCAGCAGGAACGTATCATGTGATTCCGGCTTAGGCTTCTGTTTCTGATTCTGCCTCAGCGGTATCCTCCGCCGCATCCTCAGACGCTGCTTCGCTGGAGTCCTCTATTGCCTCGTCCAGTACATCCTGCAGCTCTTCTGACGGGTCCGTGATTTCGGTGGCAAGCGCGTCCGCCGGAACAGTGATTTCCGTTACATCATCATAGGTGTATGCGGCATCAATGGATAAATCGTTCAGAATCAGTCTGCACTGCATGTCGGAGGAATCGGTTTCGCCGTCCGTGGTCATGCTCTCCGCCATTATGGAGGTAATCAGTCCGTCAAAGATGGACAGGTCAGAGTTGTTGAAGTCCATGTGCATGGTAACCGGCAGGCTGGATTCCTTGTCGAGAGTGTAGGAAAGATTCATTCCCAGGCTGTCCATCAGAGCTTCCACGATGCTGTCCATGCTCTCTCCGGCGCTTTCCAGAGAAGCCTCAACCAGCGGCATAAACTGGCTGAACATAAGAGCAGTGGACAGGGTATAGCTGTCGCTGTTTTCCGTTACATCCCAGTCAAGCTCCACGCCGTCCGGCAGGACATCCTGCATATCCAGCGTCTTCAGGTCATCGAGGCTGCTCACGCCAAAGGTATCCAGAATCTCCGTAAGAGAGGTCTGCTGATGCTCCCAGCCGCTGTCGTCGCCGCCCACGACTGCTTTTGCGTAGGTGTCCACCGTGCTTCCGTCCTCGGAGACGAGCATGTACATATCCATGTCCATAGCAATGGTCTGTCCCATAACGGAAACATTGTAGGTGCCGGTCATTTCCATCTGCATCGGGTCGAGGATGGTTTTCACATCAAAATCACCGGTCATCGCGATGCCGAGAGAGGAGGCTGCGGCGCCGTCCGAAGAAATCTCCATTGCGGCGTCCATATTCATGCTCATGCCAAGTGACATGGAGGACACGTTTGCAACTGCTTCCTGCTCCGCCTCCATCAGAGATTCTGCGGTTACGTCCGCAGACGCATCTTCCGCATATGCGCCGAATGGTACGCTGCATACGCTGAATGCCAATACAGTTGCGAGTAATTTTTTCTTCATAATATTCTCCTTTCGAATACGTTCTCTTTCTCTTGCAGTATAGCACAGGGAGGTCAAATTGTATAGATTGCTTTGAAAAATTAAGGTATTTTTAAAAATCGAGGAGGATTTGTCTGTAATGGAAGTGCGTTTCAGTCCCAGGCGGTAAGTTGTCTGAGGCTGGAGGTTACCGGGAACGTAGTGAACAACAGCTGGGACTGCCAACTGAGCGGACCATAACGCGGATAGCGTTTGACAAGGGGATTGTTTGTGATTATAATGTCCCTATAGAAACAGGAAATACGGGAGGATGAGCCTATGCCGGACAGAATAGCAGCAGTGCAGAGGGAAACAAAGGAGACAAGTATCAGACTGACGTTAAATATTGACGGGAGCGGAGCGTGCAGCGTGGAATCCGGGATTCCTTTTTTTGACCACATGCTGGACGGCTTTGCCCGGCACGGTCTGTTTGATCTGAACGCGAAAATCCGCGGCGATGTGGAGGTGGATTCCCACCATACCATTGAGGATACCGGTATCGTGCTCGGCGAAGCGATAAAAAAAGCAGTCGGCGACAAGGAGGGCATCCGCAGGTTCGGTCACGCCATTCTGCCGATGGATGACGCGCTGGTGCTCTGCGCGGTGGACCTTTCCGGCAGGCCGTATCTGGAATCGGACCTCACCTTTACCGCGGAAAAAATCGGCGATATGGATACGGAAATGGTGCGGGAATTCTTTTACGCGGTTTCCTATTCCGCCGGGATGAATCTGCATTTTAAGCAGTTTTCCGGGATAAACAATCACCACATCGCGGAATGCGCCTTTAAGGCGTTTGCGAAGGCGCTCGACATGGCGACCACGACGGACGACCGGATTGCCGGCGTGTTATCAACAAAAGGAACCTTGTAGAAAGTACACGGGGGAAGGAATATGAAGAACAAGAAATTATATACACATATTTTTCTGAAAAATGAGAAGGCGGTCACCGGGCTGAAAAACAGTCATCTGTTTTCTGACGGGGACGCCGTGCAGATCGCGGAATTTTATGAAAAAAACGGAGCAGACGGTCTGATTATTTTTGATTTATCGGACAGCGATGCGGAGCATGAGGCGAATCTGGATGTTATCCGCAGAATCAGCCGGGCGGTGGAGATTCCGCTGATCGGCGGCGGTCATATGAACCGCGTGGAGGATGTGAAAAAGATGCTTTATGCGGGCTGCTCCTGCGCGTTTCTGAATATGTCGAAGCAGGGCAACGCCGACATGCTGGAGGAGGTGTCCAAACGCTTCGGAAAAGAGAAAATCGGCGTCTGCATCAATGATTTTTCGGCGCTTACCAAAAGCAATGAGCATCTGGAAAAATTTGCGTCCGTCGCGCTGCTGTTCGGCGACAACCGTCACATTTACGAGGCGGTGAACAATATTTCCCTGCGCGCTATCCCGGTGTTTTCCGAGCTGCAGCCGGAGCGCATCTGCGCGCTGCTGAAGCTGGATAAGGTGGTGGGCGTATCAACGCGTGTTACACCGGAAATGGATTTTCCATCCCTGCGCAAAAGCATGATGGAGATGGGCGTCTGCGTGCAGTCGCTGGAGAGTGCGTTTTCCTGGAGCGACCTGAAGCCGAATGCGGACGGACTGGTGCCGGTGATCGTCCAGGATTACCAGACAAAGCAGGTGCTGATGCTTGCCTATATGAATGAGGAGGCGTTTCATCAGACGCTGATGACCGGGCGGATGACGTATTTCAGCAGAAGCCGCCAGCAGCTCTGGCTGAAGGGGGAGACCTCCGGGCACTATCAGTTTGTAAGACAGATTTCACTGGACTGCGATAATGACACGCTGCTCGCGAAGGTACAGCAGGTGGGCGCGGCGTGCCATACGGGAAACAAAAGCTGCTTCTACCGGGATGTGGTTGCGCAGCAGTCGTCGTACCGCAGCACGGAGACGGTGCTGGAGGATGTCATGAATGTGATACAGGACCGGAAGCAGAACCCGAAGGAGGGCTCCTACACCAATTATCTGTTTGACAAGGGCATCGACAAGATTCTGAAAAAGCTGGGGGAAGAGGCGACGGAGATCATCATCGCCGCAAAGAATCCGAACCCGGAGGAAATCAAGTACGAGATCAGCGACTTTCTGTATCATATGATGGTACTGATGGCGGAGCGCGGGGTGAGCTGGGAGGACATTGCGGAAGAGCTGTCCCACCGGTGAAAATTTTCGTTTGACAAACCGGAACAAAAAAGCTAAAATAATAATAACGAGTAGCGTAACTGCGTAAATCCAGTTATTCTGCCCGTTATTTTTTTGCAGTGTGTGGCCTGGGCAGGCGTAAATCCAGCTCAATGCCGCACATTTTTTATCTTACGGACCCTTTCTGTAAGATGCGACATCAGTAGTAAGGAGGACATCATGGAACAAAAATCAAACACTTTTCTTGAAACAGAAAAAATCGGGAAGCTGATGCGGAAGTATTCCATTCCCTGCATCATTTCCCTGCTGGTTGCCGCGCTGTATAACATCGTGGACCAGATTTTTATTGCAAATGCCGATTATCTTGGCTCTTATGGAAATGCGGCGAACACGGTTGTATTTCCGCTGACAGTGGTAGCGCTTGCCATAGCGGTGATGATTGGCGACGGCTGCTGCGCCTTCGTCAGCATCAGTCTTGGCGCAGACAGAAAAAAAGATGCTCACCAGAGTATCGGCAACGCCATCATTCTCTGCATTGCCGCCAGCATTCTGCTGACAGCGGTTTATCTGATTGCGATGGAGCCGATTCTGACATTTTTCGGCGGAAAAGTAAACGAGCAGACTTATGTGAACGCAAGAGAATATTTCTTCTGGATTTCCCTCGGCGTGCCGTTTTACATGTTCGGGCAGGCGTTAAATCCGATTATCCGTTCTGACGGAAGCCCGAAATTTGCAATGGTTGCCACCGTATCGGGCGCGATTACCAATATCATCCTGGACCCGGTTCTGATTTTCCCGCTGCGCATGGGTATGAAGGGCGCAGCTATCGCAACTGTTGCCGGTCAGATACTGACGGCGGCGCTTTCCGTCTGGTATCTGTTTCATATGAAAGCGGTAAAGCTGGAGAAGAGCAGCTTTACTCTGAACGGCACTTTGATACGGAAATTCCTGGTGCTCGGCATCACCAGCTTTCTCTCTCAGGCATCGCTGGTGGTGTCTATGGCGGCAGTCCAGAATATGTGTACGAAATACGGAGCGCTGGACCCTGTCTTTTCGCAGGCGGAATATGCGCAGATTCCTCTGGCGGTGCTGGGCATTGTCATGAAATTTTTCCAGATTGCCATTTCCGTCGCGGTCGGCATGGCGGCGGGCTGCATTCCGGTGGTCGGCTACAATATCGGCGCGAAGCGGAAGGACCGCGCGAAGCAATTATTCGTTTATCTGCTGGCGGGCGAGGTTATTCTCGGTGTGATTGCGCTGCTGATCGTGGAGCTGTTTCCGAAGCAGCTTATCGGCATCTTCGGTGCGGCGAATGAGAGCGCTTACTATACGGATTTCGCCGTGAAGAGCTTCCGTATTTACCTGTGCATGATGCCGCTGGCAACGCTGAACAAGGGTACCTTTATCTACCTGCAGGCGCTTGGAAAAGCGGTGCAGTCCACGCTGATCTCACTGACGAGAGAGATTATTCTCGGCGTGGCGCTGCCGGTTATTCTGCCAATATTCTTCGGGCTGGACGGACTTTTGTATTCCTTCCCGGCGGCTGATATTCTGACCTTCCTCGTGGCTCTTGTGGTAATCCGTCAGACCTGGCGGGAGCTGAGCAGCGATACGCAGCAGGCCGGAAAGCTGAAGGAAGCGAACGGATAAGCAGGCGCAAAAAACAGATGGAGGCTTATTTGCCGGGCAATTTATCATATAAAGGAGGGTACAACATGAGCAGCAAAATTATTACCATCAGCCGTGAATTTGGCAGCGGCGGACGCACCATTGGAAAGGAGACGGCGCAGAAGCTGGGCATTCCCTGCTACGACTCAGAGATTATCGAACGGATTGCGTTGGAGACGGGGTTTGACGCGGAGTACATTAAGGAGCAGGGCGAGCCTGCTGCCTGTTTTTATTCACGCGGATATGGCGTTCCGTGCAAAGCGTATCGTGGAGGTATACGGGGAGCGCGAGGAGACGCCCGAAAAGCGTCTGAAGGATAAAGATGAGCGCAGAAAGGCATATTACCAGCACTATACCGACATGGAGTGGGGAAATGCCTCCCACTATCATATCGCGCTGGACAGCGGGGCGCTCGGAATGGAGACCTGCGTAAATATCATCACAGGCGTTTATAACGGCATTGCCGGTTTCACATCGGCGACAAAATAAACGCAAAAAAAGAAGAAGGCGGAGCACTTTCAGTGGTGTTTCGCTTTCTTTTTTTGATAGAAACGCCCATTGACGAAAGGGGCTAATTGGGGGCATAATGTACCGTGAAGCATCAATGGTCGGAGAACGGAGCTTTCCGCTCCCGCCAGAGGGAGAAAAACGGAAATACGAAATGAGGTGACATGGTTGAAATGCACACTGATGCATAAACGCCTTGCCGTAGCGGAAGTCGAACTGGATGACGCTACGGGATTTATACAAAAGATTGGAACCGTTTACGCGCCGGAGCATCTGCCTGTAGGAATCCCGGTACGTAAGGAAATGGCAGACCGGGTGGCCATGAATGCCTGGTGGACGGATCGTTCCATTCCAGCCAGCCGGTCCGGTGTGCGGGAAGCTCTGGAAACACTGGAGATTACCAGCACGAAGATGCTGCTTGTCCATTGTTATGGACTCAGTTTGTCCGATCAGTATTGGATCTGCCCGGCGGATGCGAAGCTCACATGGGATGATATTAACTTTTTTTATCATGATTTCTCCGAGGATATCGGAGATATCCTGTTTGGCGAGGGAAAAAAGGCGGACGGTCTGAACTTAAGCTCTCCGGACAATACCTCGGATGGCAACCTGAAAAAAAGATGGAAGATCATAAACGGGAAACGCTGCCTCATCAAAGGCGGCTCCAACCCATTCCGCCAGCAGCCCTTTAACGAGGTGATCGCATCGGGAATTATGGAGCGGCTTGGTATCCCCCATGTACCTTATACGGTAACCTGGAATAAGGGCGCTCCTTATTCAGTATGCGAGGATTTCGTGGATGAGAACACGGAACTTATCCCGGCCTGGCGCATTATCCAGAGCAGAAAGCGCAGCAACAACACCTCCGTATATCAGCATTTCGTAGACTGCTGCAAGAACCTCGGCATCCCTGATGTAGTCCCTTTCCTTGACCGGATGCTTGTGCTGGATTATATTATTGCCAATGAGGATCGCCATCTGAACAACTTTGGCGTCCTTCGGAATGCAGAAACCCTGGAATGGATCGGGATGGCTCCCATTTATGACAGCGGATCATCCCTGGGCTATGATAAAATCCCGGCCCAGATAAAATTGGAACAAGAGGTGATCTGCAAGCCTTTCAAAAAGCATCATGCGGAGCAGATCCGGCTGGTAACCTCTTTTGACTGGATCGACTTTGGCCGGCTTTCCGATATAGGTGAGCTGATTACGGAAGTTTTGTCAGCAGAGGGTGCAAGGGATTATATGGATGATTACCGGATTCAGATAATCGTCCAGTCAGTGCAGCGGCGAATCAGAAATCTGGCACATCTTGCCCAGACGCACAGCCCAGCGCCGCTCATGTCTACTGAGGACGATGTAGAGGAAGATGTTGCTGAGGACTATACTACGAAGATACAAAACAGAAGTTAGCTGGATAACCTGCACATGAAATGAGGGAAAATACTTTTTTAAAAATTCTTTTTTTTGATTCTGCTATTTGCCTTTGCATAGTATTTATGATACAATTATTTATGACTTGTAATATTGAATACTGAAATTAAGAATAGATAGATTATTTTGGAGGTGCTATATGGCAAGAAAGAAAGCAGAAACGGTGAACAGCAAGGAAGCTCCGGCAGAGAGTATCGCGGCGGAAGCGGCAAAAGCTGAACCGGTGAAGAAAGCAAAAGAGGAGCCGGTGAAAGCGGCAGAAGAAGTAAAAGAAGTAAAGGCAAAAGAAGTAAAGGCAGAAGAACCGAAGGCGGAGCCGGCTAAGGAAGAAAAACCGAAAGCGAAAACAACAAGAGCTGCAAAGACAGCGAAAACAGAAAAAGCAGCGCCGGTAAAGGCGGAGGAAGTAAAGACAGAACCGGTGAAAGCCGAAGAGCCAAAGGCAAAGCCGGCAAAAGCAGAGGCAGTAAAGGCAGAACCGGCGAAAGCAGAAGAGCCAAAAGCGGAATCGGTGAAAGCAGAAGAAGCAAAAGCGGAACCGGCGAAAACCGAAGAAGCAAAAGTGGAACCGGCAAAAGCAGAAGAGCCAAAGGCAGAACCGGCAAAAGCAGAGAAGCCGAAAGCAAAAACAACAAGAACGACAAAAGCAACGAAAACAGCAAAGGCAGTAAAAGAAGAAAAAGCGGCGGAGCCGGAGAAAAAGACAGGTAAGACGGAGGCTGCGAAGAGCGAAGCAGCAAAAGAGGAGCCGGTAAAGGAAGAAAAGCCGAAGGCTAAGGCGACAAAAACCACCAGAACAAGAAAGTCGAAGGCAGCGCCTGCTGCGGAAGAGGTAAAGGCAAAAGCACCTGCTGCGGAAGAAACGAAGGCTGAGAAACCGGCTGCAGCGCCTGTTGCAGAAGAAGCAAAGGCAGAAACGCCTGTGGTTGAAGAAGCAAAAACAGAAGCACCTGCTATGGAAGAGGCAAAAACAGAAGCACCTGCTGTGGAAGAAGTAAAAGCAGAGACACCGGTTGTGGAAGAGGCAAAAACAGAAGCGCCTGCTGCAGAGGAAGTAAAAGCAGAAGAACCGGTTGCAGAAGAGGTAAAGGCTGAGGAGCCGACCTACGAGGTATACACCACGCCGCGCAGAAGTATTGCGTTCATCGGCTCGGAGTGCTATCCGTTTGTAAAGACGGGCGGTCTGGGCGACGTAATGTACGCACTGCCCAAGGCACTTGTAAAGCAGAACTGCGATGTCAAGGTAATCCTTCCGCGCTACAAATGTATCCCGTGGAAGTATCAGGAGAAGATGGTTTATCGCGGCTCCTTTGAAATGGATCTGTGCGCAGACGGCAGGTCGTTCTATGTGGGCATCATGGAATATGTCTGGGACGGCGTGGTATATGATTTCATCGATAACGAGGAATTTTTCAGCAGCGGAAATCCGTACACGAACCTGGTTGACGACATCCCGAAATACTGCTTCTTTGCAAAGGCGGCGCTGGCGGCGCTCAATTACATGGACTGGATACCGAACATCATCCACTGTCACGACTGGCAGGCAGCTCTGGTACCGGTATATTTAAGAACACTGTTTGAGACCTCGAAGCTGGCTTCCGCAAAGACCATCCTCACCATTCACAATCTGCGCTTCCAGGGCGTTTACAACATCCCGACGATCCGCTACTGGTCCGGTCTGCCGGATTATGTGTTCAATAAGGATGCGCTCAAGGAGGGCTACCAGGATGCAAACATGATGAAAGGCGGTCTGACCTACTCCAACATCATCACGACCGTAAGCAACACCTATGCCTGGGAGATCCAGACGCCGTACTACGGGGAAAACCTGGATGCACATTTAAGATATCATTCCGGAAAGCTGAGAGGCATTGTCAACGGTATCGACTACGATATCTGGAATACAGCGACCGACGACAGACTGTATGTAAATTATGACATCACAAACGTGCTGGAGAAGAAAAAAGAGAACAAGCGCAGGCTGCAGGAAGAGCTGGGTCTGGTGCAGGATGACCATAAATTCGTCATCGGTCTGATTTCCAGACTGACGAACCAGAAGGGACTTGACCTGATCAATGCGATCATCCCGCAGATCATGGATGAGCACACGCAGATCGTTGTTCTGGGAACCGGCGACGCCATGTACGAGGATTCCTTCCGCTACTACGAAAATGCGTATAAGGGAAATGTCTGCTCGAATATCATGTACGATGAGACGAGAGCGCACAGGATTTACGCGGGCGCGGACGCATTCCTGGTACCGTCCCAGTTTGAGCCGTGCGGTCTGACACAGCTTATCGCCATGCATTATGGCACAGTGCCGATCGTGCGCGAGACGGGCGGTCTGAAGGATACCGTAGAGCCGTACAATATGTACACAAATACCGGAAACGGCTTTACCTTCGATAACTACGACGCCGGTCTGCTGCTGGATGCGATCAACCGCGCGAAGACACTGTACTTCACAAACCGCTGGTGCTGGGATGAGATGGTTCAGAGAGATATGGACAAAAACTTCTCCTGGGATAATTCCGCGAAGCAGTACAAGGATCTGTATCTGGAATTAACCTGGTAGAGCAAAGGAGCCGCAGGCTTCTCCTGAAACGGAGAAACGCCGGGCTTTGTCAGAATAACTATAATCGGCAGAGATGGGAACTACCTGTCTCTGCCTGTTTTTTTGCGCCGTCGGGCGCACAAAAACACCTGCATTTCCGACACACAGGAAATGCAGGTGTTTGAAAAGCAGAATGTTATGTTATAAATCCAGACTGGCAAAGTCAATATAAAAATCATCGTAGATATTAACCCTGATTTGTTCCTGGAAGGTGTGAGCTTCCGCTTTGAAATGTGCCTGCTCCAGATAGTATACAAATATACTTTCCCTGACAGGATCAACGATCCAATATTCACGGACACCGGCATTTGCATAAAGATTCAGTTTTAGAACATAATCATGACTTGAATTACTGGGAGAAACGATTTCAATAATCCAGTCGGGCGCGCCGGTGCATCCGCGGTCTGTAAGTTTGCTGCGGTCGCAAATAACACTTATATCCGGCTCCACTATGGTTTGCCTGTCCTCTCTCAGCCGGACAGCGAACGGGGCGGGATATACCCGGCAGGGTCCACCTTTTAATTTAAGATAATCCCGGATAGTTCCGGCAAGCTCCATAAGTATCGTCTGGTGGATTCTGGAAGGGGCGGCCTGGTTATATATCAGGTTCCCGTCAATGAGTTCTGCCCGGACATTTTCCGGCAGGTTGTAATAATCAGCTTCTGTATAAATTTGAGTCTGAGGTAATGACATTGTATCACATCCTTTCCTGGATAATGTATGGGAAAAACAGCGTGCTGTTCTGATAAATTAACTATAACTTATCCGGCGGCGGGACGCAAGAGGCAGTTACTTTCTTTTTTCATTCTCTTTTTTTTTGCCATGCATACGACGAAAACGTCCGATGGACGTTTTTTAATTATGCTGAGGATTGCAGAACTATGAATTATGCTTAGTAAGCATTAACCGGTATTTTACATAAGTATTGGATATATGAAGAGACATGATTTATAATCAGATCATAGGAAAGACAGTTGCAAACATAGAAACGAAGAGGAGACGGTAAGACGATGAATGCAGAAAAAAACAAAGAGATCCGGCAGCAGAGACTGACAGGAGAAAGAGCCTTATTCGGCGGACAGAATCTTAAAATATACGATACTATTTTTGCGGATGGAGAATCTCCGCTTAAGGAGAGCCGGGATATTGAGCTTTATGGGAGTATGTTCCAGTGGAAATATCCTTTGTGGTATGCGAAGAACATTTATGTAAAAGATTGTTCCTGGCTGGAAATGGGGAGAGCAGGCGTCTGGTATACGGAGGATATTACTGTGGGAAATTCTCTGATCGAGGCGCCGAAGAATTTCCGCCGGTGCCGCCGTGTGAAGCTTTCCCATGTAGATCTGCCGAATGCGTCGGAGACGCTCTGGAACTGCGATGGAGTGGAAATGGAGGATGTGATGGCTAAGGGCGATTATTTTGCCATGAACAGCCGGAACATGGTAATCCGGAATTTCCGTCTGACAGGTAACTATTCTTTTGACGGTGCAGAAAATGTGGAAATCCACAATGCAAGGCTGTTGTCCAAAGACGCCTTTTGGAACAGCGAAAATGTGACCGTGTATGATTCTTATATCTGCGGTGAATACCTGGGATGGAACGCAAAGAATCTGACGCTCATCAACTGTACCATTGAAAGCCTGCAGGGGATGTGTTACATCGACAATCTGGTGATGAAAAACTGCCGCCTGTTAAATACTACGCTTGCCTTCGAGTATTCCACGGTAGACGCGGAGATCGTGGGCGGAATCGAAAGTGTTTTAAATCCCGCAGCAGGAACGATTCGGGCAGATTACATTGGCGAGCTGACGCTGGAGAAGGATAAGGTAGATGTAAGTAAAACAAGAATCGTTTGTGATACGATTTGTAATGGATAGAATGGAATCATATAAGGAGATGTTCAGAAATGAAGTATGACTTTGATGAAATAATCGACAGAAAAAACAGCAATTCCATGAAATGGGATGTGAAGGATGGAGAGCTTCCCATGTGGGTGGCGGACATGGATTTTCAGACTGCCCCGGAAATCAGAAAAGCGATTACAGAGCGGGCAGAGCATGGCGTTTTCGGATATTCTGTCATACCGGATGAGTGGTATCAGGCATACCAGGACTGGTGGAGTAAGCGCCATCATTTTCAAATCAGGAAAGAGTGGCTGATGTTTGTGACCGGCGTGGTGCCTGCTATTTCAAGCGCAGTGAGAAAGCTGACAACGCCGGGCGAAAAGATTCTTGTGCAGACGCCGGTTTACAATATCTTTTTCAATTCGATTGTCAATAATGGAAGAACCGTACTGGAAAGCCCTCTGAGGTATAAAGACGGGGCATATGAGATTGATTTTGAAAGGCTGGAAAAGGATCTGGCAGACCCGCAGACCACCATGATGATTCTCTGCAATCCGCATAATCCGGTGGGAAAAATCTGGAGCAGAGAAACCCTTGCAAGAATCGGCGGACTGTGCAGGAAGCATCATGTAATCGTTCTTTCTGATGAAATCCACTGTGACCTGACTGCGCCGGGAAAGGAATATGTTCCGTTTGCATCAGCTTCAGAGGACTGCCGGGAAATCAGTATTACCTGTATCGCGCCCACAAAAGCATTTAACCTGGCAGGGCTTCAGACGGCGGCAGTTTTTGTCCCAAATGAGGGATTGCGAAATAAAATGTACCGTGCAGTCAATACAGACGAGGTGGCAGAGCCAAATGCGTTTGCGGTGCAGGCGGCGGTGGCGGCATTTACAAAAGGCGCCCCGTGGCTGGATGCGCTGAGAGAATATCTGGAAGAAAATAAACAGTATGCGAAAGCCTTCCTAGAAGAACAAATCGGGGAAATAAAGCCGGTCGCGTCAGAAGCAACATACCTTATGTGGCTGGATTGCAGGGAACTTTCCGGAGATGCCACAGAGTTTGCAAGGTATCTGCGGGACACCACAGGGCTTTATGTATCGGAAGGTAGGCAATACGGGAAAAGCGGAGCAAACTTTTTGAGGTTGAATGTCGCCTGCCCGAAAGAAGTGCTTACAGATGGATTACAGAGGCTAAAGAAAGGGGGAGCGGCTTATAAAAAAGCAGTTGCGGTTGTTCCCGCAGTCGCATCAATTTCTGGATGCCGCTAAAATCTAAAAATTAATAATTCTGAAACATTTCTCAAACAAAACATGAACAAAGGCAGGGTATAGTAGCGGCAAAGAATCGGTAGATTTTCTTTTATGTGAGGTGTAAAATGGATTTACAGAAGATTTTTAGATCCATCAAAAAACTGTGTTTTTTGCCGCCAATCCCTACCCTGCTGATTGCAGTTCCATCCTTTTTGCTTTTGATATAGGTATTTGCAGACCTTTCTGTGCCACAGGCTGGGATGCTCATCCGGACAACGGTACAGATAGGCGATATAAAAACTGGAATAAAAAACGGGAGGTAAGAGAACGTGGTAAAGATTCTTGTAGTGGAAGATGACGTAAAATTAAACCAGACGGTATGTACATACTTAAGCGACAGCGGTTTTCAGGTAAAAGGATGTCTGCGGGCAAGAGAAGCTTATGACGAAATGTATAATAATCTGTATGACCTGATTATTTCTGATATTATGATGCCGGAAATTGACGGGTTTGAATTTGCGGAGACGGTCCGGAGGGTAAACCGCCATATTCCGATCCTGTTTATGTCTGCGAAGGACGACCTGCCTTCCAAACAGAAAGGGTTCCAGATTGGAATCGATGATTACATGGTAAAGCCATTGGAGCTGGATGAGCTTCTCCTGCGTGTACGGGCGCTTCTTCGCAGGGCGAATATTGAAACAAGGCGGAAGCTGGAGGTGGGAAATCTGGAGCTGGACGGAGACGCGATGACGGCAGCTGCGGGCGGGGAAGAAATTCCCGTGACGACCAGGGAATTTAACATTCTTTATAAACTGCTTTCTTACCCAAACAAAACATTTTCAAGGGCGCAGCTTATGGATGAGTTCTGGGGCGTGGACAGCGATACCAGCCTGCGGGCGGTGGACGTGTATATTACAAAGCTCCGGGACAAATTCTCCGGCTGCAACGGGTTTGAGATTAAAACAGTCCGTGGACTGGGATATAAGGCGGTGCTGAAATGACAGGGACAGGGGATAGAAGAAAAAGCGTGGAAAAAGTCCGTCAGTCCCGTTTCCCGGTATCTCTTTTTGCAGTGCTTTTTGTGATACTGCTTCTGATGTCCGGGGTGCATATGGGGCTGGTTGTTCTGGGAGAGGAAGAAAATTTCAGCTGGTGGCTGCAGATACTCATACCATTAGTTTACTGGGCGCTGGTGGCAGGCGGCGTGACACGCTATACCCGTTACCGGATGGAAAAGGCTTACGAAGTCCCGATGCAGACACTGGCGAAAGCTACCAGTCTTGTGGCCAACGGAGATTTTTCCGTCTACGTACCGACCATGAACACGCCGGACAAATGGGATTACCTGGACGTCATGATTATGGATTTCAATAAGATGGTAGAAGAATTGGGAAGCATGGAGACGATGAAAACAGACTTTTTTTCCGATGTGTCCCATGAATTCAAGACGCCGCTCTCTGTGATCTACACCAATGCACAGCTTCTGGAAAAAGAAGAGCTGCCAAAAGAAACCCGGAGGGAATGTACCCGGAACATTCTGCGCTCTTCTGAGCGGCTTGGAAATCTGATCACGAATATGCTGAAGCTGAATAAGCTGGAAAAGCAGGTCATCCAGCCGGTATCCCAAAGCTATGATCTGTGCAGGCAGCTCAGTGACTGTGCGCTGCAGTTTGAGAATCAATGGGAGGAAAAAAACATTGAATTTGAGGCGGAGCTGGAAGAACGGGTAACGATCATGGCGGACGAAGGGCTGCTGGAACTGGTATGGACGAATCTTTTATCGAATGCGGTAAAGTTTACGCCATCTGGAGGAACAATCACGCTTTCACAGGTTTCTGATGGGGAGAATGTCACGGTTTCCGTGGCAGATACCGGATGCGGCATGGATGAAGAGACGGTAAAGCATGTGTTTGACAAGTTTTATCAGGGAGATGCTTCCCATTCCACACAGGGGAATGGTCTGGGGCTTGCACTGGTAAAACGAATCCTGCAGTTGTCGGACGGAAGCATTACTGTGGAAAGCACCGCGGGGAAAGGGTCGGTATTTACGGTAACCCTTCCGCTGATTCCTGCGGACAGCAGAATGGAAACGGAGGAAAGATAATGCGGGAAAAGAAAGAATATATCGGTTATGAATATAAAGAGGTTACGGTTCCCAGAGAGCAGGCATCCATGTATGCAGACTGCTATGAGAACTTTGGATGGGAGATGGAGGAAACAGTGCAGCCTTCGGAAAACATCCGCCCCGTCTCTCACAACGTCACGCTCCGCATGAAGCGGAACCGTAAGATTGTAAATAAGATGGAACTGACGAGGCTGCAGAGAAATTTTGAAGCCTGTACTCATGAAATCGAAGTGATGGAAGAGGCGAAAACCCGGATGCCTACAGTATGGGCGCTGGTAACAGGAATCATCGGTACGGCGTTCATGGCGGGTTCCACCTTTGCGGTCGTCCATACACCGCCGATTATCTGGCTGTGTGTCCTTCTTGCCATACCGGCATTTATCGGATGGATTCTTCCCTATTTTCTGTACCGGCGGCTGGTGGAAAAGAAAAAAGAGAAATATGAGCCGATGATTGAAGAAAAACTGGAGGAGATCTACCAGATCTGTGAAAAGGGTCACGCCCTTTTATAAAGAAATTGTGCGGGAGCTGTTCATTTGGAACGGCTCTTTTTTTAACAATTAATATAATTCAAACAATTCTCAAACACAGTATAAATAAAACAATCATATAATCCTTACATAAAAAATAATCAATATCAAACAGGAGGATTTGAGTAATGAAAAAAAGCAGTTTTGTAGCAACGATTTTGGGAACGATCAGCGTTATTTTCTTCGCACTGGGAATGTGCATGGCACTGATTGAAGAATGGAACGCCTTTAAACCGGGGATTGTTGTAGGATGCGTCGGGCTGGTTTTTGCGCTGATCACCGTTTTTGTCTGGAGAAAAATGGAGCATATGGCGCCGATCAAAATCACAGGAAAAGCGGTGCTGACAGCAGTAATCGGCATAGTGGGAGCGCTTGCTTTAGGTGTTGGAATGTGCTTCTGCATGGTGTGGAACAACATGATTCCGGGAGTTATTATCGGGCTTGTGGGTATTGTGATTTTACTGTGCCTGATTCCGTTATGTAAGGGATTAAAATAATGACGTTGTCCTTCAGAGCAGCCGCTCTGGGGGATATTTTTTATTCCGGAAAAAGATTTGCTTGAATTCCTTCCCCTAAAAGCTTACAATATGATGAGTTGATGTGCGATACAGGAACCTGTTGTGCTGCTCTTTACAACATCAGGTTCCTGTGTCTCATGTCATAAACAGAACGTAATGAATGAAAGGAGCTTTATGCGGAAACTAGCTTTGCGTGATGAAATATTACTGAAAATTGAGAAACCGGCGCGCTATATCGGCAACGAGGTAAACGCGGTGATGAAGGACAGGGAAAAGGTGGATGTCCGTTTCTGTATGTGCTTTCCCGACGTCTACGAGATCGGGATGTCACACCTTGGCATCCAGATTCTCTACGACATGTTCAACCGCCGGGAGGATGTCTGGTGCGAGCGCGTATATTCCCCGTGGACGGACCTTGATGAAATTATGCGGAAACAGCATATCCCGCTGTTCGCGCTGGAATCGCAGGATTCGGTAAAGGAGTTTGATTTCCTCGGTATTACCATCCAGTATGAGATGTGTTATACCAATATCCTGCAGGTTCTGGAGCTGAGCCAGATTCCGCTGCTGGCGGCGGAGCGCGGGGAGGACTGCCCGGTTGTAATCGGCGGCGGACCCTGCACCTACAATCCGGAGCCGCTGGCGGACTTTTTTGATATGTTCTATATCGGCGAGGGAGAGACAGTGTACGACGAGCTGATTAATCTTTATAAGGAATACCGCGCCGCCGGAAAGAGCCGCCGGGAATTTCTGGTTGCCGCGGCTTCGCTGCCGGGTATTTACGTGCCGTCCCTCTACGATGTCACCTATAAGGAGGACGGAACCATTGCTTCGTTTGCGCCGAACACACCGGGTGTGCCGGAGACGGTGGAAAAGCAGATTGTCATGGATCTTTCAGAATCGGTGTATCCGCAGGCGCCGGTGGTTCCCTTTATCAAGGCGACGCAGGACCGCGTGGTGCTGGAGATCCAGCGCGGCTGTATCCGCGGCTGCCGTTTCTGCCAGGCGGGAATGCTCTACCGGCCGACCAGAGAGCGCGACGTGGAAATGCTCAAAAAAACAGCGGAGGCGATGCTGAAAAATACCGGTCATGAGGAGATCTCATTAAGTTCCTTAAGCTCCAGCGATTATTCCCAGCTGGAGGAGCTTGTCACCTATCTGATCGACGAGTGCCGTCAGCGCGGCATCAATATTTCTCTGCCTTCTCTGCGCATCGACGCCTTTTCGCTCGACGTTATGAGCAAGGTGCAGGACGTGCGCAAGAGCAGTCTCACCTTTGCGCCGGAGGCAGGCTCCCAGCGTCTGCGCGACGTTATCAACAAGGGGCTGACGGAGGAGGTCATCCTGAACGGCGCCGGACAGGCGTTCGAGGGCGGCTGGAACAAGGTCAAGCTGTATTTCATGCTCGGACTGCCGACCGAGACGGAGGAGGACCGCAAGGCAATCGCCCATCTGGCTGAGAAGATTGCCGAGCGCTACTACGAGGTTCCGAAGGAAAAGCGCAACGGAAAATGCCAGATTACGGTCAGCACGTCCTTTTTCGTGCCAAAGCCGTTTACGCCGTTCCAGTGGGCGCCGATGTACACCAGGGACGCTTTCCTTGGCAGCGCCCGCACTGTCAATCACGAGATGAAGGAACAGAAAAATTACAGAAGTATCCGCTACAACTGGCACGAGGCGGACGTTACGGTGCTGGAAGGTCTCCTGGCGCGCGGCGACCGCCGGGTGGGTGCGGTTATCCTGGACGCCTACAAAAACGGCGCGCTCTACGACGCCTGGACGGAGACCTTTCACAGGGAATACTGGGAGCAGGCATATGAGCATACCGGCGTCGATCCGGCCTTTTATACGGTGCGCGAGCGCGATACGGAAGAGATTCTGCCGTGGGATTTCATCAATATCGGCGTGAGCAAGGCGTTTTTAAAGCGCGAGTGGCAGCGCGCGCACGAGGAAAAGGTGACGGAAAACTGCCGCAGCAAATGTGCCGGATGCGGAGCAGCATGTTATGGAGGAGGTGTCTGTTTTGAAGATAAGAATTAAATTTTCCAAACACGGCGCGATGAAATTCATCGGGCATCTTGATATGATGCGCTTCTTCCAGAAGGTTCTGCGCCGGGCGGAAATCGATATCGCCTTTACCGAAGGCTTCAGCCCGCACATGGTGATGTCCTTTGCATTGCCGCTCGGCGTGGGGATGACCAGCGACAGCGAGTATGTGGATATTGAAATTAAAACGCCCGTTTCCTCGCAGGAAGCACTGCGGCGCTTAAATGCTGTGATGGTGGAGGGCGTTCACGTGACGAGCTTCCGCCGGATAGAGGAGGGAAAGGCTTCTAAGGCGATGTCTCTCGTGGCGGCGGCGGATTTTACAGTAGCTTTCCGCGAGGGCTGCGAGCCGCCGCAGGGATGGCAGGCGTCCTGGGAGGCGTTCCTTGCCCAGGAGCAGATTATCGTCTGCAAAAAAACGAAGAAACGTGAGAAGGAAGAGGATATCCGCCCGATGATTTACCGCGGCGAATGCCGGGACGGGAAAATCTGTATGCAGCTTGCGGCGGGGAGCGCGGCAAACTTAAAACCGGAGCTGGTGCTGCAGGCGTTTGCCGGATTTATCGGATGGGAGATGCCGGAGTTTGCGCTGCTGGTGAACCGCGACGAGCTGTACGCCGATACCGGGGAAGAGGAACATACCTTTGTTCCTCTGGAGAATCTGGGAGAAGACATTGAAGAATAAGCTGATTATCACGAGATTATGGGACGGGATAGCCACTGCGCTGTACCTGGACGGCAGGGCAGCGGAGCTCTCCTTTGACAGGGAGACAGAGACGCCGCTTCCCGGCAACATATATATTGGCAAGGTGAAAAATGTCGTCAAAAATATCCAGGCGGCGTTTGTGGAGATAGAAGACGGGATTTCCTGCTATCTGCCGCTTTCTGAAAAGGCGGAGCCTTATTTTACAAATAAAACAAATTCCCCGCGTCTGGTGGCGGGGGATGAGCTGCTGGTACAGATTGCGCGCGAGGGCGTGAAAACGAAAGCGCCGACGGTAACGGCGAATATTTCCTTTCCGGGAAAATATCTGGTGCTGACCTCCGGAAAAACGCAGACGGGCATTTCCGCGAAGCTTGCAAAGGCAGAGCGGGAACGGCTGCAGCAGATTGCCGGGAGACTTCCGGAGGGGAATTTTGGCTGGATTCTGCGCACAAATGCAGCAGAAGCAGAAGAGGAGGAAATCCTCCGGGAGGCAGAAACGCTGGCAAAGCGTTTTGAAGATATCTGCCGGACGGCGAGGTATCGTACCTGCAAAAGCTGCCTTTACCGCAGTCCTGCCGCCTGGCTGGCGCATCTGAAGGATATCCGCCAGACGGAATGTGAGGAGATTCTGACCGACGACCAGGGGCTTTACGACCGGCTGCAGGCATATCTTGCGGAAAACCTTCCGGCGGATGCCGAGAAGCTGTCCTTTTATGAGGACCGCCTGCTGCCGCTTTATAAGCTGTATTCTCTGGAAGGGGCGTTTGAGGAAGCCCTTCGCGAGCGCGTCTGGCTGAAATCCGGCGCTTATCTTGTCATCCAGCCAACGGAGGCGCTGACGGCAATCGATGTGAACACCGGGAAATGCGAGCGCGGAAAAAAAGCCTCCGAGACCTTCCGGAAGATAAATCTGGAGGCGGCGCGCGAGGCGGCGCGCCAGATACGGCTGCGCAACCTCTCCGGCATCATTCTGATTGATTTTATCAATATGGACAGCAAAGAGGAGGAGCAGCGTCTGCTCGCCGCACTGGATGCGGAGCTGCAGAAGGACCCGGTAAAGGCGTATGCCGTCGATATCACGCCGCTCGGTCTTGCCGAGGTTACGAGGAAACGCGTGCAGAAGCCGCTTGCGGAGAAAATGCGGCAATCAGTACCACAAGGCAGGAACCCGCATTGTGCACAAGAGCCCCGGTAGTCGGCGTCAGCACCTGCATAAGCGACAGGATAATCGCGGCAAAGTTGATGCACATGGACAGCGTGATGCAGAATTTAATCGTCCGGACAGTCACGTCGGACAGCCGTTTCAGATAAGGAATTCTGGCGAGATTATCGCTCATAAGAGCGATATCCGCCGCTTCCACCGCAATATCACTTCCCATACTTCCCATCGCCACGCTTACATCCGCCGCTTTCAGCGCCGGCGCATCGTTGACGCCGTCCCCGATCATGCAGACCGTATAACCGGTACTCTGCAAGTTTTCAATATTCTGCACCTTTTCTTCCGGCAGAAGCTCCGGGCAGACACTGGTAATGCCGGTCTGTTCTGCAAAATATCCGGCGGCCTGTTTACTGTCGCCGGTCAGCAGCACGCTGCGGATGTGCATAGCCGACAGACAGTAAACCATGTCCTCTGCCTCCGGGCGCAGCACGTCGGAAAGCCCGATAACGCCGATACATTTCTGATTTTCCGCCACAAGAACAGAGGCTTTTCCCTGGGCACGCAGCCGCTGCAGTGCGGGCTGTATGCCATCATCCACTGGAACGCCGTTTTTCGCAAGAAATTTTTCATTGCCGCAAAGCAGTCTGCGGTCATGAATCCGGGCAAAAATGCCCCTGCCGGTAGTCATCCGGAAATCGGACGGTTCTGTCAGCGGCACGTTTTTCTCTCTGGCACAGGTCACAATCGCCTTTCCCAGCGGATGCTCGCTTCTGGATTCGGCGGAAGCGGCAAGAAAGAGCAGCTCTGCTTCGCCGACTTTCTCATCGAAGGACAGGATATCGCTGACGTTAAGACGCCCATACGTCAGGGTTCCGGTCTTATCGAAGGCGATGGTATCCACCTTTCCCATTTTTTCCAGAGCCTCGCCGGATTTGATGATAACGCCGTGCCGGGTCGCCTGTCCGATTGCCGCCATGACAGCGGTCGGCGTCGCCAGCACAAGGGCGCAGGGACAGAATACGACCAGAACCGTTACCGCGGTAATGATATTTCCGGTGAACACATAGGACAGAACCGCGATAAGCAGGGCGACAGGCACCAGATAGCTGGCGGCTTTATCGGCAAGCCGCTGCGTGGGCGCCTGTTTGTTCTCCGCATCCTGCACCATGCGTATCAGCTTCTGCAGAGAGCTGTCTTCGCCTGCTTTTGTCACTGAAATATCAACGGAGCCAAAGCAGTTGATGGTGCCGCAGAAGACTTCTTCGCCGGCGCTCTTGTCGACCGGCAGGGATTCCCCCGTCATAACGGACTGGTCGACCGACGTTTCGCCGCGCAGGATGATTCCGTCGGCCGGGACTGTCTCGCCGGGCAGGATGCGCAGGATATCTCCCGGCTGTATTTTCTCTGCCGGTATCATTTCTTCCTTTCCGTCCTTCAGCCTGCGTCCCTTTGCCGGAGCGAGACTAAGCAGATTTTTCAGTCCTTTTTTTGCCCGTCTGGTGGTCGCCTCCTCCAGGAGCGCGCCGACCGCCATGATGAATACGACCTCACCCGCCGCGAACAGATCCCCGATGGCGATAGCGGCAAACATGGCGATACAAATCAGAAGAGCGGAAGATATTTTGCGGATGCCGGGATTGTGAATGATCCGCCATACGGCGAGATACAAAAGCGGGATACCGCAGATGACAACCGTTACCCAGGCAGGGTCAAACGGCAGAAAGGACGGATGCGCGTTCCCTCCGCCGGAGGGGTTTGCCAGATGCGGAACCAGGTCCATCAGCAAAAATATGCCGGCGATAATCGTCATAGGCAGTCCCGCCAGAAAATCATTTATCTTTTTTATCATTTGATATCCTTCCTTTCCTCTGCTGCGGACCGGTGTGTTTATCGCGCGTGGATGTGCGCCTGGTGTGCTGCAGGTCTTTCCGCAGTCCGTCTCTTGACAGCAGTCTGTAGTTACCGTACAATAAATCTGATAACAAACATTTTGTTCTCTTTTATTTTAGAAAAGAAAAGAGCCGGATACAACGGATAATCTTTTTTGGATGTTTCATACGGAACATTTTGGAAAATCTGTACGGAAAGACCTGATATAAAAAGGCTTGTACAGAAAAATTCAAACAGAAACATTTATACGGAATTTTGCAGAAAGGATTTTTATGGACAGAAGACAGCAGAAGACAAGGGCGGCTATTTTTTCGGCATTCAGCGCCCTTCTGGCAGAAAAAAGCTACGGGAAAATTACTGTGCAGGAAATCATTGACGCCGCTAACGTGGGGCGGACGACATTTTACGCACATTTTGAGACGAAGGACGACCTGCTGAAGGCCCTTTGCGAGGAGCTTTTCGGACATATCATCAGCAGCGCAATGGACTGCAGCCATACACACGGTCTGTATTCGGACAGAAATGTGCCGGAATCCGTATTCTGTCATTTACTGCAGCATCTGCAGGAAAATGATTATAATATCCTCGGTCTGCTTTCCGGCGAAAGCAGCGGACTGTTTCTGCGGTATTTCAAGGACAGCCTGAACGAACTGATACAGACGCAGTTTGTAAACCAGAACAGAAAGCATAATATGGATATCCCGCAGGATTTTCTGGTCAATCATATCTCCGGCAGCTTTGTGGAAATGGCGCTCTGGTGGATAAAAGGACGGATGAAGCAGACGCCGGAGGAGCTGGATAAATACTTCCGGGCGGTCATCGAACCGGTTTTGTAGCTGGAAGTCTTTTCCTGCCGGACCGCAAATTCCTGTGGTCCGGCAAAAATTTTTTTATCTTTCAAGGCGGCATCATCTGTTTTAGCGGTGGCATTTGTTTTTTCTGCGGTACAGCCATCCCAGCACGCAGACAGCGGTCAGAAGGATGACGCCCATCACGACAAAGATTGCCTGCACGCCGTATCTGCTTCCCAGAAATCCGGTCACCGGGCTGGCGACTACCATCAGCATGGAATAAATCATACTGTCCACACTGACAAGCGTTGCCCGCTGGTCGCTCGTAAACTGGCGGTTGACATCCTCACTGACCGCAATTTCCGCAAAGCCCTCGCAGACGCGCACGATGCAGGCGCCTGTCAGAGACAGCCAGAGCACAGAGCTGCCGGTCAGACAGATTCCGGCGCCACTTAAGAGTCCGAGCAATATCACCATTTTAAAAAGCGGTTTTTTATTTCTTGATGCCAGCCACGCTCCCAATGCGCCCGCCAGCGGAATCAAAAGCATCGGAATCCCGATAAATTCCTGTGGCCAGCCGCAGTTTACCAGATGCTCCTGCAGATACATCATTATCAGAAAGCAGGGACAGCCGAGCGCTCCGTTGGCGAAAAGCTTTCCCATTATTTTCGGATGCTCTCTGATAAATATAAGCGTTGTCTGCACATGCTTTATCAGCCGCTTTCTGTTTTCTTTTAAGGTATATGCCCGGCGGTTTTTCTGCTCCTCTGTCACCTGTGGTTCGCTCATGCCAAGCGCGGCAAGCGCACTTCCAAGATCCAGCAGTGCAGAGCCCAGGTATGTATAACGGAACCCCGCCGCTATCGCCACCGGACTTGCCATGCAGGAAAGTGCACTGGAAATCCGTCCGATTACGCTGCTGCGCGAGCGGACCTGTCCGTAGCGCTGCGCGCAGCCCGCCTCCAGAAGACTGTCGTAAAGCAGCGCCTCCTCCGTTCCGGACGCCAGATTCAGGCTCAGCGCCGAAAATATCATTCCCACATAAATCCATCCGCGAAAACCGTCCAGCATCATAAAGATGCACGAGAGCATTCCCATTATCCCGGACAGCACCAGCGTCCGCTTCCTTCCGCATAAATCCGCCGCCATCCCGCTGGGAATCTCAAAAATCATGCTGGTCACATGAAAAATTCCCTCCGCAATGCCGACCTCCGCCAGAGAATACCCTCTCCCCAGCAGAAAAATCACCCAGACAACATCCACCATGCGAAAGCAGATAATTGCCTCATACAGGTACAATAATCCTGTCTGTTTCTTTATATTCATTGTCTTAATCTCCCTCTGTGTAAAATATAGTATTCCATGCGTAATAACCGCAGTCCGGGCACACATAAATACTCCCTGACTGTTCTGTACGCAGGATTTACTCATAAGTTTTTATAATTTCAAATATTGGACATTGCCCGGAAAAGGGCAGACTGGTAGCCGGAAAGAATCAGATGTTCCCTTTAAATAAGCAAATAACCCTTCTTGTCCAGCTCATAAAAAATCTCCTCAGATACTCCGGAAACAAAGAGAACGCTTCCGGAAACGTTTTTTGATGAACCCAGAATATCACAGACTACAGAATATGTCAACGCAAAACATCCTGTAAAAAAGAGCTGAATATCCCTACTTTCTATTTACACTTTTTTTCAAATCCTGTATACTTGTTTTATACTTTAACTTCGCACTTGGATAAGTGCCTGTCAGGGAGATGTAAGGATGGATGCATTAAAAAAAGAAGAAATTTATACAATAGATGATATTTATGCATTACCAGAAGGGGAGCGTGCAGAGTTGATCGATGGAAAAATTTATTATATGGCTCCGCCAAATACAAAACACCAGCGACTGGTACATTTTTTTGATAGAGAAATTGGAAACTATATTCAAAGTCAAAATGGTAAATGTGAAGTATTTCCTGCGCCTTTTGCTGTATTCTTAAATGAAAATGATAAAAATTATGTAGAACCAGATCTATCGGTTATCTGTGATAAAAATAAGATCACAGATAAAGGATGTAACGGTGCTCCGGATTGGATCATTGAGATTGTTTCTCCCAGCAGCAGACAAATGGATTATTATAAGAAACTGTTTAAATATCGGACGGCAGGAGTCAGAGAATACTGGGTGGCAGATCCGGAAAGAGAATTTGTCACAATATATAACTTTGAAAGAGACACTATGGAAGAATATTCTTTTGATGAAGAGATACCAGTTGGGATATA